>QEVI01000002.1 GCA_003576855.1 Planctomycetota bacterium
GCGCGAGGTGGCCGAGCTGCCGAACGTGACCGAAGTCGTCACCGACAAGCGGGAACTGGGCGATCTGCTGGGCCGGTTCGGCGTGACCGACGCGCCGACGGGCATCAGCGGCTTCGGCCGCCGGCATCGGGCCTATGTGAAGGTGCAGGACGGCTGCCTGCTGCGGTGCAGCTTCTGCATCATTCCCTATGTGCGGCCGCAGCTTGCCAGCCGGCCCATCGAGCACATCGAGGCCGAGGTCCAGCGGCTCGTCGGCGGCGGCTATCGCGAGGTGGTGCTTACCGGCATTCACCTGGGGCATTACGGCGTCGAGTGGAACCGCAGCGCATCGAAGGACCAGTGGACGCGGCTGTCGCACCTGGTTCGCCGACTGGCGAAGTTGCCGGGCGAGTTTCGCGTGCGGCTGTCGAGCATCGAGGCGACGGAAGTCACCCGCGAGCTGATCGACGTCCTGGCCGATCACCCGGACAAGGTCTGCCCGCACTTGCACATTTCAATGCAATCGGGCAGCGACGCGGTGCTGCGCCGGATGCGACGCCGCTGGGGCGCGCAGCGGTTCGTCGACCGCTGCCGCATGTTGCAGGACCGGCTTGACCGGCCGGCGATCACCACCGATGTGATTGTGGGCTTTCCTGGCGAGACGGAGGCGGAGTTCGCCGAAACAATCGCCGTCTGCCGCCAGGTCGGATTCTCCAAGATCCATATGTTTCCGTTCAGCGCGCGACGTGGCACGCCGGCGGCCGACATGCCGGGGCAGCTTTCCCGGCAGGTCAAGCACGAGCGCGGCCGGCAGTTGGCGGCGGTGGAGGCGGAACTGCGGGAGGCCTACTATGCGAGCCTGCGCGGCAAGCGACTCCGCGTGCTGGTGGAATCGCCGCTTGAGGTCGACCGGCGGGCTGCCGGCGGGCTCATGCCCTCGCCGGGAGGGGCTGGGGACGGGACGACCGCAGCGCGTTACGTCGGCACCTCTTGCCGCTACGCGCCCGTCGAAGTCGATTGCGGCGAGTCGAGCGTCGGCGACTTCATCGACGTGATTGCCGGCGGGGCTCGCGATGGCCGCCTTCAAGGAGAGCGACCGGCCGTCAGGGCGCACTGATCACGGCCGCTGCCGATTGGCACAGGCGCTGCGCGCGCTCCGGCGTGGGCGCCTCGGCAATGGCGCGCACGATCAGCTCGGTATTGCTCGGCCGCACCAGCAGCCAGGCGCCGTCGGGCCAGTCGAGCCGCAGGCCGTCGAGGCGATCGGCCGTTGCGTCGCTAAAGCGCCGCTCCAACGCGTCGAGCGCGGCGGCGACGCGCTCCGGCGCCGTGCTGATCGTCGTCTTGTGAATGGCGAATTGCGGCAACTCGTTGGCGAGCTCGCTCGCGGGGAGCCCGCGGGCGGCCATCGCATCCAGCGCCAGCGCCATGCCGACGAAGCTGTCCCGCACCAGCACGACGCGGGGGTCGATGACGCCGCCATTGCCTTCGCCGCCGAAGACCGCGCCGGTCTGCAGCATCAGGTCCACGACGTTGGCCTCGCCCACCTTCGCGCGGAAGCAGGGCACGCCGTAGCGCTGGGCCAGAACTTCGGTCATGCGACTGGTCGAGCAGTTGATCGCCACGGGTCCCTGCCGCTGATGGCGTAGGACATGGTCGACGCAGAGGGCCAGCGTCTTTTCTTCGCCAATGTAGCGGCCGCGCTCGTCGATGATCGCCAGCCGATCGGCGTCGGGGTCCTGCGCGAAGCCGATCGCGGCCTGGGCTTTCACGACCCGATCGAGCACCGGCGCCAGGTTGGCTTCGGTCGGTTCCGGGACGTGCTCGAACTGGCCGTCGGGCTGGCCGCCCAGGATCGTCGCCTGGCAGCCGAGTCGCGCAAGCAGCGGGCGTGCCAGGACGCTCCCCGCACCATGGTTGGCATCGAGCAGCACGTGGAACTTGCGGCTGCGGATACGGTCGACGTCGCAAATCGCTTCGACGAGGGCGAGGTGGGCGGCGGTCGTGTCGGTGAGGGCGGGCGGGGTGCCGGGGGGCGCTGCGGCCGCTCGTTGAGTGGCGGCTGGATGTGGGGTAGGCGCTTCGGGCGGTTGTTGCTCGGCGGCTGCGTGGTAGCGGTTGAGCACTTGCTGGCCGTCGACGGCGGGGATAACGCGGCCGGCGGCGTTGAACAGCTTAATGCCGTTGTATTGCGGCGGGTTGTGACTGGCGGAGATCTGGATGCCGCCGGCGGCCCGCTGCTCGCGCACCAGCACTCCCACGGTGGGCGTGGCTGCGACGCCGGCGTCGATCACGGGCCGCCCCGCGCCGGTTAGCGCGGCGGCAATCGCCCGGACGAACAGCGGGCCGGACGGGCGCCCGTCGCGGCCGATCACGACGGCGCCCGGCGGCAGGTGGGCGGCCAGTGCGAGCGCATAGCGCGCGGCGACATCCTCGGTGAGCGAGTCGCCCACGACGCCGCGGAGGCCGGAGACGCTGATGATCGGATCGGCGGGCATGGGTGGATGCGGGGGGTGGGAGGCGCTCCGGCCGCTCGTTGAGCGGCGGCTAACGGTGAGCGGCGGCTAACGGTGAGCGGCGGCTAACGGTGAGCGGCGATTGCTTCGCGCTAGCCGCGGCTCAACGAGCCGCCGGAGCGGCGTAGCACGTTATAATCCAATCATGCCCAGCGATAAATCAAGCTCTCGACGCGACTTCCTGCGGGGCCGCAGCGCGGGCCGGGCGCTGCTGGCGGCCGCCCGCGAGCTTGCTGAGGCGGCCGTGCCAGCGGTGGAGAGCCCGTCGTCGCCGGGCGTGGCTGCCGGGCCGCGGATTCATCGTCCGCGGGCTGTCGCCCACCTCTATGCCAGCCGGCGAGCGATGGCCTGCGAGTTCGCCATCCAGTACCACGCCCACGACGGCGCCGCGGGCGACGCCGCCCTGGCCGCCCTGGACCTGGTGGATCAACTGGAAGACCAGCTTTCGGTCTTCCGCGCCGGCTCGGAGGTTTCCGCGATCAACCGCACGGCGTCCGAGCGGCCCGTCGCCGTGGAACCGCGGCTGTTTATGCTGTTGGAGCTGTGCGGCCGGCTTCACGCCGCGACCAACGGCGCATTCGACGTCACCACGGGACCCCTCTCGCGGGTTTGGGGTTTTCTGAAGCGCGAAGGCCGGCTGCCGGCGGACGCGGAAATCGCGGCGGCGCTGGCGACGGTCGGGTTCCAGTACGTGGAACTCGACGCCGCCGAACACAGCGTCCGCTTCACCAGGGCCGGCGTGGAGATCAATTTCAATTCGATCGGCAAGGGCTACGCGCTCGACCGCGTGGCGGAACTGCTGGCCCAGCGCGGCGTGACCGACTATCTGTGCCACGGCGGCGGCAGCAGCGTGCTGGCGCGGGGCCGGGATCGCGCCGGCGACACGGCCGGCTGGGCGATCGCCGTGCCCCACCCGTTTCAGCGCGACCGGCCCGTGGGCGAAATCGTGCTGTGCGACGAAGCGCTGGGCACCAGCGGCAGCAGCACGCAGTCCTTCACCGCCGAGGGCCGGCGCTATGGCCACCTGCTCGATCCCCGCACGGGGCAGCCGGCCGAAGGCGTTTTCACGGCAACCGCCGTCGCCGCCACGGCCGCGGAGGCCGATTCCCTGGCGACGGCGTTTTACATCCTCGGCCCGGCCGGTGCGAGCGAATACTGCGCAGCGCATCGCGAGGCGGGCGCCGTGCTGGTTTGCCAGCGCGAGGGTGCGCCGGAGGCCTTCGACGTCCACACGTTTAACCTGTCTGGCAGCCGCTGGATTCCCGCCGCGGAGTAAACGGAGCGGGCTAGCGCCTTGCTGTGCGAGGCGGCCGTGCACGGTACAATTGGGACTCTCGTCTTTGCCGTTTTGAGAGCCATCGTCAGACGCCGCGGCGGCGGCGTTTTTTGCCCGTGTTCGCTACGCTCCTCCATCCTGGCAGCTACTTCGGCATCTTCGCGCTGATGGTGCTCACCGGCTGCGGGTTGCCGGCGCCGGAAGAGGTGTTCATCATCGGCGCGGGAGTCCTGAGCGCCAGCGGCGATTTACAGCCCCAGTGGGCGTTCACGGCATGCCTGGCAGGCGCGCTGCTGGGCGACGCCGTCATGTATGGCATCGGTCGCCGGTTTGGCCATAACCTGTTGCGCGTGCATCCGTATTTCGCCAAAATCGTGGGGGCGGAACGGGAAGAGCGTTTTGAACGAGCCGTCCTGCGGCACGGGTTCAAGGTGCTGTTGTTGGCCCGATTCATGGTCGGCGTGCGGGGGCCGGTCTACCTGGCGGCCGGCGTGGTTCGCATGCCGTTTGGCAGGTTTGTGTTGTGGGATTTGTTCTGCGCGAGCCTGGTCGTCAGCCTGTTTTTCGGTCTGGCTTACGCCGTGGGGGACGATATCGCCCGGCTGCTGAAAGACGCGGAGATCTTGCTGACGGTCGCGGTGCTGGCCGTGATCGTTGTGATCACGGCGCTGCGGTTTCGCCGTCGCAAACCCTTGTTGGAAAAGGTGATCGAGACGGTCGAGGCGATGCCGACGGCGGAAGAACGCGTCGGCGGGCCGGCCGGCGGGGATCAGCACCAGGCCTGGTAGGCGAGCCCGTCAGTCCCACCACCATGCCATGTCATGCTCATGGCCATTGCTGGGGAGCGCCAGCGGCGTGCGGGGCGACGCCTTGATCGCGGCGAGCTTGGCCGCGGCGTCGCCTGTCGCGCCGATCACCTTTGCACTCGTGCCGCCGTCGAGCCAGACGCCGCCGCTGACGCCGGCGATGACGTGTCGCCCGCCGATGACGCGGTGGTTGATGACCGTCTCGACGGTCCGCGGCGCCCGCCCCTTCGGCAGCGCTAGGCGGGCGTCATCGAGAAACAAGCTGGGCGACCAACCGGCCATTTCGGCAAGCTGCTGCCGCTCGATGATCGAAATCGCCAGCGCGAGCTCAAACACCCGCTCCAACTCGCCGTAAAACGGGTACTTGTCGGCGATCGCGGCGAAGTTTTTCGTGAACGACTCGGCGAAGCGGCGATTGTCGTCGTCCGATTGGCCCGTGTGAACCCGCTGGCCGCGAGCCGCGAGCATTTCGTTCTCGCTCAGCACCTCGATGCACCGCTGCGGCACGGCGAAGGCGTCGCGCTCGGCCGTGGCGTCGACGACCAGTTGCGGCATCGAGAACCACCAGCGGAGCACGCTCATCGCCGGCGGCCGGCCGTCGGGGCCGACGCGCACGGCGGCGAGATAGCTGCTCACTCCCGGCACGCCTTCGGCGAGCCCCATGCCGATGAGCTTCATGTGGTAGTCGGCGAAGAACAACAGGTTGGCAATGCGCGACGCGGGATCGACGTTGTAATACTCGACGTCCTGGACGCCCAGCGCTCGGCGAAGCCCTTCGAGCCACTCGCGACGCGCGCCAGCGTCAATTGGCCGGGCGGACGACGCGGCCAGGTAGTCTTGCACTTGGGCCAGCGCCGCCTGCCGCGGCACGATGGAACAGCCGAACGCCGACGCCCGCTGGCTCCGCTGCCGGCGCCAGAGCGCTAGCAGATCGTCCAGCCGGACGATGGGGCGGCCGGCGCCCGCCGAGACGAGCCCGCCGCCGGCAATCGCCGTCCAATCGCCGGCCGGGCCGGCCAGCACCAGGTCGCGATTGTCGGGATACACCAGGATGTAACGGATGCGCTGCAGGCCGGCGAGCGTGAGCATTTCCGGATCGAGCGGCCCCTGGCGGGCGAGTCGCGCGGCGATGGCCGCCTCCAGGCGCACCAGCGACACGTAGCGCAAATCGCTCGGGACGCGAGCGTCGCCGGGGTCGGCGGTCTTGCCCGCGGCGCCAGCCTGGCGGATCGCCGCCAGCGACGCGGACCTGCTCGCGCCCGGTCGCAGCCGCACGGCGCCGGCGGCGTCGACGTAGACGCCGTTGATGGCAAAGGGCTGGATTTCCCCCTCGCCGGTTCCGTTTTCCAACCAGGAGTCGGCCTGGACCGTCGAAGTGATCAGGTCGATCAGGGAGTCAAAATCGGCGCTGGCCGCGCCGCCGGGGGCCGCCTGACCGGGGGCCGCAGGCGCCGCGGCGGGCCGGGTGGGCGTTCGGGCTGCGGCGGTTACTTGCGGCCGTCGGTCGGCCGCGGCGTTTTGCCCGTATAGCCGCTGGCTGCCCGTCGCCGGCAGCAAAAGCGCTAAGCACAGCGAGGCGGACCGCCAAAACCGGGAGCGGGAGATTCCGACCATGGCTGCGCCTTTGCGGTGGAGGTTGCGGTGGCGGCGGTTTCCTTTCCGTAAGGAATTGTCGCGTTCCGGCTTGCGGGCGTCCAGCGCTGGGCGCGACTTCGGCGTGAAGGAGGCGTGGCGGTAAACCGCCCGGCGCTCTAGGGACTGGCCGCTTAAGCGGCCAGTCCGTCGAGGGGCCCATGTTTCAGCGTATAAACGAAACGGTCCCTCGCCGACCATGCGAGGGACCGTTTTCGGGCGTTGAGGCGGGGCTGCTGACGGGGTCAGCCGACGCTCTTAGCGCGTCGCACCGACGGTTCAGTTGCAGCCGCAGCTCGGCTCGACCGCGCAACCGCAGCTTGCTTCGCAGCCGCAGCTCGCTTCGCAGCAGCTCGCTTCGCAGCAGCAAGCGTGCCGGGCAGCCAGACGGGCGCGGAGCTTGCTGAAGAGGCCGCAGCGGGGAGCGCAGCAATCGCTGCACGGGTCGCAGCACGAGGCTTCGCAGCCGCAGCTCGGCTCGGCAGCGCAACCGCACGCGGGTTCGGCGGCGCAACCGCAGGCCGGCTCACAGGCGCAATCGCAGGCCGGTTCGCAGCAGGCGTCGGCGCAGCAGGCCTTGCGGGCCTTGATGCGGTCGAACAGCCGGCCCAACAGGCAACGGCGACCACAGGGATCGCAGCAGGGTTCGCAACACGGCTCACAACAGGCGGGGGCGCAGCACGCGGGCTCGCATCCGCAGCTTGGCTCGGCGGCGCATCCGCAGCCCCTGCCAAAGAAGGCATGGGCGCTGGAGGCGTACGCCAACGCCAGCGCGACGCCCAGCGTCGAGAGGGCGAAACGTTTCATCGAAGGACTCCTGGAAAACTGGGGAGGACACGCTCGATCCGCGGTTGCCCGCCAGCGCATCTCGCCCGCGCCCCATGATGGTTTGTGTAGCGCCGAGTGCGATTCGAATGCTGCTGGCTGCGGTCTTGGTTTGCCCGCGGACTAGCCTTCGTGTGGCTTACAAGGGCGTATCGTCGATGCTAGCAGCGCATCTTTACCCGCTTTGCCAAATGCCGTAGGCGGCAAACTGGCCGGAATCCGTTTCTGCGGGGAAATCGGGATATATCGCCCATGGAGCGGCGACACGCGTTTCACGCCCGACGCGTCGGAAACGCTGCTACAGCGGCCAATCGCGGAGAATCCGCTCTGTTTCCTCGGCGTGACCGGTTTCGTCGTTGACGATGTCCTCGAGCTGCACGACGAGTCCCTTATCGCCCAGTTCTTCCGCGTCCTTGGCGCGCTGGGTGTAGTCGGCGACGGCGCGGCGCTCGGCGGCAAGCACGGCTTCGAGCATCTCGCGATTGGACTTCGCCGGCTGCACTTCGCGCGGTTTAGTCGTCGGTTCGCCGCCCAGCGCCACGATCTTGTTGGCCAGGAACTGGGCGTGCATTTGCTCGTCGGCGATCTCACTCAAGAAGAATTGGCTCAACTGAGGCCGGTAAGGTCCGGTGCTCTTGGCGGCGTAGGTAGTGTACTGAATGATGGCGCCCAGTTCGCCGGCCAGGTCTTCATTGAGCCGGTCGATCATTGCCTTCTTGTCCATGTTCGTCTCCGTGTAAATCGCGAGATACGTCAGGTAACGGTTGAACTCGTGCTCGCGGCGGCCGTGCGGCGTGGCGCCGGGCTCGGCCCGCGAGCGGGCCGGCTAAATTTCCGTAGGTGAAAACACTGCGATGACGCAGCGCTAGGGCCGGGCCGCTCCTTCCGCGTTCGCCGTACAGGGCGCCACGATCTCCGCCTCGATTTGGCCGCACTGCAATTCGGCGCCAATGTCACTAAAGCCCCGCCGCACCATCGCCAGGGCCAACGACGCTTGCAGCGCGGGCGACCAGCAGCTTGAAGTGATGCGCCCCGCCGGCTGGCCGTTGGCCGACAGCTCGGCGCCCATCGGCAGCGCATCGACTTGGGCCGCCTTCACTAAGCACAGCCGCTTGTTGACATGCCCGAGGGCGTCGATGCGTGCGATGGTTTCCTGGCCCAGGTAGCATCCCTTGCGGAAGTGAATCGCCTGGTCGTCGCGACCTACCTCCTGCGGGAGATGCGTTGCGTCGAAATCTACGCCAAAAAGCGGCCACGCCGATTCGATGCGAATGGCATGCCAAGCCTCCGCGGTGCAGGAAGCCGCGCCGGCTCGGCGCAGCTCAGCGCCGAGCCGTTCGCGGGCTTCGGCGGCGCACGCGATGAGAAAGCCGCGCGGCCATAACAGTTCGCAGCGCACGATGTGAACGTCGCTATCGGCCATGCGCGCCGTTGTGTGATCCCAAGGGTTTCGCAAGTCCGCCGGGGCCGCGCCGCACGCTTCGAGCACGCCTGCCGCGCGGCGACCGAAAAGCATCCACCAGCCGAGCTGGCCCGTGGCGTCGGCTAGTTGCGCGTCCTCGCGAATGATGTAACGATCCAGATGCCGGATGAGCGTGTCCGCCTGGCCGGGCACGGTCAGCAGCGTAATGGCGTCTTCGGCCGCCAGGGCGAACACGTGACCGATGATTTTCCCTTTGGCGTCGGTGAAGAAGGCCTCGCACCCCTGGCCCGGTTGCAGCGACCGTACGTCGTTGGTGCACATGTTGTGCAGAAAGCTGGCACGGTCCGCGCCGGTGACGCGGACCGCGGTCCACTCGACCAGCGGGAACAGCGCAACCGCTGGCACGACGTCGGCGTCGCGCTCAACTTCGTAGCGATTCACGTCCCTACTCGCGTTACGAGCCGTGGAGCGAGGCGCTGGGCCTCCTCGATGATCACGCACGGGCGGCGCGCGGCGGCCAGACGCGACAGCTCCGCGTCCGCGTCGATCGGCGTCACGCCCAGCGACTCGACGACCTCCGCGGGCAACCGGCTGCGTAGGTACACGGGCCCCATGTCGAGCGCTTGCGCCAGCACCCGCGCCGGGCCGGCCGCGAGGGCGTCGTCCTGCGCGAGTCGCTCGCTCACTTCGCCGTAGTCGACGGCGTTTTTCAATCGTTTGAACGGGCCGGCCGGCGGCTGCCGCAGTTCGGAACAGACGGCGATGGCCCCATCGTCGGCCATTAGCGGAAGCGCGGCTGCAATGGCCTTGGCGACGTTCTCCCAGGTCTGCTGCCGCTCATCGCCGGCAATGGCGCCGATGACGAGCTTACCTTGGCGATCGGTCGGTCGCTCCCAAATGAGCCGCGACCGCTCGGCGGCCTCGCGAGCGACGGTTTCCGGTTCGCCGGCCAGCACGGCGGCGATGCCGTCGCCGGCGCCGCGCACGACGCGGACCGTCATCGCGACGCCGGCGAGCCAACCGGCTTCGTCCGATTGGCGGGCGCTCTTGCGGCGCTGCTTGGGCGACTCGCTGGCCGCCTGCGCGTGGAGCCGATGCGACGTTTCGCGACTGGAGAAGGACAGGTACAAGTCGCCGTACCTGCCGGCGATTTCGTCGCGGCCGTCCGGCATGGCGCCTAAGCCGATGGGCAACACGAAATCGGCCTCGGCCAGAGTGCGATTCAACCGCAGCGGCTCGCCGGCCCGCGTAACGCCGATCATGGCCAGCCGCTGCTGGTCGTCGGGATCGTGCTTCTCGAACTGAACCCCGCCGCCGCCGGTGGAGGAGAACTGCCGGGCGAGCTCGCTTTGTTCGTCCAGTTCGCCGGCCGAGACGACCGTGACCCGGCCGAGGTCGACGCCAGCGTCTTCGAGCGCTACAAGTGCGCCGCGGACCAGGACGCCGGCTTGCGGCAATCCCTCGCCGACCATGACGGCCACGCGGTCTCCGGGCGCGGTCGCCGCGGCAAGCGAGGGGTAGCCGGTCGGCCGGGCCAGGGCCTGGCGCATCGCGCCGACGACGTCATCCAGCGGCGGGTTGGCCACGCGCTCGGCGCCGAGGAGCGTGCAATCGTCGGCCGCCAACTGGCAGCGAATCGATCGACCGTAGGTAAACGTCACCATGTGGCGTCGGGGTAGGCCCGCCGAGGGCAATTTGGTAGTTTGCGCCAACGATCGGCTCGCGGCGTCGTGGCGGAACCGCGGCGCCCGGCTGCGCTGCGTTTCCGCGGCTCGAGGTTACGAGCGTCACCTTACCATTTTAGCCGGCGCTTCGCCCAGGGGCGCCTACGGACGGGCCAGCACATCAGCATGGAAAGCCAACTTCGCCTCGCGAGCCGGACCGCATGTCCGGTCTTGTTCCTTTGCCTGGTCGCGCTGTGCATCGCGGCGGGTTGCACCGGCCAGTCGTCGCCGGGCGCCGCGGCTGGCAACGGGGCTGCCGAAGGCGCACGGCTTACGGCGGAGCAGATCGCCGATCGCATGCTGGCAGCGTATCGCAACGCCCGGTCATACACCGACCGCGCGACATACGTGCAGCACTCGGTTCACCGCGCGGAGGGGGTCGAGCGCGAGCTGCCGTTCTTCGACATGTCGCTGGCGTTTGAGCGGCCGAACCGGCTCCGCCTCGGCTTTCAAGAAGCCGTCGAGCAATCCTCGGCCAACCAGGGGTTCACCATCGCCTCGGACGGGAAGATCGTGCGGGCGATGGCGGGCGGACTGCCGGGCCAGGTGCAGGAAACCGCGGCGCCAGCGGAACTGACCCTGGAGAACTTTTTGCCCGATCCCTATCTCCGCGAGGTGTTTCAAGGGCGGACCATCGGCGACGTATTCCCGCAGCTTGCGATGTTGCTGCACCAGGACGACCGGCAGCAGGTCTTCCCCAGCGACGAAGCGCCGCGGCTGCTTGCGCCGCAGCAGCTTGACGGGCGGCGGTGTTATCGAGTTGCCACGACGAGCCCGGCCGGGACGCGGACGCTCTGGATCGATTGTAAGAATTACCTGCTTCGCCGCATGGAGCTGCCGATCGACGCGCAGCGCCGGCAGCTCGATCCGGACGGGTCGTACACGCGGCTCGCCGTGTGGATCGACTTCAAGGACGCCAGCTTCAACGCCGCGATAGACGACGCCGCATTCACGATGGAGGCGCCGGCCGACGTCCGTCGCGTCCGACGGTTCGTCTTGCCCGCGCCGGCCGCGCCGCCTGAGAAGCTCGGCAAATCGATTGCGGAAGTCGCCTTCACGACGCTCGACGGCCAAGAGTTGACGGCGAAGTCGTTCGCCGGCAAGACGGTGCTGCTGGACTTCTGGCAAATCAACTGCGCACCTTGCAAGGCGCACACGCCGGCGCTGGACGCGCTTTACCGAGAACTGGCCGGCACCGAGAATTTCGCGTTTTACGCCGTCAACACCGAGCCGACCGGGCGGGCGCCGAACGACGCCGTCGCTCGCACGCTGGCGAGTTGGGGCGGCACGATGCCCATTCTGCGCATCGCCTCGGCCGAGGTCCTCGAGAAACTGCAAGTCGCCGGTACGCCGACGCTGCTGCTGCTCGACGCCGACGGGCGATTGCAGTACCGCCACGAGCGCCAGGTGCAAGACGCCGACGCGCTGGGGCAGGTCATTCGCCGAGTGCTGGCGGGCGACGACCTGGCGGCGCTGGCCCGCGCCGAGCGGCGGCAGCTTCTCCAAGAGTACGAGCGGGAACTGGAAGCGGCGACCATTCGCGAATCGATCATCGAAGCGCCGCTGGCGGAAACGGCCATTGCCGGCCGGCAGGAACCGAAGTCGCTCGGCGTGGCCGAATTGTGGCGCACCGACCGGCAAACCATTGCCAACCCGGGGTACTTGCTGGCCGTTGCCGGCGAGGGAGAAGAAGCCGCGGCGGCCGGCCCGCGAATACTTGTCGTCGACGGCGACCAGGCGATTGTCGAGCTAGACGGCGCCGGCGCCAGGAAAGCGCGACGCCAAATCCCGGCCGAAACGGCAACTACGGATAGCACCGGCGCGGAAGGCGGCACGACGCGCAGCGTCTTTCTCCGCACAGCCGTGGACGGGCAAGAAAATCGGCTGTTCGCGGCCGCTGCCGCCGGCGGGCGGAAGGTTCACCTCTTCGACGAGCAGCTAAACCACCAGCTAGCGTTTCCGCCGGACCGCCATCCGGGCATCGCCGACGTACAACTCGCTTGCCTGGCGCCCGAGGCGGGGCCGAGGCTGTACGTGGGCTATTGGGGCGGCGTCGGCGTTCAGGGCGTCGGCCTCGACGGCCGGCGCCAATGGTCGGACAGGTCGCTGGAGCATGTCGTGCAGGTGGCCGTTGCGCCGGCGTCGCCGAACCCGAAAAACGCGGCCAGCGCCGCTATGGGGGCCGAATCGAACGCCGATGAGCGCGAGCTTTGGTGCACCAGCACGCGGGGTACGATCCACGTACTGGACGCCGCGGGGAGGCCGCAACGGGACTTCCGCGTCGGGCTGCGCATGCTGCTGTACGTCGCCGCCGTCGATCTCGACGGCGACGGTCAGATCGAAGGGTGCGGCCTCGACGTGAAGTCGCTTGGCCGCTATGGCGTCGTCGGCTTTACGCCGGCCGGGGACGTAGCATGGGAGTTCGAGCTGGCGCCGGGCGAGTACATCAGCGCGGTGGACCGGATTCAGGCGGTCGCGCTTCCTGGCGGCCAGGCGGCGTGGATGGTCGCCGCGCCGGACGGGACGATCTATTGGCTCGATCCCGCCGGCCGGGAGATCGACCGCTTCGCCTACGGGGAACCGCTGTCGGGCCTCGCCCTGACAAACGAGGGCGAGGCCGCCATACTATGGGTCAGCGCGCAAGACCACGTGGCGGCGTACAGGCTCACGGGCAAGTAGCCGCGATGTGCGATCAGCCGCCGGCAGGGTCGCCCAGCGCCGGCGCGGGAACGCGCATTGGCCTGCGATTAAATGCGCCGCCCACATCACCGATGCCCCTGCGAGCAAGTTTGGAGTCGGCTGTCATGTCCACGACGAGCGAGCAAGTCGAACAACTGATCACTACGCTTCTGGCAGGTCGCGCGGCCGCGCCGGAGCTTGAGCTGGCCGATTATTTGCGGGCGATTCCCCGGCTCGATTCGCTCGCCGACGTCCCGGCCGATACCGCCGTGCTGGTCCGCGGCGACGTGGACGCCAAGCCGGGCAAGTCGATCGGCGAAGGGGACATCCGCCTGCGCTCGATGGTCGGGACGCTCCAGTACGGCATCGACAAGGGCTGGAAGCAAATCGTCTTCGGACACATCGGCCGCGAGAAGGAGAAATCGCTCGACAAGGTCGCCGCGCGACTGGGCGAAATCCTCAAGTGCGACGTACCGCTGGTGAGCAATTGGCTCGATGAGACGTCGCTGACGGTCCGCGACGAGGTCGCCCAGCGGATCAAGGCCGCGCCGCCGAAGAGCGTGCTGATGCTCGAAAACACTCGCCGCTACGACATCGAGCGGGTCCTCTGGAAAGCCAAACCTGCCGACGCGGCGAAGCTCGCCGGGCCGCTGGCGAAGCTGGCCAACGAACTGGCCGCGAAGGTCGCCCGGGCGTACGTCAACGAGGCCCTATCGGCCGGCAGCCTGGACGCCTCGTCGACGATCGTGCCGGCGGCGATGGACCGGGTGGCCTTGGGCCGCTACGTCGCCGCGGAGTTCGACGGCCCGATGATGCGCTGCCTCAAGGCCCAACTGGTGATCTTCAGCGGCCTGAAGATCGACAAGCTCGACGACCTGGAGGCGATGATTGGCCGCGGCACGATTCGCCAGGTGCTCGCGGCCGGCTCGCTCGCCATGGCGCTCAAGAAGGCGATCGGCGAATTGGACGGCAAGCAGGCATCGCTCGGCGTCGCCGAGGATCCCGCGCACGCCGACAAGCCGTATTACATTCCCCGCGAGCGCGTCGAGCAGGCCAAGCGGATGGTCAGCGACGGCCGCTCGAAGGGGATCGACTTCGTCGTGCCGATCGATTCGGTGATCGGGGACGGCTCGGTCGTGGAGGAGCTGCGGGCGGGGCAGCAGCAATTCGATATCGGGCCGAAGTCGCTGGCGCTGTTCGAGCAGAAGATCGGCGAGTTTCTCGCCCAGAAGCCGCAAGACGCGGTCGCTTTTCACAACGGCGTCTTCGGCATGTTCGAGGATTCGCGGTTCGAAAACGGCACGAAGAACTTCATGCCGCAGTTGAAGCGGATGAAGGACGCCGGCGTCGAGGTGTATATCGGCGGCGGCGAAGGCGGGACGGCCCTGGAGAAGTACGGCCAGCCCGACTGGGTGACCCACACGTTCACGGCCGGCGGCACGGTGCTCAACGCGCTGGGCCGCGAGCCGGTGCCGTACCTGGTAGCGCTGCGGCTGGCGGCGAAGCAGTAAGTCGCCGGACGGGGCGACGGCTCTCGACGCGACGGCAACCGCTCCGCCAGCGTGCGGCCGCGCGGCGGCCCGGCGAAACGTTCTCGGAGCCGCGGCGCATCGTGGCGCCGTAGGCTCCGCGCTAGAGCCGCGGCGCTGCGGCCAGCTCGATCTCCCCAAGCGCCGCCAGCCAAGCGCTGGCCCGCGGCAGCGCATCGCCGTTTTCGGGAACCTGGCCGATCAGTTGGAAGCTGCCCGCGCGGAGCACTTCGCCCAGTTCGGCGAGCTTCCACCCGACTTCCTCGAGCAGCGCCGCTTCGGCGGGCAAGTCCAGTTCGTCGCGCTGCAGAACGACCTCATCGCCGCCGCGCCGACGGGTGAGCGCCACGAGCCGTTTGCGCTCCGCCTTGAGCAGTCGCCCAGCCGCGAAGGCGCGCCGCAATTGGCCCGCGGCGTTGAAGTGGTAAGCGGGATCCTGGTCGAAGAAGAAGCTGATCGCCTGGCCGCGAAATCCGATGACGACCTCTTCGGGCCGGCCGCCCAGCTTCGCGACGAGCTTCACCCGCGGCAGGAGCGCCCGGGCGTCCCGCAGCAGGTCTTCGCGATCGTGCTCCTGGCGGGCCATGGCGGTGTACGCGGCGCATCGGTCGTCGGCCGCCGACGGCATCGCTGATGGGGGCATGAAGTGAGGCGGGGTCCACCGGCGGCAGCGAGCGTTAGGCGCCGCCGGAGCGGTGCTGCTGCCGCTGGCGATAGCGACGACTGGCCCGCTTGAGGACGGCTCGCTCTTCGTCGCTCAACTGGTCGAAGCCGACTTCGTTCATGCGTGCGAGGATGTCGTCTACGCGGGCGTCTTCGCGGTCCTCGCGTTCGCGTCGTTTGCGATCGAGGGCATCTTGCTGTTTTTCTTGTAGGTGCTCGACGAGCACGGCCGTGCGATCGTCGTCCAGCCACTCGGCCCCTAGCCACTGGTCGTCGTCCGATTGCCAATGGTCGATATCGATCCCCGCGTCGTAGTAGCGCTGGCGCGACGCTCGATTGCCGCCGTACAGGAGCAACACCGACAAGACCGCCAGCGGGAACCAGGCCGGCAGGACGTCATTGACCATTTGCTGCTGCAGCACCACGGCGAGCATCGCCGTAACGGCGGCCGCCCCGTAGGCGATGTGGGCGGCGGCGGTCGCGGCGCTGGCCCGCCCCACGAGCGGCCACAGGACGCTGCGGAGCACCTCGGCGCCGTCGCACGGCTGAATGGGCAGCAGATTCACCATCAGCAGCCAGGTATTGATCCACACCGTAAGTTGTGCGGCGAAGTGGAGGTACGACTGGGTATCGAGAAAGACGGGCTGGAACGGCGAAAACAGTTCGAGAAAGTTGTGCTCGCCCGACGCGGCCAACGCGCACGCGGCGCTGACGAGAATCGCCAGGTACGTCACCGGGCCGGCAAGGGCCGTGACCAGGTGCGCCGGCGGATCGGCGGGCAAGTGGGGCTGGACCCAGCCGCCGGTCGGGCCCAACACGACCAGGTACGTGCGGCCTCCCACCCGCCGGGCCACGAGCGCCCGCACCGCTTCGTGCAGCGCCACGCTCGCCAGCAGGATGGCCAGCGCTGCCAACACGCTGCGAACGGGCAGTTGCGGCACAGCCGCCTGCGGCGGCAGCGAGGCCAGCAGCAGCGCCGCCAGCGCCAACAGCGGAAAGTGAAGGTGGAGTCGGATTTCCACGCCGAGGCACCGCCCCAGCCGTAGGCTCCAGCTTCCCCCTCCGCCGCGGTTCATAGCACCAGACCCTGCTACGACCGGTCGCCCCATTCGACAGCGGCGACCTAACCCCGTTATCCTAACAATTCCCGGCCAAACTGGCAAACTGACATTGCCGGGCGCCGGGCGTTGGCCCGACTTGACGTCTCGCAATTTGCGAGCCAATCGCCGCCGCTGTACGCATGCGCTGCGCTTTCGATGGATGCCGCAATGAGCGAAACGCCTCTCGCCGCGCCGGCCAAGGTGCTGCTGACGACGCCCAGGTTCGAGGTCGTGGAAGTCGAGTTTGCGGGCCGCCAGGGCGCCGTCCGGCGGCAGGTCATCCGGCATCCGGGGGCGGTGCTGGTTCTTCCCCTGGTCGATGGCGACCGGGTGTGCCTGATTCGCAATTACCGCGTCGCTGTCGGCAAGACGCTGGTCGAGTTGCCAGCCGGCACGATTGAGCCGCCGGCCGAGCCGCTGGAGACGGCCATGCGAGAACTGCGGGAGGAAACGGGCTACTCGGCCGCCCGCTGGCGGGCCTTGCCGGGCTTCTACATGTCGCCCGGCATCCTGCGGGAACGGATGCACCTGTTCGTTGCCGAGGGACTCACGTCCGGCCCGCCGGCGCGCGAAGCCGGGGAGCAGATCGAGAACCTGATCGTCCCTTGGAGCGAGGCGCTCGCCATGGCCGAAAGCGGCCAGATCGAGGACGCCAAGACGCTGTGCGCCTTGCTGCTGTGGGACCGCTTGCGGCGGCGCCCATCACAGGCGTAAGTTCGTCCGGGGCCGCTGCGGGCGCGGCATTACGCTCGCCGCTGCTCGCTCGCCGAGCGTCGTGGATTGCGATAGAGCACCTGGGCGAGCAGCTCCGGCGATCCGGTCCAGCCGGTCCGGTCGAAGTGCCACTGGCGATGCGTCGGCATCAAGGCGTCGTCATACGGCCAGGGCGTAAACGGCTGACGACCGAGCGCCGCGACGAGCTTTGACGAATCGAGCGTGACATCGCCGGCCCGCGGCGGGATGGGTCCCGCCTCGCGGCGGGGGCAGCCCATCAGCAGCGCCGGGTCGTATCCGCCGACGCGGTTGACGATTTGCGCGATCTCGTAGAGCGACAATCGCCGCGGGCCCCCGGCGTGGTACACGCCCGCCAGGTCGCTGGCGAGCAAGCACTCGAACAGTTCATTGAGGCAATCGGTATAGGTAGGCGTGCGGATTTCGTCGAAGTAGAGCGTCGCGGGCCGGCCCTTCTTGAACCGCGACTGGATCCAATCGATGGCGCCGGCGTGGCCGTTAAAACTCACGCCCATCGGCAGCGAGATCCGCAGCGTGCAACTTCGCGGCGCCCAGTCGGCCAGGACCTGCTCGGCGGCGACCATGGTCTTGCCGTAGACGGTCACGGGATCGGTGGGATCATGTTCGCGGTAGCCGCCTCCCTCGCGGCCGGCGAAGACCAAGTCAATGGAAAGGTGGACCAGGCGAACGTCTCGCTCCACGACGATCGAAGCGAGATTCACGAGGCCTTCGACGTTGGTGCGCCACGCCAACCGGCTGTCGAGTTCACAGGCTCGCAGGGCGCAATTACCGGCGCAGTCGAGGACCGACCGGAACTGCCACGCATCGAACAGCCGCAGCAGTCCTGAATGATCTTCGGCGTCGCAAGCGACGATGTTCGGGCCGCGCAAGGGCCAGTTGTCGGCCTGGCGAATGCCGACGACCTGGCCGGGATAGCGGCTGGAGAAGTACGCCAGCGCGTTGTACCCCGCGACCCCGGCCACGCCGGTGACGAGCAGCGGCAAGGGGGGCGAGTCGTCATTCAGCGGCGGAAGCCTTACGGACATAGGCGCCCATTCTAAAAAGCCTGCCGCGACAGGGGTACTCGGTTCGGTCCGAATAGACCGGCGGCGCGGGTTATCCGGCCGGCGGGCGTTTTGACCGTTTCGAGACGCAAGCTAGGTTTTTGAAGCCTCGCGACCGCCGTGTCGCACCCCCGTGGCGCGCCGCCCACGGTGCGCGTTGACGTCGAGAATATAACGGCCACCGCTACCCACACGCCATGCAACAGCCTGCCCAAGCACCGCTGGTCGCCGCACGGTCCGCTCCGCCCGCACCGGTTGCGGACCACTCAGCGGCGCTCGGCCGCATTGACGACGCCATTGCCGCGGTGGAGGCCTGCCTGGCCCTGCCGGCGGCCGCCCCGGGGGCAAGCGACGCGGACGAACCGGCCGGCGAGATCGAGCTTTCCGTGGTGATGCCGTGCCTCAACGAAGCCGATACGCTCGCCACGTGCATTCGCAAAGCGCAGCACGCGATGGCGGCCGCCGGCGTCCGCGGCGAGGTCGTTGTGGCCGACAACGGCAGCACCGACGGCTCGCAGGCCATTGCGTTGGAATTGGGCGCTCGGGTCGTCAGCGTGGCGGAGAAAGGCTATGGCAACGCGCTTCGCGGCGGCATCGCCGCATCGCGCGGCAAATATGTACTGATGGGAGACGCCGACGACAGCTACGACTTCTTGGAACTCCCCAAGTTCTTGGAACCGCTGCGAGCCGGCCGGGCGCTGGTGCAAGGCTGCCGGCTGCCGAGCGGCGGGGGTCGCGTGCTCGCCGGCGCCATGCCCCCATCGCATCGCTGGCTGGGCAACCCGATGTTCAGTTGGCTTGTGCGGCGGATGTTCGCTGCGCCGATCCACGACGTGTACTGCGGCCTGCGAGGATTTACGCGCGAGCTGTTCGACCGGCTCGACTTACGCGCAAGCGGCATGGAATTCGCCACCGAAATGATCATCAAGAGCAGCCTTTTCGGCGTGGATATCGCTGAAGTGCCAACGACGCTCCACCCGGACGGCCGCCAGGCCCACGCCCCGCACCTCCGCACGGTGCGCGACGGTTGGCGGACGCTGCGATTCTTTCTGATGTACAGCCCGGGGTGGCTGTTCCTGGCGCCTGGAGTGGGGCTGCTATTGGCGGGCCTGCTTGGCTACGTCTTGGCCCTGCCGAGGGTGAGGATCGGCGGCGTGGCCTTCGACGCCCACACGCTGTTGGTGGCCAGTTTGGCCACGCTCTTGGGCTACCAGCTCCTGCAGTTCGCCGTCTTTGCCAAGACGTTTGCCATCGCCGAGGGCCTGATTCCCGAAGGGCGGCTGATGGCCGTGTTCAGGCGTCGCGTGAATCTCGAGATGGGCATCGTCGCCGGCGCCGCATCGCTGGCCGCCGGACTGGCCCTGCTAGCCGTCGCGCTGAACCAGTGGCGCGTCGCGGCGTTCGGCTCGCTGGATTACGCCCGCACTATGCGCTGGGTCATTCCCGGCGTCACGCTGGCGACGCTCGGATTTCAAACGGTCTTTTCCAGTTTCCTGGTCAGTATCTTGCGAATGGCTCGCAGGAAATGAGGCCCACAACGCATGTCTAGCATGGCGATGCCTAGCGGGGCTGCCCCGTTCGATGCGGTCGCGGCCGACTACGAACGGGCGCTGGGACATGGCTTGCGGCTGTCCGGCGAAGGGCCGCAATACTTCGCGCGACGCAGAATCGACTGGACGGCCCGGCTGCTGCGGCGCGAGCGGACGACGCGGGTGCTCGATTTCGGCTGTGGCGTCGGCTTGGCGACGTGCGAGCTGCGGCAGCGGCTCGGCGCGGAATCAGCCTGGGGCTTCGACCCGTCGACGGCGGCCATCGAACGGGCGCGTCGGGACGTCGCCGAGAGGGGCATCTTGTTTACGGCCCACGTGGATGACCTTCCGCAAGGCGAGTTCGATGTGGCGTACTGCAACGGCGTGTTTCACCACATTCCGCTCGGCGAACGACGGGCCGCCTTGCTGACGATTGCCCGAACGCTGCGGCCGGGCGGCTGGCTCGCCTTGTGGGAAAACAATCCTTGGAACCCCGGCACGCGGTGGGTCATGCGGCGGATCCCGTTCGACCGCGACGCCGATCCGCTTTCCCCGCCTCAGACGCGGCGGATGGTGCGAGACGCCGGCTTCCGCGTAGCGAGGACCGACGCCTGGTTCATCTTCCCCCGGGCGCTTCGCTGGCTGCGGCCGGTCGAGCGGCTTGTGCATCGCCTGCCGCTGGGCGGGCAGTACCTCGTGCTCGCCCAATGGCCGGGCCGGTCGGGCCAATCCGCATAGTCGGGGACCAGTCCCATGGCGAGCGTCGCCAGCGAATCGAGCCACGCCTGGAATGCACGTCGCCACGCGACGGCGACCAGCGCGCGGCTACGCCGCTGGGCCGATCGGCCATGGGTCGCGGCCGCGCTGCTGGGAACTACGTCGCTGTGCATCAGCGCGGCCCTCTCCGTCGCACGGTGGCCGATGCCCGCGGTGCACGACGAATTCAGCTATCTGCTGGCCGCCGACACGTTTTGCGAAGGCCGGTTGACCAATCCGCCCCACCCGCACTGGCAGCACTTCGAGACGTTCCACGTCATTCAGCAACCGACGTATGCGTCGAAATACCCGCCCGGCCAGGGGCTGTTTCTCGCCCTGGGGCAGAGAATCACCGGGCGGCCGATCGCCGGCGTCTGGGTCGAAACGGCGCTAGCGACTGTGGCGTGCTATTGGATGTTGCTAGGCTGGACGTCGCGCCGCTGGGCGGCCGTCGGCGGGGCGTTGTTCGCCGTGCATCCGAGCTATCAGTTGTATTGGGGCCAGTCGTATTGGGGAGGCACGGCCGCGCTGCTGGCCGCAGCGCTGGTGTTCGGCGCCGCACTGCGGATGCGATGGCGTTGCCGTGCGGCGGATGCGGTCTGCATGGCGTCGGGGGCGGTGCTCCTGGCGGTCACCCGTCCGTTCGAAGGGTTCGTGTTCTGCCTGCTGACGGGCCTTTGGGTGCTGAGCCACTACCTGCGGCGGGGCTTGCCGGGCGACTGGCGCCAGTTCGTTGTTCAAACTGTCGCGCCGCAGGCGGCAGTGCTCGGCCTGGGCATGGGGGCCTTGTTCGTCTACCACCAGGCCGTCACGGGCGATCCGCTGACATTTCCCTACGCGGTGCATGAGCGCACCTACGGCCAGTCGCCGCTATTCATCGGGCGGCAGCCCTCGCCCCCGCCGACGTACCGCCATGCGATGATCGAGAAGTTCCACAGCGGGTGGGAACTGGATTGGGTACGGCGGCAGCAATCGCTCGCCGGCTGGCTGCAGACCAAGTGGCGTTTTATCGCTTATGACGCCGAGTTCTTTTTCCCGGGGCTGCTCGGCTTGCCGGCGCTACTGCTGGCGGCCACGCCCTTGCGGCGTGGTTGGGGGCGCGCCACGCCGGCATTGGTCATTTCACTGGCCAGCTTCGCGATTTCGCTAGCGGCGATTTGGAACTTCCCGCATTACGCGGCGCCAACTGCGCCGCTGCTGCTGATGGCCGTGGTAGCCGGGTTGCGGAGGGCCGACGTTATGGCTCGGCGACGGTTCGGGTGGCGCTTCCTGGTCGTCGGCTTCGCGGCGATCCAAGTCCTGCTATTCGCTGCCAAGGCCGTGGATCACGCCGCCCGACCGGTCTTCGGCTGGTGGGCCGAGCGCGCCGCGATCCAGGATCAGCTCGAGGCGACGCCCCGGCGGCACCTGGTGTTCGTCGAGTACGACGCCAGTCATGACCCCAACGCCGAATGGGTGTACAATCGAGCCGACATCGATCGGGCGAAGGTCGTCTGGGCCCGCAAAATGGACCCGGCCAGCGATGCATCGCTTGCCAGGCATTTCGCGGATCGAACCGTCTGGCTCGTCGAGCCGGACGCCCGGCGGCTGCGGCGCTTGAGCAGCGAACAATAGCGGCCACGTACGCAGAGCCGCGGCGCGCCTCGCCAGAGCCGACGCATCGCCGCGGCCCTTTGCTGACCGACCGCGCTGGTTGCCGCCATGGATTTTCCCGGCATTGACGGCTTTCTCGGCACTCGAGCGTCGCTGGCGCTCGATCTGGTATTGGTCGCGATGGTCGCCATTCTGCCCGTGTTGGCGTGGAGCATCTGGCTCGTCAAGCGTCGCCGGCGCTACGAGTTGCATAAGAAAGTCCAGCTCGCGTTGGCGCTTGCGCTGGCGGCAGCCATCACGCTGTTCGAAATCGACGTGCGACTGGTGAGCGGCTGGCGGGAACGGGCCATGCCCAGCCCCTATTACGCCGCGACGACCGCCGGGCCGCTGTGGACGCTGCTCTGCTGCGATCTGCTCGGCATGCAAGCCGTGCCAGGTTGGGTATTCCGCGTATTGGCGGTCCACCTGGTCTTCGCCGTCAGCACGACGGCGCTGTGGATCGTCGTGACGGTACGCGCCCTGCGACGGTTCCCCATTCCGCCGCAGCCTGGACCCCACAGCCTCAGCCACCGCCTGTGGGGCCAGCTTGCCGCGTGGGACATGCTGGCCACCGCCATTACGGGCGGGGTCTTTTACTGGGTGCCTTTGCGGCAACTTAACGAGATATCACACTCCAAGGGGGTCGGGCGTCTTTAGCCACCGGGGTCGTTGCCACAACGCTAAACCTGCGGTCGCGGAAGAGCTCCGGTCCCGCCTGCAACGCCAGGCCAGTGCCATGGACCGCGACTTCTACCTCCAGCTCGCCGCCGAGGGCCATCGCGTCCCCATCGGCACGGACCTGATCTTACGCCAGCGCGCCGACGCCGACGCGGTCGTCCTCGACGGCCAGCAGCTTGGCGGCGTCATCGTCGAGGCGGCACAGCGCTACCGCACGCCGCTGGCAATTCCGCTGATGGACCTGCGGCTGGAAAAGCAGGCGCTGCTGGCCGACTTCGACCTGCCCGCCGAGGCCGCCGACGCCTTTCACGTAGCAGACCAAGCGGCCCTGGACCAGCTCCGCACGGCGCCGGCCACGCCGCGGATGGACGCCTCGTGCGCGGCGATCGGGCACGTCGCTCAGTGCGCCGGCCTGGTTCCCATCGGCATGTGCATCGGTCCGTTCTCGCTGATGACGAAGATGATCGCCGATCCAATAACGCCCGTGTATCTGGCCGGCGCTGGGCAATCAAGCCGCGACGCCCCGGAAATCGCCTTGATGGAGGAGTGCCTCGCGGCGGGGGTGCGCTTGATCCGGCAATACGTTCGCCGCCAACTCGACGCCGGGGCCAAGGCGATCATCGTGTGCGAACCGGCGGCCAACGTCGCCTACTTTTCGCCTAATCAGCTTGCGCGCTCGTTCAGCGTTTTTGATCGCTACGTGATGGAAGGCCTCCGCGCGCTGCAGGAAGCACTGAAAGAGCGCGACGCTGACCTGATCCTCCACGACTGCGGCGAACTGACTGACGGCATGGTCGCGCGCCTGGCGTCGCTCGAGCCGGCCATCCTCAGCCTGGGCAGCTCGCGCCGCCTGTGGGAGGACGCCCGGCTCGTTCCCCGCCGAACGGTCCTCTACGGCAATTTGCCGACGAAGCGGTTCTTCTCGCCGGAACTGCCGCTCGACGAGGTGGTGCGCTTAACCGGCGAACTGACCGCCCGCATGAAAACCAGCGGCCACCCCTTCATCCTAGGCAGCGAATGCGACGTGCTGAGCGTACCGGACTGCGAACAGGAGATCGCCGACAAGGTGGCGGCGCTGCTGACGGCAGCGGCATAGCGCCGCCCCAGCGGCTCGTTGAGCCGCGGCTAATGGCAAATATGGTGGAGCGCGAAACGGTCCCCTCGCCGCTCACTCAGCCGCCGCTCAACGAGCGGCCGGAGCGATTACGTAAAGCGTCTCTCGCCACCGCCCCGGCGGCTCATTGAGCCGCGGCTATCATGGTGGAGCGCCGAGGTTCGCGCAACCCAGCGGAGGCAGCGTAAACCTGTTCAGTAGTCCGGGCAGGATTCGAACCTGCGACCAAGGGATTATGAGTCCCCTGCTCTAACCGCTGAGCTACCGGACCGAAGTAGTTACAGTGTAACGAGTTAGGGAATTGCTTCAACCTCATAAATAGCGTTTTGTCCGGGAACTTGTCCGGGATTGCCTAATCTAGGCGCGGCTCCGCGCGCAGACGAGTACGAGATCGAAGTCATCCTTGACGGCTGGAATGAGGGCGCCAACGGAAGTGCGCCCGATGGCCCACTACGTCTACGGGTACTTAGTGACAAGCCGCGACGGAACCAATTGGATCGGCGTCACGACGACGGCGTTAACGTCGTCGGCGCAAGGAACGTACACGGCAAACGATTCACGCAACTTGCCGCAAGCGTGCGAGCTACGCCCCTATTCACTGGACCCGGCAAACGGCGTGCGAGGGCGAGCCGTGGTCCGGCTGACAGCCCGATACGTCGCTCCGGACGTCCACGATTACACTGGCCGGCGGCTGAAAAACTTCGGCGCGCACACGATGACGTTGCAAGCGATTCCCGCCGAAGGGCAGTAACCCTTAGCTTCCGGCAACGCCTGGCTTCGGCTTTTCTGGCGATGCAATCGGCGCCGCCTTTGTGGCAGCCTTGCGTGCCGCCTTACGCCGTTTGCGAATGCGTAGCGGTCCCATTTCGTCGCGCGCTTCCTGGCTGAACAGTTCGTGAACCGCTACTGCCAGGTCCTCGGGATCAATCAAAACGTCGCATTGACGCCGTATCTCTCGACGCGGGAGCTACTGCTACGGCAGCATTGGACGGCGATGCGCGGTTCTGAGTGGGAGGCATTTCTTGCTGAAGTTTTCCACTTGCTTGGCGGCGTGATTGAAGCGACCGGGAAAACTGGCGACCAGGGCGTAGACCTGGTCGTCAACTTTGGGCAACGCCGCTATGCGGTCCAAGCCAAAGGATACGTTAACTCCGTCGGCAACTCAGCCGTGCAGGAAGCCGTGGCGGGCATGGCACACTACCGCTGTAATTGCAGTGCAGTAATCACGAACAGCAGATTCACGCCGGGAGCCATCGCGTTAGCTGAAAGCAACTGCTGCCTATTGATCGGCGAGGACCAGATTCCCGCTTTCGTGTTGGGCCGGTTGGCTTTATAGACGGCGCGCGCGGCTACTCTATGTGTAGCGTGAACGCTATTACTTGCTTCGCTACGTCTGCGGGTACTGCGGTTGTGCCCGCAAGCTCGTCTGTCTGCCCTGCCTGAAGCTGCCGATTCGTCGCGGCGGCGTAGTCGTGGATAATTGGCGAGGGGGGCGGAGGGGGATCGAGGGCGCCGCTCCGGCGGCTCGCTGAGCCGCGGCTGGCGCTCGTTGAGCCGCGTCTTGTGGTCGTTGAGCCACGGCTGGCGGCATTGAGACGCGGTTCTTTGATGGGCGGCGGCCGGGTTACTGGGCGGGCACGGCGATCATGTCCAGCGTGAGCAATCGATTCGGTTGGCCGACGCCGTGGACCATGCACTTCGACGCCGCGGGCGGGCGGTCCTGGTCGTAGAGCCAGAGTCGGGCCCGGTCCATGCCCCTTGCGGAACTATCGTCGCACACGTAGTAGGTCCCTTTGGCCAGATGGCGCAGGTCGCTGCCGGTCTGGGCGAGGATCGTCTGCAACTGGTCGAAAACGTCGAGCGCCTGGTCTTGTCCGCCGCTAGGCTTCTGCGCGAACAGGCCGGCGGTGAAGATCTGCCGGTCGGCGCGGACCAGCGCCGCGCGGCTGAAAATCTGCATGGGGCTCACGTCAGGAGGATTGTAGTAGACGACCGGCGGGGCCGCGTCGTCTCGCCGGGGCAGGCGGGCCACCAGCTCGATCTCCACCGGCGGGGGAGCGAGCCACTCGACGAACGCGACAGGCGGCGTCATCTGGTCCGCGAAATACGGCTTGAGCTTCGCCAGCACGTCGTCGGCCGACGACGCCGGCCGGAGAAAGACCTTGATGTGCACGACGTCGGCCGTGGAAAGCTCCAACTCGTCGAGCATCTTGCACAGTCCTGCCATCGAGCCGTCGACGGCCGACTCCGTGAGCCCCCCCTCGGCCGGTACGCCAGAGATGTACGCGGCGCCGCCGGCAGGCAGCAGGGCCACGTCGGCTCGCTGCTGGTCGCCGCTGACGGCTTCGCAGCGCGTCATGGCCGCGTCCTGCCCACTGGCGGGCGCCACGGCGACGGCATCGACGGCCACCAGGGCGTCGCGGTGGGGTAAGGGGGTCAGCACCGCCGTGAAGGCCGGACGGACGGCAGGGTTCAATCGCTTGCTCAGATGCTCGCGGACGAGGTCGGCGGTCGTCGGCGCGAGCGCATAGACGTTCACGCGGACCAGTCGATCGAGGCCCGACCCGGCGGACTTGAGGACGGCGTCCAAGTTGTCGATGACCCGCTCGATCTGCGTTTCGACCGAACCGGCGCCCACGAGGCGCCCCTCGCGATCCAGCGGCAGCAGTTGCCGCGTGTGCGCCAGCGCGTGGCCCTGGACGATCACGGCCCGCGACGCGCCGGCTGGGGCGTCGAGCGCTACATACTCGATCGCCGGCTCCGCGTCGGCGGGACTTGATTGGTCGGCGGCGACGGCGGGCGTTCTTGAAACAAGCGCCGCCCATGCGCCGGCGGCGAGCAGAGGCAACCAAAGGGGTCGAATCATAACTGCGTCCACGGTCCTGTCGGTGAATCGAGCGCCCTGCAGCGGAGGTTCCTACACGTTCTCCGGCAGCTCGTAGCCCTTCCGCCGCGGAATATCGAGATAGCCGTTGGCCTCGTCATCGCCGGGGAACAGCTCCTGGTCGGGATCCCATTGCAACCGGCGGCCAAGCCAGCGGGCGATGTTGCCGAGGTGGCACAGGCTGGCGACTCGATGGGCGGCCTCGATGTTCATGATAGGCTCTTTGCGCGAGTACACGCAGTCGTAGAAGTTCTGCATGTGGTTGTCGCTCTCGTAGAGTCGAATGGCGTCGGGCGGCAGCGGATCTTTATCCAATCCCTTGGGTTTGCATTCGTAGCTTCCGCGGATGATGGTGATTTCGCCCTTGTCGCCGATGAACGTCGCTCCGCCGCCGACGCGGGGATTGAGCGAACTGAGCGTGAGCACCACGCCGTTGGCATAGCGGTAGTTGATCACCGAACGGCTGCCGACGGCGTCGCCGTGATCGCGCGGTCCCGGCAGGCGCTGCGTGAAGGTTTCGAGCTTCTCGGCGGGCTCGACCCAAACTTCGACGGGGCCGCTCTGGTCCATTTGCAGGGCCCACTGGACCATGCTCAGACCGTGGCAACCCCAGTTCAGCAACTCGCCCCCGGAATAGGGGCGAAACGACATCCACCCCGGCCCGGCCGCGGTCTGCTCGGCCGGCTCCGGCGGAAAGGCGGCCTCGGGCTCGTAGGGGACCCGCGACACGTACAGGTTCACGTTGTAGGGCACGACTTCGTTGGGACCGCACCAACGATCCCAGTCGAGCGTTTCAGGAACCGGCTGGGCGGGGAAATCGCTTTCAAACGGGCTGGGGTAGTTGTAGGCGATGACGCGCTGGATGGCGCCGATGCGGCCGTTGATAATCAGTTCGGCGGCGAGGCGAGTTTTGGCATTCGATCGCTGCTGTTCGCCGGTTTGGAACACGACGTTGTGTTTGCGGACCGCCTCGACCATGACGCGGCCCTCGCGGATCGTGTGCGACAGCGGCTGTTCGCCGTACATGTCTTTGCCGGCTTGCGCTGCGTGGATGCAGGGCAGGTAATGCCAATGCTCGGGCGTGGCGTAAACGACGACGTCCACCTCTTTGCGCTCGAGGAGCTTTCGATAGTCGTCGAAGGCGGGGCATTTGTAATGGGCGGCCCACGCGGCGGCCCGGCGGCCGTTAAGGTCGGCCACGGCCACAATCCGGGCTTGCTTCGGCGGAGCCCCCTGCCCGCCGATGCCCACGGCGAGCTGGCTGTTGCGGCGGCCGCAACCGATGATGCCGACGCCGATCTGGTCGTTGGGGCTGACGCCCGAACGGCGTAGCGCCAGCGGCGCCGAGGCCGGCGGGGCGTCTGCCGGCGAGGCCAAGCATCGCCGGGCGACGACGCCCGCCGCTGCAGCGCCAAGGCCGTGTCCCAGCAGGCGGCGCCGCGAAAGTCTTCGATTCATGGGTGCCTCCACCGCCGGCGAGGCGCGCGTGGGCGGCCGCCGACGCGGTTGCTCAACTGTGCTTAAACCAACGACGCGCTGTGCGCCTGGATCCTGCGGATCGCTTCAACGATACCGTCGATGTCGCGCTCGGCGCCCAGCAGCAGGGATTGAAATAGCGCGACGGTCGTGTTGCAGACCTGCTGGTTGCCCTTCAACTCCTGGAAGCTTTCGCGATAGGCTTTTAGCCGGTCGGCGGGGAATAATCGCTGGAAACCGCGGGAGTTGATCGCTTCGTCGAGCAGTCCGTCGTAGTACTGCTCGGAATACCCGCCGCTACAGGGGACCCCCTCTCGATTTAACGCCCGTTGAAACTTGACTCGCGACATGCCGTGGAATTCTTCCGGGTTGTAGCGGAATGCATAAAGATGCCAGACGGCGCGGCTGTTTTCCGGCAAGCGGACCGTGTGAATGCCTGGAATTTCCCGCAGACCGGCGGTGAGGCGATCGGCGTTTGCCCGGCGGCGCTCCGTGTCGGCCGTGAGTTTGCCGATCTGCTGCTGAAGCATTACGCCTTGGTAATGCGTCATCCGGTAGTTAAGCCCGCGGCTGAAATTGCCCTGCCCCTGGTGCGTGCCGAAGGCGCGTCCGCAATCGTGGTAGGAACGGGCGCGATCCAACAGTTCCTGGCTCATTCCCGTGACCGCGCCCCCCTCGCCCGAGGGAATGTGCTTGGAGTTCTGGAAGCTAAAGCAACCCAGGTCGGCCAGCGTGCCGCACTTGCGTCCCTTGTACTCGGCCAGCCACGCCTGGCAGGCGTCCTCGACCACCGCCAGATTGTGCTTCTTGGCAATCGCGTTGATAGCGTCTATGTCGCACGGCATGCCGTAGATGTGCACCGGTACGATGGCCCGGGTACGCTCGGTGATTCGGCTTTCGATGGAGGCCGGGTCGATCGTCAGCGTGGCCGGATCGGTGTCGGCGAACACCGGCAGCGCGTGGTGGGCGAGCACCGCGTTGTAGGTGGCGATGAACGTAAAGGGGGAGACGATCACCTCGTCGCCCGCTTCCACGCCGACCGCGGCCAGGGCGGTGAGCAGCGACGCCGTGCCGCTGGAAGTGGCCACGCAGTCCTTGGCGCCAAGCAGCTCGGCGTAGGCCTTTTCGAACTCGCCGACGGGGCCGCCGGTATCCCCTGCCGGAGACCATTGGCCGCTGCGCAGCACTTCGACGATTTTTGGCTCCCAGGCCTCGTCCCATTGGGGCCATCCCGGCCAATCGCCCTGATGTACCGGCGCACCGCCCAGCGCGGCCGGCTTGTCGGTTGCGCCGGCGAGGAGGGCCGCATTGCTCGCTGCGAGCCCGGCCCAGGCGGTAGCGCCGGCCGCGGCCGTGTGAACGAATTGCCGTCGCGTCAGTTCGTCGTTTTTCATCGGGTGAGCCACCGGGATTAGCGTCCGAGTGTGGGAAAAGGCGCCGCCGCGCTTTCTGGCGGATCGCTGCGCTGGGCGTTGCCGGCGTCGCAGTGCCTGCGAAACACGAGGCGGATAAGCCGACGCCGGAGGTCTTCCGCCGTGGAGACGCCCATTAGCCTATTCGGCGGGGCGCCTTCCGGCAACACGCCGATTACCCCAGCCGCATGGCCCCGCCCGATTCCAGCGTGCTGAACAAGCGGCGGAACTGCCGGCCTTCGACGAAACGGGCCGGCGACGGCTCGTCCTCTTCCACGACCAGCACGGCCCCGAGTGGCTGTTCCGCAGGGCTGGGCGTTCGTGCCTGGTCGCGAAGCCGTGCCCGCAGCGGCGCATCGTCCGCCGGCTCGTTACAGGCTGGCAAGTCAAAATCGACGGCCGTGGGATTCCCGCTGGCGCCAGTCGTCGTCGGCGCCGCCGGTCCGCTGGCTGTCGGGGAGGGTCGGCTGGGGCCCCTCGCCGACGCGGCGATGCACGACCTGGCCTGCCGCAACTCCGCCGCGAACGAGCGGTCCAGCCGGTTCACCACTTGCGGCGCCGACTGGAGCAGGTCGGCCTCGAACGCCCGATAAGGGTCAACGACGATTTCCTCCTCCTCGAACGGCTCGGCAAACGGGTTCTCAGCCGCGGGAGGGACGGGCTCCTCAGCCTGCGGCGGGCGGGCCTCGTCGGCGAAACTTGCAGCGCCGGGGTGCTGGATGAGTTCCGGCTGGTCGTAGCTGGAGAGCAACTGCTCGGTGGAAGCCAGCGTTTCGTCGGGGCTCGCCTCCTCGAACGGCAATCGCGGCAGCCGCGCCGAGGCGATCGGTATCGAGGCGGGGGCGTCGTCGTCGCCCTCCTCGTCCGCGGCGCCCGTTTCGCTGTCGTCCAGCAGCACATCTTCCTCGCCCGCGCCCCTGTCCAAGGTGAGACGGTCGAGCTCTCCGGCGGCGTCGAGCTCTCCGAACTCGATGACGTCTGCCACCTCCCGGCTCGAGGGCGCCGCTGCGGCGTGGCCCTCCGTATTCCACGGCGCCGGGAGTTGCTGCAAGTCCGACCAGGCCTGCTGCACTAGCGCCGCATCCAGCGGCGTGCAGCCGGTTTCTTCGGCCATCCAGGCCAGTTGATCCCCCAACTGGTTGATCAGCCGCGGCAAACCGCCGGTAGCTGCATAGATGGCCTCCAGGGCGTCCGCGGTGAATAGTCGCTCGGGCCGGAGGCCGGCCGCCGCGACTTGCGATCGCACGTACTGGAGAGTCTCCTCCCTGCCCAGCGGCGAGAGATAACAGCGGGCGGCAACCCGCTGGGCGAACCCGTCGAGCTGGGGATCGGCGAAACGTTCTTCGAGGATCGGTCCGCCGGCGAGCACCAGGCTCACCAGCGGCAAGCCGTCGGCGGAGACGTTGGTGAGAACTCGCAGTTCTTCGAGCAGTCGCATTGGCAGCGCGTCGGCCTCGTCGACCAAAAGCACCAGCCGCCGCGGCTTGGCCGCTTGCGGCTTAGCGCCCGGTTGCTGCGAGGCGCCCCGCGTCGCGTCCATCCCGCGCAAATGGTGCGTCAGCGCCAGCCGCATCTCGGCCTCATCCATCCCCCGATACGCCAGGCCCAACTCGTAGAGGATGGTCTGCAGCAGCCCGCGGCGCGTCACGAGCTGAGCGCCTTCGAGCGCGACCACCGCCGTGCGAGATGCGAACTGCTCCTGGATGACCGCCAGCAGGAGCGATTTGCCAGTCCCGGCGCCCCCAATCAGCATCGCCGGCCCCTCGTTCCGAGCGATGGCGCGTACAATGCGCAGGCGGGCTTCCTCGGCGGCGCCGGCGGCAAAGTAACGCTTCGGACAGGGCGCCGTCAGAAAAGGGCGCCGCTGGTCGTCGGTGGACTGGGTCATCGATGGCATCCTTCGCGCGACTGCCGCACGCGGCGCGTCCGTGACTACGAACCTCTCGTGGCGTTTGATCGGCTGCGCAAGTATGCTGGCTTCACGTGCTGGCGGAAGTTTGCCGGCCAGGCAGGTTCGGCGGATCGTAACGACGGCAGTAGCCGCACAGGCGACGAATCGCGGGAGCTAGTGCCAACTGTGCGTCACACGGCGCTCGTGAACTTCGGAGCCTGCCCCGCTTCGGACTGGTCGCTTAAGCGACCAGTCCGCCCTGTGTACTAGCGCCGCTTTCAATCAATCTCGGTTCTTGCCCCTGCCCCGTGCCCCTGGCCACTATGTTCCGCGTCAAGATCTGCGGCATTACGAACGTCGAAGACGCCCTCGCCGCTGTCGAGGCAGGCGCCGACGCAATCGGGCTGAATTTCTATGAGCGCAGCCCGCGATTTCTCGCGACGCCAGTACTCGATCGCATCACGTCGGCGCTGGCTGGCAACGCGGTGCAAAAGGTGGGAGTGTTCGTCAATCGACCGTCAGACCTCATCGCGGCCGCCGTCCTCGCAGGCGGCTTGGCCGCCATTCAACTCCACGGCGACGAGACTCCCAGCGACGTAGCGGCAGCGGTTCAGGGACGATGGTCCGGCAGCCACGCAGGCGTAGCGGTGATTCGCGTCCGCCGGTTGGACGGTCACGGGCTGGAGGCCGTCGCTGAGGACCTTGCCGCATGCCGCGCAGCCGGGGGCTGCCCGGCCGCAGTGCTAGTCGACAGTTATCGCCGGGGCGCCTACGGCGGCACCGGTACGCCGGTTCCCTGGGGCGAGCTCGCCGGGTATGGGCGGTGGTTAGGCGATATCCCGCTGGTGCTCGCCGGCGGCCTCACCCCCGACAACGTCGCCGAGGCCATCCGCATGGTCCGCCCCGCCGCCGTCGACGTCGCCAGCGGCGTCGAAGCGGAACCGGGCAAAAAGGACCCCTTTATGGTGCGGGATTTCGTCGCCGCGGCCCGCAACGAGCTCGCTGAACAGGGCCTGCTCTGAATCTCGCAGCCGCGGCTCAACGAGCCGCCGGAGCGCCGCCCAACGCGTCGCGCCTACGTGCGCCGGCATATAGGTTCCTTCGTTCAAATCCCCGAAACCTCGCCCTGAAGGTACAAGGACGAGGCGTGCCAACCCCTTGGAATACAGGTACTTGTAGTTCTGTTGCGCACGCCGCAACGCCCCGCAAGCCACGACGGTCAGCCGCCGCTCAACGAGCGGCCGGAGCGGCGATATCATCCGATTCACCCGCCCTGGCCGCTCGTTGAGCGGCGGCTGTTGCTGTCGCGGCGTCCTTCCAGTTCCGCAGCACCCTCACTACACTGCGGTATTCCGGCATGGCCCCTGGGCGTATAACTTTACGACCCCCCGCGGGCCTCTCCCCCCAAGCGCCCCGCTAGCTTTCTCGCCGAGGTCGGCCATAGCCCACGCTCGGCGTGCGACATTACCCATAAGGAGTTCCAGCGCGTGTCCCAGGTCGTTACCGAGCGTCTGCCCTACAAGGTTCTCAAGTGCACTCCCGAGGAGTTCGAGCGGCTGGCCAAGTGGGGCCGCCAAGAAATCGAGCTGGCCGAGAACGAGATGCCCGGCCTCATGGCCCTGCGGCAGAAGTACGGCCAGACCAAGCCGCTCACCGGAGCCCGCATCGCCGGCTGCCTCCACATGACGATCCAGACGGCCGTGCTGATCGAGACGCTGGTCGAGCTCGGCGCCGAGGTCACCTGGAGTAGCTGCAACATCTTCAGCACCCAGGACCATGCGGCCTGTGCCATCGCCAAGGCGGGCGTCCCCGTCTACGCCTGGAAGGGGATGACCGAGCAGGAGTTCGATTGGTGCATCGAGCAGACGCTGTTCTTTCCCTCGGGCGAACCGCTCAACATGATCCTCGACGACGGCGGCGACCTCACCGCCATGGTTCACAACAAGTACCCCGAGCTGCTCGCAGGCATTCGCGGTCTCAGCGAAGAGACCACAACCGGCGTTCACCGGCTCTACCAGATGCACGAGCGCGGCGAGCTGAAGGTGCCGGCGATCAATGTGAACGACTCGGTGACCAAGAGCAAGTTCGACAACCTCTACGGCTGCCGCGAGTCGCTGGCCGACGGCATCAAGCGGGCGACCGACGTGATGGTCGCCGGCAAGGTCGTCGTCATCGCCGGCTACGGCGACGTGGGCAAGGGCTGCGCCCAGTCGATGCGGGGCCTGGGGGCCCGGGTGGTCATCACCGAGATCGACCCGATCATCGCCCTGCAGGCCGCCATGGAAGGCTACGAGGTGACCACGATGGAGGACGCCGCCCCGCGGGGCGACATTTTCGTCACTACCACCGGGTGCCGCGATGTCATTACTGGCGAGCACATGAGCCGGATGAAGAACGACGCGATCGTCTGCAACATCGGCCACTTCGACCTGGAGATCGACATGGCCTGGCTCAACGCCGAGGTGAAGGCCGGCCGCTGGACCAAGGAACGGATCAAGCCCGCCGACGTCGGCGCCGTCGACAAGTTCACGCAGAAGGCCAACCGGCACTCGATCATCGTCCTGGCCGAAGGCCGCCTGGTGAATCTCGGCTGCGCGACCGGCCACCCGTCGTTCGTGATGAGCACCAGCTTCACCAACCAGGTGCTGGCCCAACTGGCCCTGTGGCAGAACGCCGACGACTACGAACTGGGCGTCCACGTCCTGCCAAAGAAGCTGGACGAAGAGGTCGCCCGGCTCCACCTGCCGAAGCTCGGCGTAAAGCTCACCAAGCTCACCCAGAAGCAGGCCGAGTACATCGGCGTGCCGGTCGACGGGCCGTACAAGCCGGAGTACTATCGGTATTAGTATCCGAATCACTTCGCGGCAGTCGGATTCGTACCATGGCCTCGCCGGGATCGGAAATCCAAACGACGGCGGCGGACGCCGCAAGTTCGCTCGGCAAACCGCCCGCCGAGCGCGCGGCGATGTTCATCGGGCTCGCGCATACAGCAAGCGCGATCCTGGCGGCGCTGCCGCCGGAGGAACGGCGGCGTCGGTTATTGATCGCCGCGCAGTTGGATCCGTTGCCAGATCCATGGTGGAGCCGTTTTCGCCATGAAGCGCTAGCGGTGCGTTGATGACGGACCTCGCTCAAATAATCGAGGGCCTGGCAGACGCTTTGAGTCGCGTGCAAATACCGCATGCGTTCGGTGGCGCCCTTGCCGCCAGCTACTGGGGAATCGTTCGTACAACTCAGGACGTGGACTGCCTCGTCGCGCTGCCGGCCTTGAGTTACCAGCGGTTGGCCGACGAACTGCAGGCGCTGGGATGCCAGCAGCACGACGAATCGGGACAGTGGCAGCCTGTTGACGCGCTACGGATGCGCCAGCAAGCGACCCAACGACACCTGATCGAGTGCTACCTCGACGCAGTACGAATCGAGTTGTTCGTGCCGGTCGTGCCCCTACAAGACGAAATCCTGCGCCGCGCCGTGCTAATGCCCTTTGGCCAACGTCAAATTTGGGTGACGACGGCAGAGGATATGATTCTCATTAAGCTCGCATTTCACCGCGCTAAGGACTTGCAGGATGTTCGCGGCATGTTTTGGGTGCAACGAGGTCAATTGGATCTGGATTATCTGCGGCGCTGGAGCACAATGACCCATGCCGATTCAACTCAACGCGAGTTAGAGGACCTAATCGAGGAATACGGCGGCGGTTAGTATCGACGCTCGAAAACGCTCGCTGGAGTGCACCCGCATGAGCGGTACACATCGCAATGCAGTATTCATATGCGGGAGCAGGACTCGATCCTGCTCCCGTAGCTCAGTGGTGAGAGCGGCGGCCTTATAAGCCGCGCGTCGCGGGTTCAATCCCCGCCGGGAGCACTCAGCAGCGTCCATTGGCCGCCGGCGCAAGCCGGCGATTTTATTGCGCCTTCGCGAAAACGTCTCGCAGGATCTCAACATGCAATACGTCTAACCCGCCGTCGCTCGCTTGGGCCAATGCTTCCCGAATAAGTTCTGTCAATTCGCCGCTCCGATCCGTCACCCAGATGGCCGCATGACCTCCGCGCACGACTAATGAGGAGTCATCGAAACCGGCCTCGTATACAACGTCGGCGAGCATGTCGTCCACATTCGTATTGCGAAGAACCAAGTAAAATTCAGGCGTCATGTACTTTGCTCCCCCGGACAGGCGTCGACCTTCTTTCGTATCCGTTTGGCATGCATCTCAGGATTCCGCGGCGTCGACCAGATCCACATTTCGCACTCGCCGTGGCCATGGCAACAGCGAATTCGTCCGAAGGCATGACCGCGCGACATTGTGAGTTCCCAGCCCCTCTCCGCCGCGTACTTCAAGGCCGCGCGTGTGTGCTTGTTCGGGTGCATCGGCACATGATGGACGCGCCGACGCCCCGCTTCAAGTATACGCCTTACGCCCGTCACGGGGATTCCGAAGCCGATGCCGTTGCCGTAGACTTGTCGGTTATCTCCGGGTGCGTGGCCCGGCAATCCGTTATCCCGCCTTACACCGTCCGTCGCCATGCCCTCCATCTCCGCCTTTCGCGGCGTCCGCTACGACCTCGGCCACGTCGGCTCGCTCTCAGACGTCATCGCCCCGCCCTACGACGTGATCGATCCTGAACTGCAGGACCAGCTTTATAAAAAGCACCCGGCGAATGTCGTCCGCCTGATCCTCAACCGCGACGAACCTGGCGACGACGAGCACAGCAACCGATACACCCGCGCCGCGAGGTTCCTCCGCAATTGGCGCCGCGAAGGCGTGCTGTTCACCGAAGGCGACCCGGCCATTTACGTCTACCACCAGGAGTTCGACCTCGGCGGCCGAACGGTCACCCGTCGCGGGTTTATGTGCCGCACCCGGCTGGAGCGGTTCGGCGAGGGGAACATCCATCCGCACGAGGAAACCCATGGCGGCGCCAAGGCCGACCGGTTCAAGTTGTGGAAGGCCTGCCGGGCGAACCTCAGCCAGATCTTCGGGCTGTATCCCGATCCCAAGAACGATGCCCAAGGCATCCTCGAGGCCGCCATCATCGGGCAGACGCCGTTGGTCGCCACCGATCACCTCGGCGTCGCCCACCGCGTCTGGCCGGTGACCGACATCGCCGTGATCAACCGCGTGACCGCCGCCATGGCCGGCAAGCCGGTCTACATCGCCGACGGTCACCACCGCTACGAGACGGCGCTCAACCTTCGCGAAGATTTAGCCGCTGAGCTTGCTCAGCGCGGCGAGCAGCTCGCGCCCGAGCATCCGGCGAACTTCGTCCTCATGATGTGCGTCTCTATGAGCGACGAGGGGATGTTGGTGCTGCCGACCCACCGCCTGTTCCGCGGCGTGCCGCCGATGACCGCCGACCAGCTTGCCGCCAAACTGGGCGACGCCTTCAGCACCGAGCGAGCCGGCGAGGGGCCGGATCGGGCCATCTCGCTTTGGGAAGAGATCGAGACCGAAGGCGAGCAGGGCACGCTCGGCTTCTACACCGCGGAGGATGATCGCTGGACAATCGCCCGCATCACCGACGGCGGCCGCCGCACGATGGCGGAGATCGCCGCCGACCATTGCGCGGATTGGCAGGGCCTCGGCGTGAGCATCCTCCACCGCCTGGTGATGGACACGCTCTTGGGGCTGCCGAACCTGCCAGCCCCGAAATACGTACGGGCCCTGGCCGAGGTGCCAGCCGGTTTGAAGGAAGGGGACTCCGCCGGTCGCGACCTCACCGGCCAGCAGGGGACGGGCGGACGGTTCGAGCTGGCCGCGCTGGTCATGCCGGCGACCGTCGAGCACATCCGTGCGATTTCCAACGCCGGCGAGCGGATGCCGGCCAAGAGCACGTACTTCTATCCGAAGCTGCTCAGCGGCCTGGTGATTAATCCGATTGAGTAGCCGCTGATGGCTGTTCCACGTGGAACCGTCTGGGCGCTTCGGCGGCGTTGCGCCGGGCTGCACGTGGAGCGCCGGGTTCGCTTGGGCGGCGACTGCGACGCCGATTCCGCGACGCCAGCGGCTCGCCTCCGCGATCACCGCCTACTCGACCGTGACGCTCTTGGCCAGGTTCCGCGGCTTGTCGACGTCGCAGCCCCGCAGTACGGCGATGTGATACGCCAGTAGCTGGAGCGGCACGGCAGCCACGATGGGCTGCAAGAAGTCGGGCGTCGCGGGGATCTGAATCACCTCGTCGGCCAGTTCGGCGACTTGGTGATCGCCCTGCTCGATCACGGCAATGACCGGGCCGCTGCGGGCCTTGATTTCCTCGACATTGGCCACCACCTTGTCGTACACGCCGCATCGCGGAACGACGAAGACGCTGGGCGTCTGTTCGTCGACCAAGGCGATCGGCCCATGCTTCATCTCGGCCGCGGGATACCCCTCGGCATGGATGTAACTGATCTCCTTGAGTTTCAAGGCGCCTTCGAGGGCCGTCGGGAAGTTGTACAGCCGCCCCAGGTACAGGAACGTGCTGGCCCCGGCATACCGAGCGGCGATGCGGCGGCACTCGGCGTTGGTCTCCAAGGCCTTTTCCACCTGGTCGGGAAGCTGCTCCAGGTCGTTGATGATCCGCAGCCCGGCCTCATAGCTGATGTGATGCAGCCGGCCGAAGTACAAGGCCAACAGGGCCATGACCACGCACTGCGAGGTGTAGGCCTTGGTGGACGCGACGCCGATTTCGGGCCCTGCGTGCAGGTAAATGCCGCCGTCGGCTTCGCGAGCGATCGTGCTGCCGACCACGTTGCAAATGGCCATCGTGGGGTGGCCCTTGCGCTTCATCTCGCGCAAGGCGGCCAAGGTGTCGATCGTCTCGCCGCTTTGGGTGAGCGCAAAGAGAAGCGTCGTCGGCGAGAGCGGCGGATTGCGGTACCGCAGCTCGCTCGCGTACTCGACTTCGACGGGGATGCGGGCCAAGGCCTCGATCATATACTCGCCCACCAGCGCAGCGTGCCAGCTCGTCCCGCAGGCGGTGAGCACGAACCGGTCGACGGCCCGGAGCTGCTGCGGCGTGAGGTTCAGGCCGCCGAACTTCGCCGTCGCCGCGTCGCGGTCGAGCCGGCCGCGCATGGCGTTGCGAATCGTCTCGGGCTGCTCGAAAATCTCCTTGAGCATGAAATGGGGAAACCCGCCGAGTTCGACGTCGCTGGCGTCGATGCTCAGCTCCTTGACGTCGTGTTCGACGTGGCCGGTGTCGCGGTGGACGACGCGGATCGAGTCGGGCGTAATCACCGCCAGCTCGTGGTCGGCCAGGTAGACGATACGGTTAGTTCGCCCGGCCAGCGGCGCACTGTCGCTGGCCAGGAAGTTCTCGCCATCGCCGACGCCGATCACCAGCGGACTGCCCAGCCGCGCCGCCACAATCACGTCCGGCCAGTCGCGGAACATGACTGCCAGACCGTAGGCGCCGCGAAGCTGTGCCAGGGCTGCCTGGACGGCAGCGATGAGCGGCGTGTAGGGATCGGCGGCATCGTCCAGTTCGGTCGCGATCGTCGCCAGCTCGTAGGCGATGAGGTGGGCCGCCACTTCGCTATCGGTGGCGCTTTGGAACGAGAACCCTTTGGCGATCAGGCGCTGCTTGAGCGGGCGGAAGTTCTCGATAACGCCGTTGTGGACGATCGCCACGACGCCATCGCCGCCCAGGTGTGGATGGGCGTTGGCGTCGGTCGCCGGGCCATGGGTAGCCCACCGCGTATGGCCCAGGCCGCGGGCGCCGCCGTTCGGCTGCGTCTTGACCAGCGCAGCCAGATCATCGACGCGGCCTGCCGTTTTGGTGACGTGGAGGTTGCCGCGATGGGCGGTGACGATGCCGGCGCTGTCGTAGCCGCGGTATTCCAGCCGCCGCAAGCCGCTTACCAGAATCGGTGCGGCGGGCTTCGAACCGATGTATCCAACGATGCCGCACATGGCGTAACTCCCCGTGGCCTGCGAGTAGGTTCTCGACGAGATGCTAGCGGACGTCCGCTGCGAAGGACATGCGTCGCGAGCAAGTTACCGCGCCCGGCGGTCGCATGCCATCCTGATGCGCGGCGTCGCCGGATCAGCCTTTACGCTTGCCATCGGCGTTCGCTACGCTTCCGCCAGGGAAGGAGCCTTTGCCTGGAGGAAGGGATTCTCGGTGCCCGACATGCTCAACGCTCATCGACGCGCGCTGGTGATTCCGGCCCGCCGCCGCTCGACCCGGCTGCCGGACAAGATGCTCCTCCGACAGACAGGCAAGACGGTGCTGCAGCACACGTTCGAGGCGGCCTGCCAAGCGACGCGGGCCGACGTGGTGCTCATCGCCACCGATGACGCGGAGATCGCGGCCGAGGCGCGCCGTTTTGGCGGGCGCGTCGCGATGACCAGCGTCGATTGCCCCAGCGGGACCGACCGCGTGGCCGAGGCCGTGCGATCGTTGCCCGGCGCCGAGATCATCGTCAACTTGCAAGGGGACGAACCGGAAGCCGACCCGGCGGCCATCGATCGGCTGTTCGACCTGCTGGAGCAGCATCCCGCCGCGGCGATGGCGACGCTCGCCACGCCGATTCGCTCCCGCGCGGCCCTCGACGACCCGGCTTGCGTCAAGGTGACGTTCGACGACGCCGGCCGGGCGTTGTACTTCAGCCGGAGCCCGATTCCGCATCCTCGCGAGTGGGACGATCGGCTGCTCTGGAGCACGCCGGCCGTGTTTCACCAGCACCTGGGCATGTACGCCTACCGGCGAGCGCTGTTGATGCAGATGCCGCAGTGGTCGGTCGGGCGGCTCGAGCAAGTTGAAAAGCTCGAACAGCTTCGCGTGCTGGAAAACGGCGGCGCGATCCTGGTGGCGGTCGTCGAGCAGGCCGCCCGCGGCATCGACACGCCCGAGGACTACGCGGCGTTTGTGGCACGGCGGCGGGCCGCCTGAGGCGACTGCTTTTCCGCCCCGGCCGGAGTAGTGAGCGCGGTTTCCCGTGGAACGGCGGACATACGCCAGCGGCGGCATGCTTTTTGCGTCGCACCTATGACCGGCCGGCGGTCCTATGGCGGTTCGGTTCGTAGTCACTGCAAGAGGAGTGCAAGTCATGCCTCGTAGAGACAAGCGCAAATACACCGACAAACAGAAACGCCAGGCCGAGCACATCGCCGAGGGCTACGAGGAACGCGGCGACAGCAAGAAGACGGCCAAACGAAAAGCGTGGGCCACCGTGAACAAGGAAACCGGCGGCGGCAAAAAGAGCGGGTCCGGCCGCGGCAAAAAAATGGACACCACCCCGTCGAAGAAGGGCGGAAAGAAAGGGGGCAAGGCCGCCGCCAAAAAGAAGGCCGCCGCCAAGAAGGGCGCGAAGAAAAAAGGCGCCAAGAAGAAGGGCGGGCGGAAGAAGAAGTCGTAAACCAACCACGGGCGCCAGCGCACTGATGCCGCGGGGGACGTGCTCTCGGTTGGATCAGTCGGCCCGCTTCACGCGAAGCTGGTTGTGTACGTCGTGTACGCCGCGGCAGCGTTCGGCCACGTCTTCGGAGCGACGCTTGGTGAATCGGTCGGGCACGACGCCCGACAGCAGGACCTCGCCGTTCTCAACCTTGACCTCGATGTCGCTAGCGTCGATCAGGTCGTCATCGCAGAGCTCCTCGCAGACCTCCTCGAGAATCCGTTGGTCCGACCTCTGGTAACCGCGGGGGCCCTTGCCGCGATGACCGCCCTGCCTGCCGGCCGAGGGCGTGGCGTACGGCAGTTCATGGCCGCGAGGCTCGGTCCCGGTTTGGAAGATCGAGCGGCGCAGCGGTCCGCCCTGCCCAAAGGCCCCTTCCACATAGGCCCCAATGCCGGCGCCGCCGATGGCCTGTCCGCCGTGCGGGTGGTTCTTTTGCTGCGGACCGACGCCCCGGCGCCCGGCGTGCTCTTCGGCGGAGTAATCATAGTCCTCGTCCACGTCGCCGTAGCCGGAGGCCGCATAGCCGCGCTGCTCGGCGCGCTGGCGAATGCCGGCATCTTGGCCGTACACGCCGGGGCCGTAGTCGTCGCCGGGCCGGCGGCCGCTGAATTCGCCGGCGGGCGGGCCTTCCGCCGGGGCGCCGCAGTCGCGCCGGCTCCGTCCGCTCTCGTACTCCCGCCCTTGTTGCGGATGGTATCCCGACTGCTCGCACGCACCGCCCTCGGAATAGTCCTCGTAACGCACCTCGTCTTCAGTGCGCCGCCCGCTGCGGCCGCGACGTTCACGACTCCGCCTTGCCACGTTATTCTCCTCGTAAGCTGCGGTAACGCTCCGCCTTTAACCGGCGATTGCGGCGCGATCTCCGCCTAGAGTTGCCGCATGAACAGTACCAGGTCCCGTTTCTCCTCGGCGGTGAGCTTCAGTGACAGCACGATGTTGAAGAACTCGACGGCGTCTTCCAGCGTCAGGCATCGTCCGTCGTGCAGGTACGGAGGCGAGTCCTTGATGCCGCGGAGGGTGAACGTCTTAATCGGGCCGTCGCCGGGCTCGTTAAGGAAGCGCTCCATGTGGAGATCGTGCATCAGGTGATCGAGGTAAAATGGCGGCACATGGCATTCGGCGCAGCGCCCCTTGCCGAAGAACACCTCCTGACCGTGGAGTTCTTCCTTCGTGGCCTGGGCCGGGTCGAGCCGGCCGAAGGCGTCGAGTTTAGGCGCCGGCGGGAAGTCGAGCATGTTCTGCACCTGCGCCATGTGGCTTACCTGCACGCGGTCGAGGATCGTAAAGCCCTTCTTCATCGAGTGGATCGGATCGCCGTTGAAATAGGCGGTGCGGAACTCGAACTCCGTAAAGTCCTCGACCGAGCGGAGACTCCGCTTCGAGCCGTGGATCTGCTGGTTGAACAGGCCGCGGAGGCTGGTCGTATCCAGGCGGAAGCGCCGCTCCTGCGGCCGGAAGTCGGGGCTCAGGTGGAACTGGCCGGTCGTATGGCCGTTCACGTGGCAGTCGAAGCAAGCGACGCCCAGGCTGGGATTGACGTGCTTACGATCGTCGGTCGGGTTGAATTCCTCCTGCGGAAACGGCGTCAGCAGCATCCGCAGCCCGTCGAGTTGCACCGGCGTGAGCAGGTGCTTGAACAGCCGGTAATAGTTGTTGATCGAGACCACTTCGCCGTTGGAAACGTCGCCTAGCTCCGCACGATTCTGCAGAAAAATGGCCGGCGGGAACTCCGGCCGAAACGCCTCCGGGATGTCGAAATCGACGTCGAACCGCTCCAGCCGCGGGAATAGCTTGATCTGCTCGGGCGGAAAGACCTGGCCGCCGGTGGCGTGCTTCGGGTGGGGGAGCGACGGATAGGGAAACGCATCGGCCTGCTTGATCTCGTCGGCCGGCATCTCAGCCAGCCGCTCGAAGGTGAGCCCTGGCTTCAGCTTCGCCGTCGGGCCCACGGCCAGCGGCTTGCCGCGCGACATCTTGGCCTGGCGATCGAGCCGCGGCTGGAGGTCGTAGCGGCTTTCCAAGAGCGCCACCTGCTGTTGCATGACGCCGGGCTTGGCTTCGACGTCGGCCTGCATCGTTTCTTCGAACGTCTGGCCCGGTTTTTTCGCGTCGAGGGGGTCGCGGTAGAAGTCGAAACCCGTGACTTTACCTTGCTGCGGTTGCTCGTTGAGTGCCGCAGTGATCGGCGCCGCCGGCTTGTCGGCGGCCGCGTGGTCGCTCGTTGGCCGCGCTGGAGCGTCGGTAGGCGATTGCTCGTCACGGGGCTGCGGCGGACGCTGCGCCTCCTCGACTGCGTCGACTTGCCGCGGCGGAGCGTTTTGTTCAGCCTGGCGCGCCGGCGGCTGGGCATTCTGCCCCTGGGCTTGTCGACTGGCGCGCTGTTGAGCCTCGCTTGTCGAGCCGAACAGCAGCAGGAGCGAAAAGGCGACGGCCGCAGCAGCCATGAAGATTCGAACCATCGTAGCTCCTCGTGAGGAAAGTGGATGGTTCGGTGGGCGGCAAATGTTGTGCCGACCGCCTGCCGCGCCGGCTCACGCGGTTTTCACGTGGAACTTCCGCGGGGAGCCCGCTGGCGTCGCCCTGCGGGGGATTCGGAGCGGCCCCCACGAGCGCGGTTCGTGCGCGGTGCGTTTCGTCGCGACCGGCGATCACTCGTCTTCGCTACGCAATCGCGCCAACACGCTGTAGTCCTCCAGCGTCGTGGTATCGCCGACCGTTTCTTTGCCCGACGCAATGTCCTTGAGCAGCCGCCGCATGATCTTGCCGCTGCGAGTCTTTGGCAAGGCGTTGGTGAAGCGGACGTCGTCGGGCTGGGCCAAGGCGCCGATTTGATTTCGGACATGCTTGACCAGTTCTGACCGCAGGGCCTCGCTGGGCCTGGCGCCGCGAAGGGTGACGAATACGGCGACGGCTTCGCCCTTCAGCTCATCGGGCCGGCCGACGGCCGCCGCTTCCGCCACATGCGGGTGACTGACCAAGGCGCTTTCGATTTCGATCGTGCTGAGGCGGTGTCCGGAGACGTTCAGCACGTCGTCGATGCGGCCCATGATCCAGTAGTAGCCGTCTTCGTCGCGGCGGGCGTTGTCGCCGGCCAGGTACTTGCCGGGGACCTTGCTCCAGTAGGTTTCCTTGTAGCGCTCGTCGTCGCCCCAGATGCCGCGGAGCATGCCGGGCCACGGGTGGGCGATCGTCAGCCAACCGCCGTGGTGGACGTCCACCTCGCCCCCCTGCGAATCGACGATCTGAGGGATGACGCCCGGCAGCGGCTTGGTGCAACTGCCCGGCTTGGTAGGCGTCGCGCCGGGCAGCGGGCTCATCATGATGCCGCCCGTCTCGGTTTGCCACCACGTGTCGACGATCGGGCAGCGCTCGCGGCCGATAACGCGGTGGTACCACATCCAGGCTTCGGGATTGATGCCTTCGCCGACCGTGCCGAGTAGCCGCAGGCTCGACAGGTCGTGTTTCTCGGCGTGCTCGTCGCCCCATTTCATGAACGCGCGAATCGCCGTGGGGGCGGTGTAGAAGATCGTGACCTTGTACTTCTCCACGATTTCCCAGAAGCGGCCTTCATGCGGGTAATTCGGGGCGCCCTCGTAGAGGACGACCGTCGCGCCGGCCGAGAGGGGGCCGTACACCACGTAGCTGTGGCCAGTCACCCAGCCGCAGTCGGCCGTGCACCAGAAGACGTCTTCGTCGCGGTAATCGAAGACCCACTCGAACGTCTTCTTGACGAACAGGTTGTATCCGGCGGTCGTATGGCGAATGCCCTTGGGCTTTCCCGTCGAACCGCTCGTATACAGGATGAAGAGCGTGTTCTCGCTGTCGAGCGGTTCGGCCGGGCAATCCTCGCTCGCTTGAGCCATCAGCTCATGCCACCAGAAGTCGCGGCCGCGCTCCATGTGAATCGCTTCGTTGACGCGGTCCAGGACGATGCACTTTTCGACAGTAAGCGACTTGGCAAGTGCTTCGTCCACCGTGTTCTTGAGCGGCAACACCTGGCCGCGGCGATAGCCGGCGTCCGCGGTGATCTGGATCTTCGCCTTGGCGTCGTTGTTGCGATCGGCGATCGCCTCGGCGGAGAAGCCGGCGAAAATCACCGAGTGCACGGCTCCAATGCGGGCGCAGGCCAGCATCGCGATCGCCAGCTCGGGCGTGAGCGGCATGTAAATCGACACCACGTCGCCGCGCTCGACGCCCAGCGATTTCAACACGTTGGCGAACTTGCAGACTTGCTTCAGCAGCTCCGCGTAGGTCAGCGTCCGCGCGTCGCCCGGCTCCCCCTCCCAGAGGAAGGCAATGCGGTCGCCGCGGCCCTCGGCGACGTGTTTATCCAGGCAGTTGTAGGAGGCGTTGGTCGTGCCGCCGACGAACCACTTGGCGAACGGCTCGTTCCACGCCAGGGCGGTCGAAAACGGCTGGAACCAGTGGAGCTCTTCGCGGGCCATCGTGGCCCAAAACGCCGCGGGATCGGCGGCCGCTTCGTCCCACAGCCGCTGATACTCGTCCATCGACTTGATCCGTGCACGCCGCGAAAACTCCGCGGGAGGCGGAAAGATGCGGTTTTCGTGCATTACGGTGTCGAGTTGGCCGGTAGGCTGAGCCATGGGAATCTCCGCGGAAGCCAATAACGTGTGTGCAACGGCGACGACAAGAACGCCGAGAAAAGCCCAAACAGCGGGCCGTCTGAAACGACTGATTCTAATCAAGCCGCAGGCAGCGCGAAAGTAGCGCAGATCGCCGCTCGCGCACCGACCGCCGCGACGCTGACCTGGCCGGCGGCGTGGCGCGATCCACTGACGGGCCGTTTGACGCGCCTCGTTGCGAGGCGACGTCGCCGCAAGGCCGGCTCACGTCTTTGCAGCGCTGCTAAAGAACCGCTTACTGCCGCGGCGATCACTTGGCGGAGTACACTTCGCCGGCGGCGGCGACGCTCGCGCCGCGGTCAAACGGTCGGCCCTGTTCGGCGAGCAGTTGTTCGAGCGCCGCGAGCAGCAGGTACACATTCGCCGGGCGTGCGCCGTAGCCCATCAGGCCGATTCGCCACACCTTGCCCTTGAAGGCCCCGAGGCCCGCGCCGATCTCGATGCCGAAGCGGGCCAGCAGCTCGCTGCGAATCTTGGCTTCGTCAACGCCTGCGGGCACGCGGACGGCGTTGAGCATCGGCAGTTGAAAGCCCTCTTGGGCGGCGCACTGGATACCGAGCGCGGCCAGACCAGCCTTCAGCGCGCGATGGTTCAGGTCGTGCCGGGCGAAACAGGCGTCGAGGCCTTCTTCCAAAATGATCGACACGGCTTCGTACAGCGCATAGCTCATGTTGATCGGCGCCGTGTGATGGTAGACCCGGTCCGATCCCCAGTAGCTGGCCAGCATCGACGCGTCCAGGTACCAGCTCTGCACCTTATGCTTGCGGTTCTTCACGGCGTCCATGGCCCGCTCGTTGAACGACACGGGCGCCAGTCCCGGCGGGCAGGAAAGGCACTTTTGCGTGCCGCTGTAGACCGCGTCGAGGCCCCAGGCGTCGACTTCCACCGGCACGCCTCCCAGCGCCGTCACTGTATCGACGAGGATCATCGCGCCAGCCTCATGGACGGCCTGGGCGATGGGCTCAATCGGCTGGTAAGCCCCGGTGGAGGTCTCGGCCATGACGATGCCGACCAGCTTCGGCTTCACGGCGGCCGCGACGTTGCGAATCTCGTCGACCGCGAAGACCTCGCCCCAGGGGCGCTCGAGGCGCGTCACCTTGGCGCCGGCCCGCTCGGCGACGTCGCACATGCGGGCGCCGAAGACGCCGTTGACGCACACGACGACCGGGTCGCCGGGCTCGACGAGGTTCACGACCGCGGCTTCCATGCCGGCCGAGCCGGTGCCGCTGACCGCGAAGGTCATGCGGTTGGTCGTACGGAAAAGCTGGCGGAGGCCGTCCTGGAGCCGGTCCATGAGCTGCAGGTAATAGGGGTCCAGGTGACCGACGGTCGGCCTGGCCATGGCCGCCAGGACGCGGGGATGGATGTCGCTAGGACCGGGACCAAGGAGCGTGCGGATGGGGGGATTCAGCGGAGAAAGTGCAGGCATTGATAGGCGAACGTGGCGGTGAATGACTGATGAAAGAACCTGTCCGGCAGCGCACCGCTGCCGTTTGTCCGTGTCGCCGGTTCGTTCGGGCGCCGCGAGCACCGGCAAATCAAGGGGCGTCGCTAGGCTGCATGGGGGGCGCCTCGACGATGAACGTTTGGCTCAGGGATTGGCACGCGTCGACGGTCATCTCGCCCGCTTGGATCCACAGGCGGTACATGACATCGAGCGGCTTATCCGCGGTCACGTCGGCGACGAAGTACGACCCAAACCGGCCATAGTCGCGCTCGCTATAGCGGGCAGGTTTTGGGTTGGACGGATGGTCCAGGTACACAATTGTAAAACGCTTGCCGTCGATGACGACGCTCATGGCGTTCCAGGGCAAGTTCTCGCTGCGGGCGTTGCCCGGGGCGTCGGCGTGCTCATGGTCCCAGTTGCGGGTCTCGCCAGGCTCGCCTTTGCCATCCGGACGAAGGTAATACGTTTGCTGTGCCGCGTGGTCGGGAACGTACTGCGAAGCGCGGAACTGGAATCCGGCGTGTTGTGGATCGCCGTCGAGGTGAATCGGCTGGCCGTCGGCGGTCCTGAGCTGCGATGCGAACGTGATTAGCCAGCCCTCCGCGCCGTAATGCTCTTGACGGCTGACTTCCACGAAGCGTGTTTCATGGGCGAAGACTTCGCCGTCCTCGCCGTGCCAGTCGATTCGGACCGATTGCACGGCGAAACGCTTGGTCGCCTTCTGCAGTAAGGCCTCGCGATGAGATTGGTAGGCCTTGCCCGTGCAGTGCCAGGCATCGCACTGCTTGCCGTCGCCGTAAGTGATCTTGTTGAAGCCGTAGAACAAGCCGCGGTGATGGGGATAGAGGCCGCCTGTGCCTTTGGTCAGCAAGGTCTTGCCGTCCGGACTCCACACGTGGTGGAAAGGCTTGAACGTTTCGTTGCGCCGTTCCGGCGAAGATTCGTCGAGCTGCGGCATCACGTACCGCAACGCAGGGCGACCGTCGAATGTGAGGTCGACATGGTCGGCGGCCGGCGCTTGCCACTGAAATCCGTCAGCCGCCAGCGACACAAGGTCGCTGAGACCACAGAACGCGAACGACGAAAGCAAGGCGACAAGCCGCATCGAACGTTATCTCCCGGCCGGAGGCGATTGGACGCCGTCGCGCGGTTGGCAAGCGGCGGCGTTCATGGTAACCGACCGAAAGGCGGAAATGTAGCGCCGGCCGCGCAGGACGGCATGCTACGAATCGAGCGCTTCTTCCGTAGCGGCCTCGGCGAGATCGAGCACGAACTCGGCGTCTGCCTCGACATCGTCGGCGGTGGCGACGTCACGCTGTTCGTCGGGTGGGAGTTCCATGGCGGGCGCCGGGCGTTGCGCTCCGGGGCGAGCCTCGGAGCTAAATGAGGTACATGTAAAAAGGATAGCTCATGGCGGGGCGTCGGGCATCGGGGCCCGGGGGCTCTGGAATAGGCGGCTTCGAGCCAAGCGAGCCAGCACCCTCAGCTTGCCGAGGGCCTCGCCGAGGTGGACTTTCGAGGCGCCGGCGCGGCGATCGGTGAACGTGATCGGCGCCTCGGCGAAACTCGCCCCGCGGCGGTGGAGCTGCCAGAGAATTTCTTCCAGGTAGGCATACCCGGTTGCGGTCAGTTCGCTAAAGTCGAGCCGGCGGAGCGCCGCCACGCGGTACACCCGGCAGGCGCCGGTGGAGTCGCGCACCGGCAGACCGAGGGCCAGGCGGGTCGCCATGTTCATGCCGGCGCTAATGATTCGGCGGGAGAGGGGCCAGCCTTCAATGCGGCCGCCGGGGCAGTACCGCGATCCGATCACCACGTCGGCGTGGGCGGCAGCCGCGACCAGCGACGGAAGCGCGGCCGGCGGGTGGCTCCAATCGGCGTCGAGCGTAATCAGCAACTCGTAACCGCGGTCGATGGCCGCTTGCATCGCGGCCCACGAGGCCGATCCTAAGCCCAGTTTGCCGGGGCGGTGGATTACCGAAAACCAAGCCGCATGGGCGGCCTGCTGGTCGCACCAGCGGCCGGTGCCGTCGGGCGAGTTGTCGTCGACGACCAGCACATCGGCGTGCGGCAGGTGCTCGCGAATGGCGCCGACCAGCGACGGCAGCGTTTCGATCTCGTTGTAGGTGGCCAATGCGACAAGGAGCATGGTCTGCCAGTAGCCGCGGCTCACCGAGCCGCCGGAGCGATTGTAGGGACGGTGTTCGAGCGGGTGGTTATGGCGACTTTCGCGTGGCTGGGCCGCTCCGGCCGCTCGTTGAGCGGCGGCATTGGGGGGCTGCGGTGCTATCACATCGTGACGCGAGTGGGAGGTTTGGCCAAGTGGCGTTGGGCGCAGCATCGGCGCTTCCTACAATCCGGCCCGCTCCGTCCTGACCCCTGAACCCCGACCCCTGAACCCTCTCGCCGTGCCCCGCGTCATCTGTATTGCGAACCAGAAAGGCGGCGTGGGCAAGACGACGACCGCCATGAACCTGGCTTGCGCGGTCGCCATGGCCGGCGAGAAGACGCTGCTGGTCGATCTCGACCCCCAGTGCAATGCCACGACGGGCTTGGGTCACAAGCCGGACGACCGGCATGCGCTGGTCGATTCGCGGCCGCTCCGCGAATCCTTTCGGGAGACGTATTTGCCCAGTCTCGCCTTGTTGCCGGGGGCCCGCAGCTTTGAAGACGTCGATGCGTTGGCGAATTCGTCCGATGCGCGGTCGCTGATGCTGGCGACGCACCTGTCGGGCAGTCTGGGGTCGTTCGATCACGTGTTAATCGACTGCCCGCCCTCGGTAGGCGCCCTTACGCGGACCGCGCTGGCCAGTGCTAGCGAGGTGCTCATGCCGATCCAATGCGAGTATTTCGCGATGGAAGGGCTCACCCAAATGATTGAGGTAATCCGACAGGTGATTTCGCGCTCCAATAGCCGATTACAGTTCGGGGGCATTTTGCTCACCATGTACGACGCCGCCCTTGAGCTCACCGCCGAGGTCGATCGCGACGTACGGGACTTTTTCGGCGACATCGTCTTTTCCACCGTCATTCCACGGGACGCAGCCGTATCGGAAGCCCCGAGCCATGGGCGCTCGGTAATCGACTATGCCCCGCGGTCGCGGGGGGCCCGCGGTTACGTGGAATTGTGCCAGGAGGTATTGGAGCGTGTCTAAGGAACGTCGCTTGGGCCGGGGATTGGAGGCGCTGCTGGGCCGCAACTTCGAGACGCCGTCCATCGGAGCGCCGGCATCGCTGGAGCCTTTGCCTGCTAGCAGTCCTGCTAGCAGTGAAGTCGCGGCGCACGCAGCCGGCCCCGCGACCGGCCACGCCGATGTTACGCATTCGCCTGACGGCCAGCAGTGGCTGCCGCTGAGCTCAATCAGCGCGAATCCCTACCAGCCTCGAACCACGTTCGACGAAAGCGAAATCGCCGACCTGTGCGACAGCATTCGCACGCATGGGTTTTTGCAGCCGATCCTGGTCCGGCGCTCAGCCGGCGGCTACCAGATCATCGCCGGCGAACGACGGCTGCGGGCCGCCCAAATGGCCGGCTGGGAACGCGTCCCCGTGCAAATCCGCGACGTCGCCGACCGGCAGATGGCTGAATTGGCCATCGTGGAGAACGTGCAGCGAAAGGACCTCAATGCGATTGAAAAAGCCGCCTCGTTCAAGCGCTACATGGACGAGTACGGCTGCACGCAGGAGGAGGTCGCCAGCCGCGTGAGCATCGACCGCTCGACGGTCGCCAACCTCGTGCGGCTGCTCGATCTACCCGACGAAGTCAAGCAAATGATCGCCCGGGGCGAGATCAGCGCGGGACATGCCCGCGCCCTGTTGCCGCTGGGCGACGAACACGAGCAAATCGAATTCGCCAAGCGAATCCACAAGGACTCGCTCTCGGTGCGCGCGACCGAGCAGGCCGTGTCGGAACATATCCGCAACGCCGACGGCGGCGTGCTGTCGATCGTCGATGAGGAGGGCAACAGCCGTCCGTCGCCGATGCAACCCGGGCAGCATCTGCGGCACATGGAATCGCAGCTTGCGCTAGCGCTCGGCGCGCAGGTGCAGATCAGGCAGTCGGCCAAAGGCCGCGGCCGCATCACCATTCATTTCGGCAGTCACGAAGAATTCGACCGGCTGCGCGGCTTGCTGAGCCAGTCGCCGGCGCCTCAAAGCGGCGCGATGTAAGCAAGCGCCGCGCGACGCCCTCGCAGCGGCCTGCTAGAGCGCCGCTTGCCAGGCCAACGCGGGTCGCTAACTGAAGTCCTCCTTGAGCCCAAAGCGATGGTAACGGACATTGCGGGGGTTCATGGTGTGACCCCAACTAATGTCGTCGATGGGCCAGTTCAGCGCCGTGGCCAATAGCGCCCGCTCCGCGGGGCTGGGCAGCCAGCGGCCGTCGACGATGGCCGCGACGCGCTGCGCATCGAGCGTAGTGCGCCCAGCTAGCTCGTCGACGGACAGCTTGAGTTCCTCCATCAGCAGGTCAACCGTTTTCATGGCAGTCACGCCGCATAAGCTTGCGGCGCAATGACTTGTGTCGCGTCGCGAACGGGCGCATCCGCGCAACGGAACATTGCCTTTATTGCTATCTGCGCCTGGCCGGCTAGGATTGGCATAGCCAAAGTGCCGTAACGCCCAGTCTAATATGAGCTTATGATAGTGACGCTTCGGTTGACCGCGACTCCCCTCTGCTTGCTCCGGAAGTCTGATCGCCACTAATGTCGGAGCCTCGGCCGGCCTGGAGTTTAGTTTAGCCCTGGCTTAGGGAGCGCCGCACCTCGCCGGCGGCGCCAGGCAAATACTAACCGCCGCCTTGGCGGCTGCAGCCGTTGCGCGAACACAGCTCGCTCGCGACAGCGCTGCGCGCCGTCTTCGCGCGGCTCTTAGCATAGGAGCGCAGTCGGTCGGATGGCTACCATCGATCGCGTCGCCGGCATTCCGTCGCTGGAAGCCGAGTCCAGCAAGTACCAGTACCCCGGCATTCCCACGACCTGCGACGGGGCCGAAGCCGTGGTGTGGGTCGAAACCCGCATCAGCCAAGGGTCGGGCGCCTTTCCCATCACCAGCAGCACCACGATGGGCGGCGGGTTCAACGCCGCCGTCGCGGCCGGCGTCCCCAACCTCTGGGGAGATCAACTGGTGTTCGTCGAGCCGGAAAGCGAACATTCCTCGGCCACCTTCTGCGAAGGCTTTGCGCTGGCCGGCGGCCGGGTGACGAACTTCACCTCCGGCCAAGGCCTGGTGCTGATGAAGGAAGTGCTCTACACGATCGCCGGCAAGCGCTTGCCGGTGGTGTTCAACATCGGCGCGCGGGCGCTGACCAGCCACAGCCTGAACGTTCACGCCGGCCACGACGACCTGATGAGCGTCGCCGATTGCGGCTGGGGGATGCTGATCGCCCGCAATGCCCAGGAGGCGTGCGATCTGTGCCTCATCGCCCGTCGCGCGGCCGAAGCCTGTCATACGCCGTTCTTTAATGCTCAGGACGGCTTTCTCACGACGCACACCGTCGAGAACGTGCGGCTGCCCGAGCCGGAGTTCATGAAGCAGTACGTCGGCCGGCCCGAAGACCGGCTGATGAACATGATGGACCCGGCTAACCCGCTGATGTCGGGCGTGGTGCAGAACCAGGACTCGTACATGAAGGGCAAGATCGCCCAGCGCTGGTATTACGACCAGGTGGCGCCCGCCTTGGAGGAGGCCTTTGAGGAGTTCCGCCGTCAAACAGGCCGCAAGTACGACTTCGTCGGTCCATACCGCTGCGAGGACGCCGAGTACATCCTGGTCGGCATGGGGTGTTTCATGGAAACGGCCCAGGCCACGGTGGACTACCTCCGCGGCAAGGGCGTGAAGGCGGGATGCCTGAACGTCTACTGCTTCCGCCCGTTCCCGGCGGAGGCGATCGTTCGCGAACTGAAGAACTGCATCGCCTTCTCCGTGCTGGAGCGCATGGATGATCCGCTTTCGACCACGGGCAATCACCTGGCCCGCGAGATCAAGGCGGCCTTCTGCGACGCCTTGCTGGGCCAGAACACGCTGGAGAAGGTTGAGCGGGTGCCGCGGATTTACACCGGCTGCGGCGGCCTCGGCAGCCGCGACGTGCGCCCCGGCGACATCATCGCCATTTTCCACAACATGCTGCACGACGGGCAGGATTACTACTGCGTCGGCGTGAAGCACCAACTGGCGCTGCGGTCGACGGACAATCCCGATCTGCGCCCCAGCGGCGCGTTCTCGATGCGCGGACATTCCGTCGGCGGGTTCGGTTCGGTCACGACCAACAAGGTGATCGCCACGATCGCCGGGCAAGTGTTCGGCAAGGACGTGCAGGCGTATCCCAAGTACGGCTCGGAAAAGAAGGGGCTGCCGACGACTTACTACCTGACGATCGCCGACTCGCACATCTTCACGCACAGCGAGCTGGAGCGCGTCGACCTGGTCGTGCTGAACGACACCAACGCCATGTTCAGCGGCAATCCGCTGCACGGCATGGTCGAGGGGGGCGCCATCTTCATGCAAAGCCCGTACGACAACCCGGCCGACGTCTGGGCGCGAATCCCGCTGGCGCACAAGAACGCCATCCGCGAAAAGCGGCTGCGCGTGTATTACATCGACA
>QEVI01000416.1 GCA_003576855.1 Planctomycetota bacterium
CGATTGCCCCGGACGGCGCGCGTATTCCGGCGAACCGGGCGCCGGTATACTTGGTCTGATTGAGCCGCTCCGGCGGGTCGTTGACCCGCGGCTACTGGGCGGTTGCTGTTGCGCCGACGTTCCTGTTCTCAACGGGCTTGCCATGTCGAGTGGATCTGTGCCGACGCCTCCGTTTCAGATTCAAGTCGCCGAGCGCGTGACCCGCTTGCCGCCGTACCTCTTCGGGCGGATCAACGGCATGCTGTACAACAAGCGCCGCGCCGGCGAGGACGTCATCGACCTGGGCATGGGCAACCCCAGCGATCCGCCGGCCGAGCTGGTCATCGAAAAACTGGCCGAGGCCGCCCGCGACGCCGACAACCACGGGTACTCGAAAAACATCGGCATCGCCAACCTGCGCCGCGAAGTGGCCAGCAAGTATTTCCGCAAGTACGGCGTCCGGCTGGACCCCGAGAGCGAGGTGATCGTGTGCCTCGGCTCGAAGGAAGGTTTCAGCCATATGTGCCTGGCCCTGATGGGGCCGGGCGATACGGCGATCGTCCCGGCGCCGTATTTTCCTATCCACGTGTACGCCATCGCCCTGGCCTCGGGGAACGTTATCGCTCTGGAGGTAGCTCACAGCGAGAAGTTCCTGTCGAACATCGCCTATACCTGCGAGCACCTTTATCCGCGGCCGAAGCTGCTGGTGCTCAATTACCCGCATAACCCCTCCAGCGTCGTGGTCGAGCAGGCTTTCTTCGACGAGGTGGTGAAGCTGGCGAAGAAGTACGGCTTCATGGTGCTCAGCGACTTCGCCTACGCCGACGTGGCGTTTGACGGCTACCAGCCGCCGAGCTTTCTGGCCTCCAAGGGGGCCGCCGAGGTGGGAGTCGAGTTCACCACCATGAGCAAGGGCTACAACATGGCCGGCTGGCGGGTCGGCTACTGCTGCGGCAACGCCGAGATGGTGCGGGCGCTGGGCACCATCAAGGGCTACTACGACTACGGCATGTTCCAGGCGATCCAGATCGCGGCCATTGTCGCGTTGCGCCATACCGACACGGCCGTGGAAGAACAGTCCCGCATTTATCAAGGCCGCCGCAACGCTTTGTGCGACGGGCTCTCGCGGCTGGGATGGAACATCACGCCGCCCAAAGCCGGCATGTTCGTCTGGGCGCCGATTCCCGAGCCCTGGCGGTCGCGGATGAGCACCATGGATTTCGGAATGATGTTGCTCGATCGGGGCAACGTCGCCGTGAGCCCCGGGAGCGGCTTCGGCCCGGCGGGCGAAGGATATCTGCGAATGTCGCTGGTGGAAAACGAAGCCCGGCTGCGGCAAGCGGTTCGCCAAATCAGGAACTGTTTGCGCGACGCGGAAGCCAGTTACGATTCGTCCAGTGTAGCGTCGCCGCGGCCAGCGGCGGTGTAGGTAGGGGTTGCAAATGGGGCCTCGCCGGCGGCTCGTTGAGCCGCGGCTTTTTGACGCCTAGCCGCGGCTGACCGACGCTTAGCCGCGGCTCAACGAGCCGCCGGAGCGCCCTCGGAGGAC
>QEVI01000166.1 GCA_003576855.1 Planctomycetota bacterium
CGGAAGCGTCCGCCGCGCGACCGCCGAGACTGCTGCGCTTAACCTCCGCGACGTCAGGAACCGCTGACGGTTGAAACCGCGCGTTCAAAGTATTCCAGGGACGAGCTAAGCAGCTCTTCATAGCAGCTTGGCTCAATAGAACGGCCGAACAGCTCCACGTCGAAATCACCCGCGTATCCGGCATCCAGCAGTGCGCGGATCGTGTCGGCCAAGCGCAACTTCCCTTCTCCGAGGGGCCGGCGGTCCTGGTCTTCGCCGTGAGCTTCGACCCGATCGCCTAAGTGCACGACGGCGATGTGCGGCGCCAGCGAGCTAAGATCCGACAGCACGGACTGATCGTGCCCGAAGTGGTACGTGTCGAACACCAACTTCAACAGCGGAGTCTTGTAACGTTCTACCAGTTCTAAAGCTGCTTCGACGTCCGTCAAGAACGTCCAGTTCACGGCGCACGCGGCGTGCATCGGCTCGATCGCCAGCGTGACGTCGGCGTCGGACGCGTAGTCGAGCAACTTATCGAGCGCTCCGCACAGCAACCGTTCGGCATGGCGATAGATGTGGTTGTTCCGCCCGCCGGGGTAAATCACCAAACAGCCGGCCCCCAGTGCGCCCGCCAGACGAATCGCCTGCAGCGCATCCTGAATGCTTTCGTCCGCGCTGCGGCCGTCGCTGCCTGTGAAGCCGCCGGCCGACAATACGTTCGTCACCCTTAAGCCCGACTCGACGAGCAGATCGACGGCCGCCTCTTCGCCGTAGTCGGAAAGTTTCGGCCGCCAAACGCCGATGCCTTCGTAGCCGGCTGCCGCAAATCGCTGGACGTCTTCTTCCAGCGACCACCGATACGTCGAAACCTCGTTCATCGAGAGCGTGGTCATGCCGCGTAAATTGGCTTGAAGTGTCACGACCATGCGACGACGGCGCGGTAGGTTTGGCGCCGGGTCGCCCGCTCGGCTGTGCGAGCATGCGTAGTGAAGCGACCAATGTATACCGGTCGGCCGCCGCACGGCCATCGCAGGCCGAATATTTCTGCGACGGCCTGCATGAGGCGCCGCTGGAGAGCTAGCACGCGGCCCTTGCAGCGGCTCGCCGCGCAACAGCCCATTCGATGCCGGCGTGTGCACGGCCCGGCAGCGTTTCCTTTGCCGCCGCCGCGAAGAAACAGCGATTTTTGTTGCTAGCAGCGACGAACCTGTTATCGTTTAAGCATCGCCTGCAAGGGCGCACGACGTGTGCAACCGCGGGCTTCCGGGCCGGCCGCCGCTTATCACCTCCGTTCGCCAGCCCGCCGATCGCAGCGCTCATGGAGGACCGTGGGGGCCCTTGAGCGATGACCGTGCGCCTGATGATCGCCGACGACCACGAGGTGGTCCGCGCAGGGTTGCGAGCCCTGTTGGCCGGCGCTCGAGACGTTGAAATCGTGGGCGAGGCGGCTGAAGGCCACGAGACGCTGCGGCAAGCCCGCCGACTTCACCCCGACATGCTGATGCTCGACGTCCGCATGCCAGGGGCCGACGGACTGGCCGTGCTCGCGCAATTGCGAGCCGAAATGCCCACGGCAGCCGTCGTGATGTTCAGCTCGTACGACAATCCCACCTACGTCGCCCGGGCGATGGCGCTGGGCGCCGCGGGTTATCTCGTCAAGAGCGCCCGACGCGACGACATCCTGACGGCGATCCGCCGCGTGGCGGCGGGCGAAACGCTCTGGTCGAGCGAAAGCAAGCGGCAAGTCTCGGCCGCCCTGTCGACGGAGCGGGCGCCCGCGGAAATCGACGCGCCGCTGACGAAGCGCGAGGCGGAGGTGCTTCGCCAGATGGCGCTAGGGCTGAGCAACAAGGAAATCGCCCAGGCCCTGGAGATCAGCTACGAGACGGTCAAGGAGCACGTCCAGCACATCCTCCGTAAGCTAGTGGTCGCCGATCGTACGCAAGCGGCGGTATGGGCCGTGCGGATGGGACTGGCCTAGTTGCTTGGTCGCCAATGCGGGCGAGAGTCGTCCAGGGTCGTCGTCCCGCGTCCGTCCGATCGCGGCTCGTTAGATCGCGGCGGCGCCGGTTTCGCCGGTTCGTACCCGCACCACGTCTGCCAATTCCGAAACGAAGATCTTGCCGTCGCCCACCTGGCCGGTCTTCGCGGCGTCGACGATTGCGGACACGGCCTTGGCGACCGCGTCGTCGGCCACGACGACTTCCAGCTTCACTTTGGGAACGAAATCAACGCGGTATTCAGCCCCGCGATAGGTCTCGGTATGACCGCGTTGCCGACCGAACCCGCGAACCTCGGTAATCGTCATGCCCTGGAGGCCAATGCCGACGAGGGCCTCTTTCACGTCATCAAGCTTGTGATGGCGAACAACGGCTTCGATTTTCTTCATCGCTGGGTCCTATGGCTTCTGGTATTGGATTCTAATCGTCAACTGCCGGAGCACGCCGGACAGATGCGGCGCCATGCAGCAGCTTCCTGTTTCGCGGCCGCGCGGCGCACCCGGCCGCCGGCGGCTGGATGCATGTCGTTACCAAGCTCGCCGGCGTTTCGCTGAAGGAGAAGCCGGCAGGCCCCGGCCGCGCCGAGGTCCTGCCGCTGCATCCTGCTCCACGCATGGCTTGAAAGGCGTTGCACGGCCTACGTCAGGTAAAGATGTAACCTTCTTCGCCGTGCTCGGTCACGTCAAGGCCGCGGACTTCGCCCTGCTCGGCGACCCGCAATCCCATGACCGCATCAAGCACCTTCAAAATAATGAACGTGGCCACGATGCTGAACGCCCACGTCACGGCGACCGCGACGACCTGCCCGATGAAGACGCGGCTCTCTCCTTCGATGAGGCCGAGCCTGTGCCCGGCGTCGATGTTCCAGGCGGCGCGAGTGGCGAAGACGCCGGTCAGCAGGGCGCCCAGCGTGCCGCCTACGCCGTGGACGCCAAAGGCGTCGAGGGCATCGTCGTAGCCTAGCATCGGCTTGAGCTTGCCGCAGGCGGTCGCACACACGATGCCCGCGATGAATCCCATCGCCAGCGCCGGCATGAAGCTGACGAATCCGGCGGCCGGCGTAATGCACACCAATCCCGCCACCAGGCCTGAAGCCGCGCCGAGCACGGTCGGCTTGCCGATGTGCAGCAAGTCGTAGAGCACCCATCCGAGCAAGCCGGCGGCGGCCGAGAAATGGGTCGTCGCAAAGGCGCTGGTCGCAAGGTGATCGCTCGCCAGCTCGCTGCCGGCGTTAAATCCAAACCAGCCGACCCACAGCATCGCGGCGCCCAACACCGTAAACGCGAGATTATGCGGGCGCATGTCGTCGTGTCCGAAGCCCCGCCGCTTGCCGATGAGCAGCGCGCACACCAAGGCCGAAACGCCCGAGCTGATATGCACGACCGTGCCGCCGGCGAAATCGAGGGCCCCGCCGGCCCACGCCACGGACGAGCCGTCCTCGATCGACGCCGTCGTGGCAAATCCCAAAATGCCTGCGTCCCACACCCAGTGGCACAGCGGGCAGTACACCAGCGTGCCCCACAACACGGAGAACGCGACCATGGCGCTGAACTTCATTCGCTCCGCAAAGGCGCCGCAAATCAGCGCCGGCGTGATGATGAAGAACATCCCCTGAAACAGCATATGCGCCGGCAACGGCAGGGCGCCGGTGACAGGATCCGGCCACATGTTCTCAACGGGGGCTCCTGCGGTTTCGTCGGTCGAGCCTGGCGGCGTGGACCATTCGCGAGCTACGCCCTTCATGAACAAGTACTGCGTGCCGCCGATGTAGGGCTTCAGCGCGGGGTTCTCGCTGTCGCCGAACGCCAGGCTATAGCCGTACAACGACCACAGCACCGTCATCAGGCCCATCAGGAACACGCACTGCATCATGACGCTCAGCACGTTTTTCTTGCGCACTAGGCCGCCGTAAAACATGGCCAGCCCCGGGGCGGTCATGAACAGCACCAGCGCACTGCTGGTGAGCAACCACGAGGTATTGGCGGCGACCAGCGCCGGGTCGGCGGGTTCTGGCGTTGGAGTTTGTGCAGTGGCGGCGTCCGCCGCGGGGGGTTCAACGGCGGCGTCCTGGGCATACATCGACGGCGCCGCCACGACGCTCCAGGCGATTAACAACACCCATAACGCCGTCTTCCAGCTCACACGAGGGAGCCGATTTGAACACGAATGCACAACCCTCATCATTCCGCCTCCCGCGAAAAAAGTTTGAATCCGACGCACTGCCAGCTCGAGGGCTGGCTCGGCGCCACCCACTGCAAAAGACCTGGGCGAGAAATGCCAGCGCAGCGCCGTCCGGAGAACCCGTTCGACTAGAACCCGCGACTCGGCTGCGCTGGCAACTTCACGGTCGCCGGCCGCAACACGTCCGCGGAGCACGCAGCTTTCCGCCCATAGCCATCAGTTCGCGTCGCCGATAGACGGACACGACCGCGAAGCTGGCGTGCGTCATGGCAAGGGGCGTGCCAGCCGCTCCGCACCGCCCGCCGTAGCGGCGCCTGGCTAACGTTAACCTATTGCGGCGTAAAGAGTAATGCACTGCGCGAGGCGGGCGGCGCGGAAACGCCTGGCCAGAGCCGTGCCTTGATAACGGGCATGCCCCGCATAAGCGCGCTGCATTCACGCGGCCGTCGCGGGGCATGCGACGATCGGCAGGGCAAGCCTCGGCAGGCGCCGCGCGGCATCAGCCATCGGCGCTGGGACGTTTACAGTGGGCAAGCCACTGTTCCATAAACGCCGGGCTCCGAAGCTCGTGCGCGATATCGTTCGCCAAGTCATCGAAAAGCTGCGCGTAGCGGGCAGCGAGTTGTTCCTTCGCAACAGCGCCTTCCCCAGCGAGTACGGGCAGGCGCTGGCGCCATGGCAGCGACTCCGCCAGACGTGGCCGCAAGGCGTCGAACACGTCAATCGCCGTGCGACTCATCACCCCCAGGGCCAGCGATACGGCGACCTCGCTTCCGCCGGCGCACGTCCTATGCCAATACCCGCAGGGGATGTACAACAGGTCCGCTCCGCGCAGCGTCACCTGCATCAGCGGCATGATCTCCCGCTCGTATTGCATGTCGACCGGCAACGTCTCGGCCAGCGGCCAAGGGTTGACGGTGTTCTTGCGGAGCGAGTACGTCTTGTCACCGGCTATCTGCATGATAAAGACGTCTTCGGCGTCGTAATGCCAGCCGAACCCGCTTCTTCCGGGCGGCGTAACAAACATCTGAACATCGACCGGGCCGCCGAACGTAGCTGCAAACGAACCGGCCAAGGCATCCAGTTCGCCGTGGTAACGCTCGGCGTGCCGGACGACGATCGTGCAACCTTCGGCGATCAGCCGCCTCGCCGCCGCCAGGTCGCCAGGCGGTTGGGCGGCACAGCGCTCGCCGTCGCGAGCGACCAAGACATCGGCGCTTCCGCCAGAGAGGGCAGCTTCGAGCGTCGGCCAATCGCCCAACGGGCAGGCCGACCCCGCTGCCCCCTTGAGCGCAAACGGCAGCCGGTGGAGGAAGCCGTCGATGAACTTCGCGAGCGGGTAGTCGCCAAATACGTCTTGCGCGTTCATGTCACTGGCCTTCGCAAAAGCGCATCGCCCGGGGCGGTTGGCGCGCCTTGGCGATGGCCGATTGTCGCCCAGCGTCGTGCTAGGGGCGATTGAGGCTTGATTGGCACTGAATTGGCAGTGTATCGCGGCGAAGCCCGAAGCGGCCAGCAGGGCGCGCCGCCGCGACCGTGTGGCGTTTCACGGCGCTGCGCAGGACTAACCGATTTGCAAGAAAGTTGTTGCCATGCCAGCCAAACGCACGATCTTCACCAGTTTCGCTTTAGCCGCCTCGCGGCTCGCCGGCCGTCCCGCTGCATTTATGACCGCAGTGGCGTTGATCCTCGGCTGGGCGGTCGCCGGGCCGCTGTTTGGCTTCAGCAACACCTGGCAACTGGTGATCAATACCACGACAACGATCGTCACGTTCCTAATGGTGTTTCTCATCCAGAACACGCAGAACCGGGACACCGCCGCGATACAAATCAAACTCGACGAGTTGATCCGCGCGACACAGGGCGCCCACAACGCGCTGCTCGACCTGGAAGAACTCGAGGAAACCGACGTCGAGCGGCTCCGAGAAGATTACGAACAACTCGCCAGCGCCGCCCGCCGCGACCTGGCCAACGGGAAATCCGATACCGAAGTCCGCCACGCCAAGATCTCGATGATCCAAGAGCAAGAAAGAAAACAACGGCGGAGGGCGCGAACATGACGCGCGCAGCAGAGCGTCTCGGGCAGTCGGCCGCCCTGCGTCGTGTGGTCGCCGATGCAACGGTACACAGTCGCTGCCCGTTGCCGGGCCACGGTCCGCCGAAAGTCGCCATGCAGCACTGCAACCGGCAAAACCGATATGTCACCTAGCGGCCCGCAGTTCCCGTAAACATCGGCGCCGCAAGAATTGCCTAAACGGAATTCTCGGGACTGCCGGCCGGACGTCACCGCTTGCCGAGACCGCAAGGATGCGACTATCGACGACGCCGCTGGCGATTCTGGCATGCCTGTCGGCGGCCGGCTGCGGCCTGAATTCGGCCGTGTTGCAAAGGGGGGCCGTCGATCGCACCGGCGTGCTACTGAACTACTCCTGCGGCGCGGCGATGTGCGATCCCATCGATCCAGCCAAGCCGACGATCGTGTTTACGCACGGCTGGAATCCGCTTCCCAATCGCATTAGGGCGACGTTCGGCCCAGCGGCGGCCGCGGCGCTGAAAGCCCGCTGCGGCGACAGCCACAACCTGCTGTCGTGGGACTGGAACGGCGTGCGGGTTTCTCCGCTCGGCGACGGCCCGGTTCGCGAAGGACGCCGGCAGGGCCGCATGCTAGCCGCGGCGTTGCACTCCCGCGGCGTTGATCCCTGCCGAACGCAAATGGTCGGCCACAGTCTGGGCACGATCGTCGTCGCTCAGGCGGCGGCCTGCCTGCAGGAACTTGGCCCTTTTGCTCAGCTTACGCTGCTGGACGCGCCCACGGCGTTTCATGACGAGGTGTTCCACGAGCTGGCAGCGACGCGCCATGCCGCGATCGTTGAAAACTATTGGTCGCCCGGTCCGAGCGGCTACGGCGGTCATGTACGCGTACCCGGCGTGCGAAACTACGTCGTCCGCGGCGAGACGCCTCTCCGCGGCGTCGTGGACCTGAGCATGTCGAACCACGTGTACGTGATGCTGTGGTATTACCACACGATTCGCTGCCCGGCGATGCCCCACGGCTTCCAGAGCAGCGTGCTCGCCGGTCTCTGCGAGACGGGCGCCCCGCTAAGCGTCCAAAGCGGCGCTGACGTCGGCCGGGTCGCGGAGGCGGTACCCGACGCCGCGGACCGTCTGCACCCGATCGGCGTACGGCCCCAGCTTCTTCCGCAGGGCGCGGATGTGGACGTCGATCGTCCGCTCCAGCACGATGGCGTCGTCGCCCAGCGCGACGTCGATTAACTCGGCGCGGGAGTAGGCCCGGCCCGGCTGCTGCACGAGCGCGGCCAAGAGCTCGAATTCGCTCGGCGTAAGTTCCAGCGGCGCTTCGCCCGCGGTCGCCCGATGCCTCCGGCGGTCGATGACGATCCCTTGGCTTTCCGTCACGTCGGCGTCCGCGCCGCCTGGCCGGTTGCGCCGCAGCAGGGCGGCGATCCGCTGCAAAAGTACGCGAACGCTGAAGGGCTTCGTCACATAGTCGTCAGCGCCTACGGAAAAGCCGAGCAGCTCGTCCGCCTCCTCGGCCCGCGCGGTGAGCATGAGCACCAGCACGCCGTGCATGGCCGGATCGGCTCGCAGCAGTCGGCACACGTCGAGTCCCTCGATCATCGGAAGCATCAGATCGAGCACCACGAGCTCGGGGCGGCGCAGCCTGATTTCACGCAAGCCTTGTTGGCCGTCCCGAGCGACGCGCACTTCGTAGCCATGTTGGGCCAGGTTGTATTCCAGCACCTCGGCCAAGGAGGCGTCGTCCTCGATGACCAGAATGCGAGCGCCGGTCGCAGGCGCCGGTCGGGGCGGTTGCGGTTCAGAAGCCGACGTTGTCATGCCGATGTCGCGCAATCTCGCCTTCGACCAGGTAAATCACATCCTCGGCGATGTTCGTGGCGTGGTCGCCGATGCGCTCCACATGTCGGGAAGCGGAATAAAAGTGGAAGGCCGGCTCGATATCGGCGGGGTTCTGTTCGATGAGGGCCTGGACGTCGGAAATGACCTGCCGGTTCAGATCATCGACGATGTCGTCCCGAATGCACACGTCGCGGGCCAGTTCAATATCGAGCCTGACGAAAGAATCGAGCGCGTCGCGAACCATCGAGATGGCGGCCTCGGCCATCTTGTCGAGGTTCGCCGGCATCGTAAAGTCCGGATAGAGCGTGAGGCTGTGCGTTCGCTCGCCGATGTTGACGGCCAGGTCGGCGATGCGTTCCAGATCGCTGTTGATTTTCAGGACCGTCGCGACGCGGCGCAGATCGACCGCGACCGGCTGGTGCAACGCCAGGATCTTGAGGCACTCCTCCTCGATTTCCACCTCGCGATAGTTCACCATTTCTTCGCTGGCAAGCACTTCTTGCACGATGTCGACCCGCAATTCGCGTAGCGACTGGCAAGCGCGGTAAACCATCTGCTCGACGACCGACGACTGGTTGAGCAGATTCTGCTCGAGCGCCTCCAGGTCGCGCTGCAAGTGCATCGACATATCGGAAATCCGTTAGCCGAATCGGCCGGTGATGTAATCTTCGGTCTTTCGCTGGCGCGGCTTGGTGAACATGTCCGTCGTGGCGCCGATCTCGACGAGCCGCCCCTCGTAAAAGAACGCGGTTTGATCGGATACCCGCGCCGCCTGCTGCATGTTGTGCGTGACGATGACGATCGTATAGCTGTCCTTGAGCTCGAAAATCAAATCCTCGATCCGCGCGGTGCTCTTGGGATCGAGCGCCGACGCGGGCTCGTCCATCAGCAAGACGTCCGGATCGGTCGCCAGCGCCCGGGCGATGCACAGCCGCTGCTGCTGCCCGCCCGAAAGCTGCAGCGCCGACTCGTTCAACCGGCCGGACACTTCCTCCCACAGCGCGGCCCGCCGCAGGCACTTTTCCACGATTTCATCGAGCTCGCTGCGCTTGCGCACGCCGGCCACCTTCGGGCCGTAGGCGACGTTATCGTAAATCGACTTGGGAAACGGGTTCGACTTCTGAAACACCATGCCGACGCGCTTGCGCAGTTCGACGACGTCGGTTCGCGCCCGGTAGATGTCAATCTCGTCGAGCAGGATTTCGCCTTCGAGGCGAGCGCCCTCGATCATGTCGTTCATGCGATTGATGCAGCGCAGGAACGTGCTCTTGCCGCAGCCCGAGGGCCCGATGAGGGCCGTGACGCAGTTCGCCGGGATGCTGAGCGAGACGTCGTGGAGCGCCTGGTGCTCGCCGTAGAAGAAATCGACATGCTCGGCGACGACCTTTTGCGGCCGCTCCAGCAAATCGTCAACCGATCGTGCGTGATTGATGGTCGTGCTTCGCACAAGCGTGATCAGCTCTTTCGACTGCGAGGCGAGTTCAGTCATTCTTGCAAACTCGATTCACGCCGTCAGCAGGCGCCTCGTGGAAAAAAGCCGCGGGCGCGCCGAGCGCCGTCTTCGGCCGCCGCATTTTCGCAAAACTTACCAACGAATCCTCCTGCCAAACCGGTAGCGCAAATACACCGCCGCCGCGTTGAGGCAAATCAGCATCGCCAGCAGCACGATGATTCCCGCGGCGGCCACGTGGAATTGGTACTGTTCATCGGCGTTTTCCGTCCAGTTGTAAATTTGCAGCGGCAAGGCCGTGAAACGGTCGTTGACGCCCGCCGGCAAGAACATGACGAATCCGGCCGCGCCGATGGCGACCAGCGGCGCGGCTTCGCCCAGCGCCCGAGAAATGGCGAGGATGACGCCCGTCATGATTCCCGGCATCGCCGCCGGCAGGAGTTGGTGCCAGATCGTTTGCCACTTCGTCGCGCCGAGCGCGAACGACGCCTGGCGGATCGACGCCGGAACGGCGCGCAGCGCCTCTTGCGACGCCAAGATGACGATCGGCAGCACCACGAGACTCAAGGTCAAGGCGCCAGCCAAGACGCCGGCCCCCAGTTTCATGCCCCGCACGAAGAGCCCCAGGCCGAGGATTCCATAGACGATCGACGGCACGCCGGCCAGGTTGGCGATATTGGTCTGCACGAAGCCCCGCCATCGGCTGCGCTGGGCGTATTCCTCCAGGTAAACGGCGGCGCCCACGCCGACCGGCACGGAGAACAGCGCCGTCAGGCTAATCAGGTACAGGCTCCCCACGAGCGCTGCCTTCACGCCGGCCTTTTGCGGCGATAGCAGCGAGTCGAAGCTGGTGAGGAACTGCCAGTCGAGCCAGCCCCAGGCGAAGCGGCACATCTGCCAGAGCAGCACCACGAGGATCGCCACGCTGGCGAATGCGCACAGCGCGCAAACGTAGGCGAACGCCGCCGACGCGGCTTTCGCATACGGACGACCTCGGCTCGCCAGGCTCATTCGTACTTCTCCCGCATGTGCTTGAGAATCCACTGGGCGAGTACGTTGAGCGCGAGCGTCGAAAGAAACAGCGCCAAACCCACCGCAAAAATGGTTTGATAGCCGAGCGTACCGCGCGGCACGTCGCCCTTGGTGGTCTCGACGATGTAAGCGGTCATCGTCTGGATGCTGTCCAGCGGATTGAGCGTAAGCTGCGGCCGTTTGCCGGCGGCCAGCGCCACGGCCATCGTCTCGCCCACGGCGCGGGCAATGGCCAGCAGGATCGACGCCATGATGCCGGATAAAGCCGCGGGCACGACGACGCCGGCCGTGACGTCGAGCTTGGTGGCCCCCAAGGCGTACGCGCCCTCGCGAAGCGACCGAGGCACCGCCCGCAACACGTCTTCGCTGAGCGAGACGATCATCGGCAGAATCATGATGGCCACGACGATGCTGGCGCTGAGCGCGTTGAAGACGTCGGCCTGCGGGAACACGGACCGCACCAGGGGCGAGATAAACACCATGGCCAGGTAGCCGTAGACGACCGACGGAATGCCCGCCAGGATTTCCAAGACCGGCTTGAGCACGTCGCGCACTTGCGGCGTGGCATATTCGCTGAGATAGATGGCGGCGCCCAGTCCCATCGGAATCGCGATCACCGCCGCCCCCACGGTGACCAGCAGCGTCCCGCAAGCGAGCGGCAGAATGCCGAACCGCGGCGGATC
>QEVI01000167.1 GCA_003576855.1 Planctomycetota bacterium
GCCGGTCGCCTCATAGGCGATCGGCGAGATCAGCGCAATCCGCGGCGCCTTCCCGTCCTTGGCGAATTGCTCCTGCAACCGCTCGACGTACGCCGCCAAGTCCTCCTTGAACTTCGGCAACCCCTCCGGCCCGGCGAACGATTCGTTGTAGCCAAAGAAGCACAGCAGCACGTCGGGCGCGAAGACCGCCAGCGGATCGTCGAGCGCCGTGTAATCGTTCGGCCGCTGCTGGCGGCCCACCTCGTCGCAGGGCCAGCCGAAGTTGCGGACCGCCAGCTCGTGTTTCGGAAACCGCAGATGCAGCAGCGCCTCGAAGTTTCCGTAGAGCCGCAGCCGCTCCGCCAGCGAGTTGCCGACGATCGCTATCCGATCGTGCGGCTTCAGCTCCAGAGCCATCGACCCGGCGGCCGCGGCCTGCGCGGCCAGGAAGGCTCCGAGCGACGCAGCGACCAGCGCGGACCGAAGTGGCGTATGCGGCATCATGATGTCCTCGATAGGAAACGACCAAGACGAGAGTGGATGGACGAGATTGGCTCAACTATTTGATGATTGCGCAGCCAATGAGCCCATTTAGCCCCGGCCGACGGGCCGGGGGTCGTTAAGCATGGCAGCGGACCGGGTCCCGTTGGAGAGCGACCCCCGGGCAGAGCCCGAGGCTGCACGGGTCGTCCGCCGCACCGTCGGCGGCCGGCGGCTCCTCCGCAAGTCGCCGTTACGCGGCGCTGTAGTTTTCTTCCGCCTGGTCCCAGTTGACGACGTTCCACCAGGCGGAGACGTAGTCCGCCCGCTTGTTCTGGTACTTGAGGTAGTAGGCGTGCTCCCACACGTCCAGCCCGATGACTGGCTTCTTGCCGAGCGACAGCGGGCTGTCCTGGTTGGCCGTGCTGATCACCTCCAGGCCGTCGCCGCTGTTCACCAGCCACGCCCAGCCGCTGCCGAAGCGGGTGGCGGCGGCGTTGGCGAACGCCTCCTTGAACGCGGCGACGTTGCCGAACTTCGCCTTGATCGCCTCGGCGAGCTTGCCGGTCGGTTGCTGGCCCTTGGCCGGGCTCATGATCTTCCAGAAAAACGTGTGGTTCACATGCCCGCCGCCGTTGTTCTGCACCGTCGTGCGGATGTCTTCGGGAATGGCGTCCAGCCTGGCGATCAGTTCCTCGGGCGCCATTTTCTTGAGGTCCGGATGGGCCTCCAGCGCGGCGGTGAGTTTGTCGAGATACGCCTGATGATGCTTCAGGTGATGAATCTCCATCGTCCGCGCGTCGATGTGCGGTTCCAATGCGTCGTAAGCATACGGCAACTTCGGCAGCGCGTAACCGGAGCCGCTCGCGGATGCTTCTTGCGCCAGGGCCTTGCCGGCCCCGCTCAGCATGCTTGCACCGGCGCCGCTCGCGACGATGATCGACGCGGAGTTGGCCAGAAATGCACGTCGGTTCGTCAACGCGCGCTCATCACGGCGGGCATGGCGTCGCATAGGTACTGCCTCCTCGGGTGGGTGGGACGTCGGGCGGGAAGCGGCGGCGCCGCCATCCGGGCCCCGGGGACGGCGCAACCGCTAGAACCGTCAATGGTACCCCTGCCCGCAGTGGATTGCCACCGCATGCACGACGCGGCTGGTTGCATATTAGCGGCGGCCCGGAAGACAACGCCCGACCGAGGGCGGGTGACGTAACTATATGACCCCGTTTTCGTTGCGGCCGCCGCACAGGCTTCGCCAACCCGCCGGTTGTCAATAGCGGCTCCAAGCGGGCCAGGCAGTCGCAAATTCTGCAAAACCTTTTCGCAAGCCGCCGCGTAGAACTGCCGGACCGAATATGGATTGCCGCGCACAGGAAGGCGCGTCGGTAGCGTCAGCACGCCGAGAGGAGTTCGACGTGGCGACGCCTGGGAAGAGAGGAGCCTTCCGCCATGCGTCTGTTCACGCCTTCGGGTAGCCCGATTCTTGCTGCGACGCTTGTCCTGCTGGCAGCCGTTCATGGGCGCCCATCGCAGGCCCACGCCGACGAACCCGCGTTGGCGTTCGACTTCGGCCGTGCCTTGGAATGCCGCGACGTGACGCCGGCCGAGTTCAGCGAGCAGTATCCCGACGAGCGAATCGTGCAGCTTACCTTACGGCTCAGCGTCTACCTGACGGCCGGCGCCGCCGAAGACGTCGAGTCGATTCGCGTGGAGATCGACGACGCCGACGAGCGGCTCCGCGTCCACGCCTTTTCGCCGGGAACCCGCCTGGAGAGCCCCTACGCCGCGGACATTGAGACCACCCGCACGGTCGAATCCTCGCACTCGTTCGAGGCGTCGCTGGGCGGCGAGCTGCCTGTGCCGCTGGGCGCCATCGTGGCGCACGTCACGCCGACGGTCGGCGGCGGCAAGGGCGGCAAGGAAGTCGTCACCGAAAAGACGGTCCGCACGGCGCCCAAGTTGCCCGTGATCGCCAGCGGCACGATGAATTCGGAGCATGGCGTCTTCTTTATCCTCCGGGCTTCGCCGACGACGTCGCTGGAGGGCGTTCACGAGCTTTCGATTCAGTACCGCGTGCCGGCGCATTGGCGAGGCGACGCCGTGCGGGTCTCCTGCCAGGCCATCGGCAAGCAGAAAACGCTCTGGATGACGCACGAGCGGGTATGGGCCCAGAAATCGACGCCGGTCGCCTTATACCTGGCCGGCGACAGCCTGGCCCGCCGGGCGGCGGAGCGCTATGTACGGCAGTGAAGCGGCTCGCGGCGCCCGCGCCGCCGAGCCGCGTAAGCCCACAGCAGCAGCGGCCAGGCCGCCACGTGCGGTTCCGGCACGGCGAGACTCGTCGCGGCCAGTGACGCCGGCGAGCCGAATTGCCGCTGCCAGAGCAGAAAGTCAGCCCCGTCGGTGTCGCCGTCTTCATCCAGATTGCCGCTGGCGAACGTCCCGGTCGTCGAGCCGAAGCCGGTCTTCCAGGTCGGCAGATCGGCGCCGCCGACAACCGCGTCGCCGTTGAAGTCGCCCAGCCTGGCGATGAACAAGTAACCGGAAAACGCCCCGGCGAAGCTGCCCGGCTTCGGCGCCGTCGTATCGATGGAACCGGACAGGGCAAACGTTCCCGCCGGCGCGGCGGCCCCGCGATGGGCTGGCTCCCCAGCGGTATCGCCCAGGACGAACACGGGAGCCGGCTGCCCGGCGCGCGAGAGCGTCAGCGTGGCGAATACGTTCGGCTGCGCGGGCGGGCTGAGCACCTGGCCGACCAACTCCAACCACCGCGGCTCGGTCGTGGTGAACGACTGCTGAAACACCACCGACGCCGTCGCCTGGGTTTGCCCCGCCGGCGCCGTCGCGTTCGTGCTGCTGCTGGCAGAGCCCGAAAACGTGAAGCGGTTGGCCTGCGGAATCGCCGCAATGAGGCTGGCGGTAGCGAAATCGACGCCCTGTGGAAAGGAATTGTCCGAGAGACTCGCCGCGCCGATGACCACGGGCGTCGTCTGCGCCGCCTTGTTGCCGGCCCGAATCGCCAGCGAACCGGCTATCGGAGCAAACGTGGCCGCCCAGCCGCTCGTCCCCATGAGCCAAACGCACAGCACGGCAACGACAGCCCGCGCAACGACGAATGCCGTCATGGTCGCCCCCCAAGCACAGAAGCCAATCGAAGAAGATACGTACGATTTTAAGTCGGCCTGTCCGGCGATCGCAAACAGTTTCCTCGGCGTGCTGACGCCGCGGGACCGGCGTCGCTGGCCGGGGAGGCGCCGGCCGGCAGAGAGCCCCGCCTGGTTGGCCAAGGGGAGCGGGCTTTGTCAGATCTGCAACGGCCGTCGTCATGAATGCGGCGCTGCGGCATGCACGGCGGAGCCGCCAAAACGGCCCGCCACGGCCGTCATTTGAGCCGTAACTGCAAGCCTGCGTGTCAATTAGGTCAAAACGCGCGCTGGGAGGCGCGTCTTTCGGCGCGGCGCGTGCCGCTACAAAAACAGCGCGGTGCGCCTGTAGCGACTCCCGGCATACGCGCGCCCGGCCGTGGGCGCCCAGCCAGGAACCAAGGTAGAGCAGATGATCCTCTTCAATTGCCTGTGGGTGGGCGTGCTGTCCGGGCTGGTCGGCAGTCGCCTCGTTCGCTCGCAGCGGGCCTACGCCTCGCCCGGCGGCAGCGTGGCCGTCGGCGTGCTCGGGGCGCTGCTGGGCGGCCTGTCGCGGGGCCGGCTGCTGGCGGGCGTCCACGAACTGCCGCACGCCGACATTCTCGCCGCCGGCCTCGGCGCCGCCATCGCGCTCGCCCTGTGGACCGCCGCCCAGCGGGCCTGCCTGAGCCGCCCCGACTCAACCCAAAGCGAGCCGACGCTCAACAGCAATCAGCCGCCGCTCAACGAGCGGCCGGAGCGGCCCTCGCGGCCTCGCATCAAGCCCTCGCCCCGCAACGCTCCGGCGGCTCGTTGAGCCGCGGCTGGGCGCTCGCGCTGCTGGCAACTGGCGCTAGTCGACTTCCTTCTCCTGGATCCACGACATCATGCGCCGCAGTTCCTTGCCTACCTGCTCGACGCCGTGCTGCCGTTCGCGGCGTCGCATCGCTTTGAACGAAGCCGCCCCGGCTTTGTTCTCCAAGATCCAGTCGCGGGCGAACTGGCCGCTGCGGACCTCTTCCAGGATTTTCTTCATCTCCCGCTTCGTCTCCTCGGTGACGATCCGCGGGCCGCGGGTGTAGTCGCCGTACTCGGCGGTGTTCGAGACGCTGTAGCGCATGTAACTGAGCCCGCCTTGATAGAACAGGTCCACGATGAGCTTCAGCTCGTGCATGCACTCGAAGTACGCCATCTCCGGCTGGTAACCGGCTTCGACGAGCGTTTCATATCCGGCCTTCACCAGCGCCGACGCGCCGCCGCACAGCACGGCTTGCTCGCCGAACAGGTCGGTCTCGGTCTCTTCGGCGAACGTGGTGCGGATGACGCCCGCGCGAGTGCCGCCGATCCCCTTGGCGTAGGCCATGCCAATCTTGAAGGTTTCCTCGCTCGCGCCGTCGCCCAGCGCGATGAGGCAGGGCACGCCGCCGCCGGCGACGAACTCGCTGCGCACCAGGTGACCCGGCCCCTTCGGCGCCACGAGCAGCAAATCAACCCCCGCCGGAGGTTCGATCTGACCGAAGTGGACATTGAAGCCGTGGGAGCACATCAGCACGTTGCCGGCCTTGAGATTCGGCTTGATGTCTGCGCGGTAGACGTCGGCCTGCAGTTCGTCGGGCAGCAGGATGTTGACGACGTCGGCCTCGCGGGCGGCGTCGGCGGCCGACACCGGCTCAAACCCGTGGCTCTTCGCCAGATCGTAGTTCTTGCCGCCGGGCCGCTGGCCGACGATCACCTTTACGCCGCTGTCGCGGAGGTTCTGAGCATGGGCGTGCCCCTGCGAACCATAGCCGATGATGGCGACGGTCTTGCCCTTGAGTGCATTGAGGTCGGCGTCTTTGTCGTAATAAATCGTGGCGGCCATGGGGAAATCCTAGACGATGGACGATTCGTTGATGGTGGTCTATTAGCCGGACCGCCGCGCGGTCCGGGAGGTGCTGCTGGCGACCCGAGGCCCCGAGGGCAATGATCCTCCAACTACTTCCTATCGCATCGTGCGTATGAGCGCACTTCACGCCGTGGCGCCTTGCGTCACGCGGTGGAGCGAGCCGTGGTCGCCGTTCGGTTTGCCGGCGCCGCGGACCAGCGCGATTCTTCCCGTCCGGGCGAGGTCCAGGATGCCGAAGGGGCGCATCAAGTCGATGAACGCTTCGATCTTCTTTTCCTGGCCCGAAATCTCGATGATCACCTGGTCGGTCGATACGTCCACGACCTTGCCGCGGAAGATGCCGCACAGCTCAATGATCTGGGCCCGATGCTCAGGGGTCGCACGCACCTTGATGAGCATCAGGTCGCGCTCGACGAACTCCTGAGCGCTGACGTCCTCGACCCGCACGACGGTGACGATCTTTTCCAGTTGCTTGCGAACCTGCTCCAGCACGCTGTCGTCGCCGACGACGACGAACGTCATCCGCGAGAAACTCGGGTCTTCCGTTTCGCCCACCGCCAGGCTGTCGATGTTGTAGCCGCGGGAGGCGAACATGCCGGCCACGTGGGCCAGCACGCCCGGTACGTTCTGCACAAGAGCCGAAAGGACGTGACGCATGTGATAGTCCTGTAACATGCCAAAAAACCGAACCTTTGATGATACCGGGGGCCGCCAGGGGTCACAAGCTGCCGTTGTGTGGCGTGCGCTAGGACGCTCACTGCGGACTGGCCGCTTAAGCGGCCAGTCCATCGGGCATGGGTAACCGCTGCGCAAGCGCCGCCGGTTGCCCCGGTTGGTCGGCGGTGTTAGGGTGGCGGGTTTGGACATTGCCTACTGCCGCCGAGTGAGCGGCAGCAGCGCCGATATCACGGCGTGGCGTCATGGGCGATGCCGGCCAAGTCCCGCGGTACGCTCCATGTTCGCCGCCCTTTCGCCGCCTGCCGCCCCGCCCCAGGACGCCATCCGCATTCGGGGCGCGCGCACGCATAACCTGCGGAACATCGATCTCGACATCCCGCAGTGGCGGCTCGTCGTCCTGACAGGACTCAGCGGCTCCGGAAAAAGTTCGCTCGCCTTCGACACGCTGTTGGCCGAGGGGCAGCGGCAGTACATCGAAAGCCTATCGACGTACGCCCGCCAGTTCTTCGACCAGATGGAGCGGCCCGACGTCGACCTGATCGAAGGGCTGCAGCCGACGATCGCCCTCGACCAGCGCCCGCTGCTCAACAACCCGCGGAGCACCGTGGCGACGGCGACCGAGATCTACGACTTCCTCCGCGTGCTGATGGCCCGCGCCGGCGAGGCGGCTTGCCCGACGTGCGGCACGCCCATCACGCAGCAAACCCCGCAAGAAATCCAGCGGGCGATTCTCGCGCTCCCCCCGCAGGCGAAAGTGATGATCCTGGCGCCCATGGTCCGCGGGCGCAAGGGAAAGCACGCCGACGTCATCGAACGGATTCGCAAGGAAGGCTTTGTACGGGTTCGCGTCGACGGCCTCACCTATGAACTGGACGACCTGCCGGAGCTAAAGGCGCAACAGCGGCACGACATCGACGCCGTGGTCGACCGCGTCATCATTCGCCCCGGCATCGAGAACCGGCTGGCCGAATCGGTGCGACTGGCGCTGAAGCACGGCGACGGGGCGTTGCGGGCCGCGATCCTCACCCCGGATGCGAAGACGCAAGCGGAAGGCGTCGAAGGGGCCGGGATTCTTTTGCCACGGGGGACTTCGCCGGCTGACGCGCCCGCCAGCGGCAAGAGAATCCCGGCCCCTTCGACGCCCGAAAACGGCTGGGTCGAACGGGTGTTCAGCACCCGCTATGCGTGCCCCGACTGCAAGACGAACCTCACCGAGATCGAACCGCGGACCTTCAGCTTCAACAGCCCCTACGGCGCCTGTCCGGCTTGCGACGGCCTGGCGACGCGCGAGGGATTCGCGCCGGAGCTCGTCCTGCCGGACGAGAACCTCTCGCTCAGCGCCGGCGCCATTGCCCCCTGGCGGGCCGGCAACGGCGATGCGCGTCAGCGACAACGGCAATTGCTCGAGCCGCTGCTGGCCGCGGCGAAGGTGAGCGCCGACGCCCCGCTGAACGAGTGGCCCCCGCGCGCCCGCGAGCAACTGCTATATGGCGACGGCGGCAAATTCCCCGGCCTGCTGGCTCACTTAGAAATGGACTACGCCGCCGCCAGCGACGCCGCCCGCACGCGCCTGGCCCAGTTCCGCGGGCCCGTGCCGTGCCGCGAGTGCGGCGGCTCGCGGCTTCGGCCCGAGGCCCGCGCCGTCCGGCTGGGCGGGCTGGCCGTCCACGAAATCACGGCGCTGCCGATCGACCGGGCGGCGGCGTTCTTCCGCGGCCTGTCGTTCGCGCCCGCCATGCAGGCCGTCGGCCAGCCGCTGACCGCCGAGATCGTGCGCCGCCTGGATTTCTTACTCGAAGTCGGTCTCGACTATCTCACGCTCGATCGCGGCGCCGATACCCTCAGCGGCGGCGAAATGCAGCGCGTTCGCCTGGCCACCAGCATCGGCTCGGGGCTCGTAGGCGTGCTGTACATTCTCGATGAACCGTCGATCGGGCTGCACCCGCGCGACAACGCCCGGCTGATCGGTTCGCTCCGCCGCCTGCAGCAGCAGTGCAACACGGTGCTGGTCGTCGAGCATGACGAGGCGCTGATGCGCTCGGCCGACTGGCTGATCGACATCGGCCCGGGGGCCGGCGAGCGCGGCGGGCGGATCGTCGCCGCCGGCACGCCGGAGGAAGTGGCGGCCAATCCGGCTTCGATCACCGGCGGCTACCTGTCCGGTCGATTGCGCATCGAGCCGCCCGCCGAGCGCCGCAGGCCGGCCAAATCAAAAATGCTCGAACTGGAAGGCGCCGCGCTCCACAACCTCAAGAACATCGACGCCCGCTTCCCGCTGGGGCTGTTCACGTGCATCACCGGAGTGAGCGGTTCCGGCAAGAGCTCGCTGGTCATCGACACCCTGGCGGCGGCCTTGGCCCGCAAGCTCAACGGCGCCGCCACGCGGCCCGGCCCGTATCGCGCCCTCCGCGGGGCCGCGAAGCTCGATCGGCTGATCCACGTCGATCAGTCGCCCATCGGCCGCACGCCCCGCTCGAACCCCGCCACCTTCACCGGCCTGTGGGACGACATTCGCCGCGTCTTCGCCGGCACGAAGCACGCCAAGCAGCACGGGTACAGAAGCGGCCGGTTCAGCTTCAACGCCCAGGGGGGCCGGTGCGAGCACTGCCAGGGGCAGGGGGTCGAACGGATCGAAATGCGGTTTCTGCCCGACTTGTTCGTCACCTGCCCGGCGTGCCACGGCAAGCAGTTCAATCGCCAGACGCTCGCCGTGCGTTACCGCGACAAGTCGATCGCCGACGTGCTGGCGATGAACATCGACGAGGCGGGCGAGTTCTTCGAAAACCACCCGCCCATCCATCGCATGCTGCAGAGCCTGGCCGACGTCGGCCTCGGCTATCTCACGCTCGGCCAACGGAGCACGACCCTCTCCGGCGGCGAAGCGCAGCGGATCAAGCTGGCGGCCGAACTCGGCCGCCCCTCCGCCGGCGCGACGCTCTACGTGCTCGACGAGCCGACGACCGGGCTGCACGCCGACGACATCGGCCGGCTGCTGAAAGTCTTGCAGCAACTCGTCGAGCTGGGCAACACGGTGCTGGTGATCGAACACAACGCCGACGTCATCCGTTCGGCCGACTGGGTGATCGACATGGGCCCCGAAGGTGGCGCCGGCGGCGGCGAGATCGTCGTGGCCGGCACGCCGGAAGAGGCGGCGGCCTGTGCGGCAAGTCATACGGGGCGTTGGCTGCGAAACGCGCTAGCATAACGGAGCACTCCGCCGTTAGCGTATAATGAGACTTCGCCAAATTGTCGCAGCGGTAATGAGGTCCGCCTATGGCTACGGTGCTCCTTGACCTGGAAGTTGAAATCCCGCTCATCCGGGACCTTGCCGAGTTCCGCCGATGGGCGCTCTCTGACGGATTCCCCGAGCGTGGGCGGATCGATTACATCGCCGGTCGGATCGAGGTTGACATGTCGCCGGAGGATTTCTTTACGCACGGCACGCTAAAAACGGAGATCGCCGCCGAGGTGAAAGACCGAGTGGATGAACTCGATCTCGGCCACACGCTGATCGCGGAAACTCGCATCTCGAGCATGCCCGGCGACGTCTCGGCAGAGCCCGACGTAGTCGTCATTACGCACGAAGCGCTGGATACCGGCCGCGCGAGGCTCGTGCCGAAAGCCTCGGGGGAGCCGGACCGATTCGCGGAAGTGGAAGGCGCCGCCGATCTGATTGTCGAGATCGTGAGCGACAGTTCGGTGAAGAAGGACTCGCAGCGGCTGCCGCCGGCGTACTTCGCGGCGGGCGTCCGCGAGTTCTGGTTGATCGACGCGCGCCGCAGAGACCTGATGTTCGTAATCCACGCCCGCGGCGATGCGGGTTTCGTGGCGGCCGCGAAGGACGCCGAGGGCTTTCAGCGAAGCGAAGTGCTGCAGACCTCATACCTGCTTGAGCGGGCCCGTCATCAACGCGGGCACTGGATCTACCGCCTGCATAAGAAGTGAGCAGCCGTGGGAGCGATCCAGACCCTTCTCCGCCGGTGGCCCCGGTCCTCCGAACCGCGCGTGGCGCCGCCACGGGAGGTCGGCTCAAGATGGAGTCCGCCCCCCTTGTCAACAACCTCTTGCCGGATCCGCCGGCCCTGGTTCGAAGACCCAGGGCCACCCGCGTCCGCTGCGGGCGCTGCACCCGGCCACCGGGCAGCCGGCGCGGCGGGCGTGTCGCGCGGCGTGCCGGTACCTGGGGAGGCGGGCCGGCGCGGTGAAGGTCGCTTGCCGTAGCTGCCGCGGCCAGCGCAACGAGGAACAGCCGGCGCACATTTGCTCGCATCCGCTAGTGCGGCGCTGCCTCCCGCACTACTGGCCGCAGGGAGAGGAACGCGCTGCGTGGCACGCGCGGCAACCGGAGGCGTCGCTCTACGTACTCTGCGTCGGCTGCCCGCTCTTCGAGTCAGACGCTCCGCCGCCGGAAGAGGGGCAGCGCGGCTAGCGCGCCGAGGCCCGTCGTCCAGGCTGCCGGCTCGGGGAACTGCACGCCGAGGGCGAACTTAGTCGGTCCACCGTTGATGCGATAGAGGCGCAAATGGTAGGGGGCTCCGTAGTACGTGCCGATCTCTAGCTGCACGCTCGCGTCGTGGCGGTACGGCCCCAAGTTGATCGAGGCGAAGAACGCCTCGCCCCACGTCGTGATCCAGGTGGCCACGTCGCGGCGAATCCAAAAGCCCGAGCCGGTCAGGACCGGCTGGTATCCCGGATCGTACACAGCTTCAATCCACACCGGAGACGGCGCGTCGACGATCGTCGTGTAGACCGGCAGGTAATTCTCGATCGGCGCTGGCGCCGGCCGCTCAAACGGAATGAGCGTGGCGCTGGCGACGGAGGTTGAACAAACCAGCGCAGCGGCGAGAATACAGCGAACCATAGACGCCTCCCGTACAGGTTTCTGTGGTGAGCGCCGCGGGCGGCTCCACCCGCCTTGCGGCGCCTGTATCTTACCGCGGGGCCGGTGCGCCCCGCCACTAAGAGCGTGTCTTCAAATGAACTTTGCATTGGCCAAGCGTCGTGACATAAGGCTGATCATGGCGGCGTAGATCATGGCTTCGCTGGTTTCGGGGTTT
>QEVI01000003.1 GCA_003576855.1 Planctomycetota bacterium
GCGGAGCACCTCGGCCATGGTCACGCAGTCGTCGCGGAGGCGGCCGGAAGTTCCCTTGGAGCCTTCGATGACCTCGCTGTCCAGATGCCCCATGCCCGCCTGGTGGGGATAGAGTCCCGTGAGCAGCGACGCCCGCGTCGGACTGCACCGCGCGGTGTTGTAGAACTGCGTGAAGCGGACGCCGCGGGCCGCTAGCGCATCGATGTTCGGCGTTGGAATCTCGCTGCCATAACAGCCGATATCGGAAAACCCCATGTCGTCTACCAGAATGATGACGACATTGGGACGGCCGCCTTCCTCGGCGCCCGCGGCCGTGCGCAGACAGAGTGCTTCGACCGCGGTGAACAATCCTAGCACGAGGGCAATTCGCAGAACCATGACGCCGCCTCACAGCCAAGAAACAAAAAAACATCGCCGTGGCGAAAGAGTCGCCCAGTGCCGTCAAGTGTACCAACGGCGCACGTCGACCGGGGCGGTGAATTAATATTCTGAAATGAGGACGCCCTCGCCATCGCCGCCAGGCGGCGTCACGTCGTCCCGCGCTCGCCGGCACGCCCGTTGGGTGAAATCCGGCTCTCGTACCGCCCGAAAACCATTCGGCCAGCGCTGGTTTGAAGTACGCTGGTCACCAAGGCGCCAACGTTTTCGCCGATGTGCTCTCGCCCCCCCTCGATGACGACCATCGTGCCGTCTTCGAGATAGCCGACGCCCTGCCCAGCTTCCTCGCCCGGTTTGACAATCCGCACTTCGATCGTCTCCCCCGGCAGGAAGATCGGCTTTAGCGCGTTGCTCAGGTCATTGAGATTGATGACTCCGACATTGTGCAGCCGCGCGACCTTGTTCAGGTTGTAATCGTTGGTAACGACTTTGCCTTCCAGGTGCTTGGCCAGCAACACGAGCTTCTGATCGACCGGCTGCCCGGCGAACTGCGGCAACTCGCGATCGAACACCACCAGATCGACCTTCGGGTCGCTACGCAGCCGGTTGAGCAGGTCGAGTCCGCGCCGGCCGCGGCCCCGTTTGAGCTTGTCGCTTGAATCGGCCAGCGACTGCAGCTCCGCAATCACGAACTGCGGCATGATCAACTGGTTGTCGATGATCCGCGTCTCGACGACGTCGGCGATCCGGCCGTCAATCACCACGCTGGTGTCCAGCACGTAGGGCTTCAACCCTTTGATTTCCTTGGCGAACTCGACGTACGGAATGATGAACCGGAAGTCGTCCTTGGTCTGCAGCAGTACGCTGATGCACAGGTAGCACACGACCGTGGCCAACGCCAGCTTCGACCAATTCGAGGTCCAGGTGTTCGCGTTCGGCAGCAGCGGCGTAAGCGCCAACTGCAGCACATAGGTGAAGAACAGGCCAATCACCGCGCCGAAGTAGAACGCGGTGATCGTTTCCAGTCGTTTCCGCCGACTGGTGATATCGGCCGCCAGTACGCCGACCGCCGCCGCGATCACGCCCACAAAGCCGATCCACGGCAGCCAGCGGTTGTCGCCCCACAGCACGTCGGAGGTGGCGAACTGAAACCCCAGCGCGATCGCCACGGCCAAAAAGACGCAGCGCAGAATGACCAGTGCCATAGGAACTTCGCGAACTGGGCAAAAACACGGAGCCACCGCCGCCGCCCCGGAGCCATGCGCCCGGACGGCCCTCGGCCACGCCGCGGTAATAGCTTCCCCCGCCTCTCAATTCTAACAGCGCCGCGGCGCTGCACCAACCAGCGCGCCGCCCTGTCGACGGCCAAATGGCGGCGGCATCCGCCCGGCGAAACGACTGGCCGAGCCCCCCGCGGGCTGGCTATCCCAGCGTCATTTGATCGTATTGTTCCAGCGCGTAGCGATCGGTCATCGCCGCGAGAAAGTCCCCCGCCGCCCGCGACAAGCCCTCGCGCTGCGCGACGCCATGGTACTTCGTCGGCAGCCGCGCCGGGTCGTTGACGAGGGCCGTGTACATCGCCCGCAGTGCGCCGCCTGCATACGCCCGTTGCTCGAGCACCAGCGGATGCCGATACACGCGGTCGAAAAGCAACCGCTGCAATTCGGTCTTTTGCTCATTCAACTCCGAGGAATTTCGAACCAACGCACGTTCCAGGGCGAGCGCCTCGGCGGCGCTCGCCGGCGCGGCGTTCGCCAGCCGGCGCCGCGAGCTGGCGATGAGGTCGCTGACGCAAACGTCGATCAGCTCATGCACCGCGGCGCGGCGAAATTGCTCCTCGTCGAGCGCCGCATATCGCTGCCGCGCGCGGCGCGCCGCGGTGCGCCACAGCGCTGCGTCGTCCAAATCGCCCGCGCGCAGCATTCCCAGTTCCACGGAGTCGTCCGCATCGTGCGCGTTGTAGGCGATGCTGTCGGCCGCATCGACGGCCTGCACCTCCAGCAGCCGCCCGCCGGCGGCCTCCGTGCGCGACCGGTGAGTTCGCCAGCGCTGTCCGTCGAGGATTTCGCGAGACAGATTCAGCCCGGGGAAGCCCGGATACCGCGTCTCCAGCAGTTCCACCAGCCTCAGCGCCTGCTGGTTGTGGTTGAACCCCCCGCATGCCGACAGGCACTCGTTGAGCACGTCTTCGCCGGCATGCCCGAACGGCGGGTGCCCGATGTCATGCGCCAGCGCCAGCGCCTCGATCAGGTCCTCGTTCAAGCGCAGCGTGCGTCCCACCGTGCGGGCGATCGACGCCACTTCCAGCGTATGCGTCAACCGAGAGCGGTGATAGTCTCCCATCGCGCCGGTGAACACTTGCGTCTTGTGCGCCAGGCGCCGAAACGCGCTGGAATGGACGATCCGGTCCCGGTCGCGCTGATACGGGCCGCGATACGGGTGGTCCGGCTCGGCATAGAGCCGGCCGGCCGTCGCGGCGTCGTCCATCGCATAAGGCGCCAGGGAAGAACGCGGATTAGACATGGTCTATTGCAAGTTGCGCCGCCGCGGGGTGGCTTGCAGCGCGGGCTTTGCCCGGGGGTCGCTGACCAGCGGAGCTGGGTTTGTCCTTTTGGAGAGCTACCCCCGGCCAAAGGCCGGGGCTGCAGGGGCTCGTTGGCGGCGCGGTCGTCAATAATAACCCCCGGAGGTCCCCTCCATCGAAGGCGACAAAGTATCCTTGGGGCTCGCGGGCCATCCGCCCGCCTGGGCTCAATCTTCAACGACGGCCTGCCACAGCGCTTCGAGCGATTGGGAGATCACGCGGGCGTCCGCCGTCACGGGCATGAAGTTGGCGTCCCCCTGCCATCGCGGCACGAGATGCCAATGCAAATGTCCCGGTACGCCGGCGCCAGCCACGCGACCCAAGTTCAGACCAATGTTGAACCCCTCGGCCCGAATCAACTCGCTGAGCCGCACGGTAAAGTGCACCAGCGTCCGAGCGGCTTCCAAATGCTCATCGTCTGACAGCTCGTGAAACGCACCGACGTGTCGCCGCGGCGCCAGCAGCAGATGACCGTTGTTGTACGGGTAGCGATTAAGCAGCGTCACCGTCCGCTCGCCCGTTCGCACCACCAGGCTCTCGCGGCGGGCCGCCGCTTCATCAGCGTACTGGGCCGCCGCTCGGCAGAGGAAGCAGTGCCGGTCGGCCCCGTCGAGCCAAGCCGAGGGCTCGGCGGCCGCTCCGGCGGCGCCTCCATCGCCGGCGATATACGCCATCCGCCACGGCGCCCAAATACGCTTCTGGTCCATTCGCGCATCTCCCTGGTGCTAGCGGCCGATGGGCCCCCCAGGTCACCGGCCGGCGGCTAGTTTCAATTAACGCCGCATCGCTTTCGCCGCGGCGGCGGCCTGACCTAGCCGTCATCCCGCCGACTCGCCATAATCCCGCCGACCCTAAAGTCCGCCGATGTTGTAGCCCCATGCGTTTCCGCGTTCAACTCGACATGTACGCCGGTCCCTTGGACCTGTTGTTATACCTTGTCAAACGCAATGAATTGGAAATCCTAGAAATCCCCATTGCGCGGGTCGCCGACCAGTATCTGGAAGTCCTGGCGGTCATTGAGCAGATCGACGTCGACGCGGTGGGCGACTTCCTCGAAGTCGCCACGCAGCTCATGGAAATCAAGTCGCGGATGATGCTTCCGCGGCATGAGGACATCGAAGAAGAGCCGCTCGATGATCCCCGCCACGAGCTTGTCCAACGCCTGCTCGACTACAAACGCTACAAGGAAGCCGCCTCGCTGCTCGAAGAGCGGGCTCGCGATTGGCAACTCCGCTACGCGCGCCGCGTCGATGATCTGGAGGCCGGCCTCGCAAGCCCCGCGACGCAACCGATCGCCGAAGTGGAAATCTGGGACCTGGTGAGCGCGTTCAGCCGGGTCATGCGCGAGAAATCGCCCGACCGCGCCGCAAAAATCCGCTACGACGACACGCCCATCGAAGTCCACATGCAGCGCATCGCCGAGCGCATCGCCGCCGAGGGCCGCTTCGCCTTCAGCACGCTGTTTGAACCGGGCATGCACCGCTCGCGCATGGTGGGGCTGTTCCTGGCGCTGTTGGAACTCGTTCGCCACGCCAAAGCCCGCTGCCAGCAAGAAGACGTCTTCGCTGAAATCTGGATCCTGCCGCCGGCGGCGCCCTCGGAAGCGAATAGCCCAGCCGCCGCCGCGGCGGCATGAATCGGGCGCACTTGCAGTCGAGGCGGCAGGCGCCCTGGCCCGACGGCGCGACGCGCCGCAGCAAACGTCGCTCCAGTCGCAAACGAGCCCCGGCGTCGCGTACGCCGCCGCATCCCGGCACGCCGCCGGCGCGGGCATCTCATCTCCGACCATCGCGGCCGCCCGTCCTTCCGCATGCTGCCAGCGGTCCGTACACTAGTACGATGATCGACAATGCCCCCGTCAAGACCGTCCAGCACGGCAATCTGACCATCGAGGGGTATTCCCGCGCGGCGGTCCAGTCCTATTGGCGGTTTCCCGAGCTCAGCCTCGGATTCGACCTCGGCGGCCAGCCTTGGGGCTTTATGGGCACCGAGACCTGGTTCGTCACCCACGGCCACCTCGACCACGTCGCCGCGCTGCCGGTGTACGTGGCCCGCCGTCGGATGATGAAGATGGCGCCGCCGGTCATCTACGCACCCGTCGAGACGATCGAACCGATTCAGCAGGTCATCAAGAGCTTCATTCGCCTCGATCGCGGCCGCATGCCCTGCGACCTGCGGGGGCTGCAGCCTGGCGACGAGGTCGGGCTTTCCCGCGAACTGGTCGTCACCGCCAGCGCCATGAAGCACACGGTGCCGTCGCTCGGTTACGTCGTCTGGGACCGTCGCCATAAGCTGAAGGCCGAGTATCGAGAGCTCGCCGGCGAGCAGATTCGCGATCTCCGCCTGGCGGGGACGGAGGTGACCGAAGAGGTCCGCGTGCCGCTCGTGGCCTATGCGGGCGACACGGCGCCGGCCGGGCTCGACGCTTGCCCGGCAATGTACGACGCCAAGATTCTTATCGCCGAGATGACGTTCGTCGCGCCGGAGCACCGCAAGGAAAAGATCCACAAGTTCGGCCATATGCACCTAGACGACTTCGTCGAGCGGCGCGGGCGTTTCCGGAACGAGCTGGTAATCGCCGCCCACCTCAGCACCCGCTACGGCGGCCCGGTGGTCGAACGCATGGTACGCAAAGCGCTTCCCGATATGCTCGGCGGTCGCCTCATGTTGTGGCTGTAGCCGCCGAGCCGCGCCTGATTAGTACGCCGGCGCCGGCCTGCGAGCCGCGGCGTTCATCTCCGAACACCGCCGGCTCGCAAACCGCGGCGCTGCGAGATACCATAGCGACGTCGCCCCCCCGTTTCCCAGCATCCAGCATCCAGCATCCAGCATCCAGCATCCAGCATCCAGCATCCAGCACTCGCCAGAGACCAAACCATGCTCCGCACCGCCATCGTCGTCGCACTTTGCTTCGCCGCGCCAGCCGCCGCCGCCACGCACACCGCCGATATCGTCGTGTATGGCGGAACTAGCGCCGGCGTCGCCGCCGCGGTGCAAGCTGCCCGCATGGGCAAAAGCGTGGTCCTCGTGTCGCCAGAACGCCGCATTGGCGGCATGACCGTCAACGGCCTCGGCGCCACCGATAGCGGCGATAAACGGGTCATCGGCGGCATTGCCTTGGAGTTCTATAAACGCCTCAAGACGCACTACGACGACCCGGCCGCCTGGAAGCTTGTCCGCCGCGAGGACTACGCCGACTGGCGGCCCGGCGCCCCCGCCATCTGGCGTTTTGAACCGCACGTGGCCCAGGAGCTGTTCGAGACGATGCTCCGCGAAGCGAAGGTCCAGGTCCTCCGCCAGCAGCGCCTCGTCCGCGACCATCAGCGCGGCGTCTCGAAGGACGGCCAGCGCATTACGGCCATGCGCCTCGAACCCTCCGGCGACCAGTGCCGCGGTCACGTCTACATCGACGCCACCTACGAGGGCGATTTGATGGCCGAAGCCGGCGTCTCCTACCACGTCGGCCGCGAAAGCAACGACGCTTACGGCGAAACGCTCAACGGCGTGCAGCCGGCGCTGAACGTCAAGAACCACCGCTTCGAAGTCCCGGTCGATCCGTACGTTACGCCGGGCAATCCGGAGAGCGGCCTCTGCTGGGGCGTGCACGATGAGCCGTTGGCTGCTACCGGCGAAGGCGATCACCGCATCCAGGCCTACTGCTTCCGCATGTGCATGAGCAACGTTCCGGAAAACAGCACGCCGTTCGCCAAGCCCGCCGACTACGACGAAGCCCGCTACGAGCTGCTGCTTCGCAACTTCGAAGCCGGCGACCTCCGCGTGCCGTTCCACCCGCTGATGATGCCTAACGGCAAGACCGACACGAACAACCTGGGAGCGTTCTCGACCGACAACATCGGCATGAACTACGGCTACCCGGAAGCCAGCTACGCCGATCGCGAGCGGATCGAGCGCGAGCATCTCAGCTATCAACAAGGCCTCATGTGGACGCTGGCCAATCATCCGCGCGTGCCCGCGAAGGTTCGCGAGCACATGCAGCAATGGGGCCTCGCCCGCGACGAATTCACCGACAACGGCAATTGGCCCACGGAAATGTACGTCCGCGAGGCTCGCCGCATGATGGGCCAATACGTCGTTACCGAACACGACGTGCGGTCGCGGCGCGTCGCCGAAGACTCCGTCGGCATGGGCTCGTACAACATGGATTCCCACAACTGTCAGCGCTACGTCGACCCCAGCGGCCACGCGCAGAACGAGGGAGACGTGCAGGAATCCCCCGGCGGCCCATACGTGATCAGCTATCGAGCGCTCGTGCCCAAGCGCGGCGAAGTCCACAACCTCATCGTGCCAGTCTGCCTGAGCGCCTCCCACATCGCCTACGGCTCGATCCGCATGGAACCGGTGTTCATGATCCTCGGCCAATCCGCGGCAACGGCCGCCGGCCAGGCTATCGACGCCAACGCCAGCGTGCAGGACGTCGACTACGCCAAGCTCCGCGAGCGCCTGCTTGCCGACGGGCAGGTGTTGCAGAGGCCAGGCAAGTAGTGCCGCTCACTCCTTCACGAACTTGAAGCGCTGGCTATCGACGTGCGCTTCCCGCATGATCGCGCTCATTCGCTCGACAATCTCCGGATGGTCGCCGGCGACGTTATGCTTCTCGCCGAGGTCGTCGCCCAGATGATAAAGCTCGATCGGCCCTTCGTACGCCGTCTGCACATCCAGCCGCACGCCCTTCCAATCGCCTTGCCGCACCGCCTGCTTACCGCCTTGTTCATAAAACTCCCAATACAGGTAGTCGTGGCGTTTCTGCTCGTTGCTGCGGCCTAGCAGCGTCGGGGCGTAGGAGATGCCGTCGGTATCGGCGGGCGTCGCGGCGCCGGCGATCTCGCACGCCGTCGGCACGAAGTCCCAGAACGCCGAAACATGGTCGGTCGTTTCGCCGGCGGCGATGTGCTGCGGCCACCAGGCAATGAGCGGCACGCGAATGCCGCCCTCGTACAAATCCCGCTTGCCTCCGCGGAGCGGGCCGTTGGAGTCGAAATAGTCGCGGCTCCAGCCCCCTTCGCTCATGCCGCCGTTGTCGCTGCTGAAAAGCACCAGCGTGTTTTCTTCGATTCCCAGCTCGCGCAGCTTTCCCAGCACCTGGCCCACGGCGTGATCCAGATGCGCGATCATGCCGGCGAACGTCGCCTTAGGGTTCGGCTCTGGGCGATAATGATTGCCCGGAAACGGCACTTCCTGGAACTTGCCCAAGAACGGCTCTTTCCACTTCGCCGGCACGTTGAGATCGGCGTGCGGCTGCGTCATCGACAGGTGCAGAAAGAACGGCCCGTCCCGGTGCGATTCGACGTAGCGCAGCGCGTCTTCTAGAAACAGGTCTGGAGAATAGCTATCGCCTTCGAAGCCGTCGTTGTTGGCGTAGCGCACCCGCTCGCCGTTTCGCCACAACCACTTGGGATAGTAACGATGGGCCGCGCCGTGATCGACGTAGCCGAAGAAATGGTCGAAACCTTTCTTATTGGGATGGCTGCCGTCCTCCGTGCGGCAGGACAGGCCGCTCTTGCCGATAAGAGCCGTGTGATAACGTGCGTTTTTGAGCAAGCGCGCGACGGAGATGTCCTGCGGGTCGGGTCGGAACGCGATATTGCCGTTGGCCCGCTGGTACACGTGCCCGGTGTGCTGCCCCGCCAGCAGGCAGGCCCGCGAGGGCGCACAGACCGTGCTTCCAGCGTAATGCTGCGTAAACCGCAGGCCCTCGGCCGCCATCCGATCGAGGCAGGGCGTTTGGAAATTCTTCTGCCCGTAGCAACTGAGGTCGCCATACCCCAGGTCATCGGCCAGGATAAAAATGATGTTCGGTTTCTCCGCGGCGCGAGCGTCGATCCCCATGAAGGTCCACGTCGCGAATTCCGCCACAGCCAGCAGCAATGCTCTCAGCATGATGATCAAGTCCCAACGATTGCAGCCTAAAACTACAGCCAGCCGTGGCCGCCCAACCTGTGGCCGCGTTTCTCCGAAACGCAGATGACTCGCCACAGCAAGGCCCAAAGCAGACACGTGTTTCCGCCGGGGCCTTCCTCTCCCATGCGAGCGTCGGCGACGGTCGCCCAAGACTAAACCTCCGGCAACTCATACCCGGCCCGCCGCGGCCGGTCCAGCAGCCCATTTGCCTGGTCGTCGCCGACAAACCGTTCGTTTTCCGGGTCCCACGTCAGCCGCCGGCCTAGTTCGCGGGTAATGTTCACGAGGTGGCATACGCTGATCGAACGGTGTCCGATTTCCACATCCGCGTTGGGCAATTCGCGGGTCTTGATGCAATCGAGCCAGTTCTGAATGTGCGGCCGGGCAATCCAGCCGTCCCCTTCCCACTTCCCCTGCACGGCCGGCGGCGGCGCGTCCTTCACGAAGTCCGGCGGATTGGTGGTGAACTTGTTGCGATTGATCTCCATCTTGCACTGGCTGCCGATGAAAATCGCGCCCCCCATCGGGCCGCCTTCCAACTCGAAGCTCACCAACGTCCCGTCGTCGTACTTCATCGACACCTTGCCGTGGGGACCGGGCGTCTCCGGCCAGAGCTCCGTCGGGCCGCTGTGGCTTTTGCCAAGCGCCCACTGAATCTGGTCGACGCCGTGCGCTCCCCAATTGGTCATCTCGCCGCCGGAATAATCCCGCCACTGCATCCAGCCGAACTGCAACTGCGCGTTAAACGGCCGCAACGGCGCCGGGCCGCACCACGCGTTCCAGTCGTCTCCCTCGGGCGTCGGCTCCTCAGGCAGCGTCTCCATGGATCGTGGCCCGGTGTAGCAAACGCCTTGCACCTTCTTGATAGTCCCCAGCCCCCCCTCGCGAACGAAGCGGCAGCAGAACTCGTTGATCTCCATCGTCCGCTGCTGCGAACCGACCTGGAACACCCGCCCCAGTTTTCGCGCCGCAGTGACCAGCGCCCGACCTTCGCGAATGTACGCTGTTAGCGGCTTTTCGGCGTACACGTCGAGCCCGGCCTGCATCGCCCGGATGCACGGCAGCGTACGGCCGTGATCGGGCGTCGCGACGACGACCGCGTCAAGCTGCTCCTTATCGAGCATCGAGCGGTAGTCCCGGTAAGCGGGCCAGGTCTGCTGTTTTTGCTGGAGCGTCTCGGCCATCCGTTGCAGGTAGCAGTCAGCGATCGCGACGATCCGGCCCCCATCGGGGACTTGGTCCATGAGCTGCCGCGCCCGCCCGCCCGTACCGATGAAGCCGATGCGCACCTGCTCGCTGGGCGGCGCCGCCCCTTCGCGGCCCAGCACACGCGCAGGAAGGTACATCGGCAGGGCAATCGCCGCGCTAGCCGCGCCGGCGCGCTGCACGAACGTGCGCCGCGAAATGCAAATAGGCCTGGACATAGGTCCGCTCCTAGGGCTCGATTCGTCAACTAAGATCGCTGAAAAGGGCCGCCAGATGGCCGCCATTGTACTCGAAGCGGCGCACTGCGCGCACCCATGGCTACCGCGGCGGCGCGACGAGTTTGGCCTTCGTCGCTTCCGCCGGCTTCAGGTGCACGTCGAGCCAGCCATAGATGAGCTGGCGAGCGTCGTGCGGCACAGCATGCCCGCCGCCATGCACGTAGAACGCGAAGTTCTGCGGAGCCCCGGTGAGCTCGTACACGCGCATCACGCTGGCGAGCATCAAGACCCGCTGCCGTTGCACCAGCGGGTCGCCGTCGTTGAGCGCCGACACGTCCAGCAGCGCCCGCGGCGCCGCCAGCGCCATGATTTCATGAAAGTCGATCGGCGGCAGCTCGCCCCGCATCAGTCCGGGGCGTATGTGTTTGAAGTACACGTACCAGTGGTCGCGCGCCCAATCGTCAACGCGCGGGTTGTGCCGAAAGAACGCTGCCGCGCAATTGCTCGCCGCGGCGCGAACCCGCTCGTCGTAGGCCGCCAGAAAGATCGCTCCCTGCCCGCCCAGCGAGTGCCCCATGACGCCGATCCTCGCGGCGTCCACCTCGGCCATGCCGGTCAATACGTCGATCGCGATGGAGTGCTCGTAAGTGAACTTGCCGACGGCCGTCCACTCTGGATGCTTGGCGTAGAAGTCGGCCGTATCGTAAGGGCAGGCCGCGGGCGTGCGCTGCCCCGAAACGAAATGCTCCGGCGCGATCACGATGTAGCCCCGCCGGCAGAGGTGGTCGAGGTACGCCTTATCGGGGTTGTCGACGAGCCCGGCCGCCTGCTCGATGCCGTGCGGAAACGTACCGTGGAGCGCCACGACGCCCGGCGCCTTGCCGGCAAGCTGCAGCGGCACGCCGATATAAGCGCGGGCCCGTTCGCCGACCTCCACCTGATAACTGACCAGCCGCCGCTGGTACTGCCCGTCGACGACCACCGACTCATGTTCCTGCAAGCCCTGGGGCGGCCGTGCGGGTTTGTATTGGTCACGAATCAAATCGAGAAACCGCGACCGCAGCGCCGAGCGCCGGGATGCCCAATCTTCCCGGTCGCCAATGCCCGCCGTCAGGTCGTCCCACGACGATTGCACCGGCTCGCTGGGGTAGTCGGCCTGCCGTCGGGCTTCCCCCCGGAGAGAAACGGGCGCTGCGAGCGCCGCCAGGAACAGCCCCAATCGAAATCGCTGCATGCTTTAACCTGAACAATAAAGGCCGCCTCGCGCGGGCCGAATCTGGTAGCCCACCGAGTGCTATCGAACCGCAACCGCTTGCAACAGTGTACTGGCGCCGACTTCCGCTGGCATCGGAGGCCACTTCTTAATGCGCCGCGTCTCACATGGAGACCCGCTTTTGGTCGAAGGTCGTCCAGCAGCATTTCCCGCGGCGGTTCTCGATCGAGCGAACCCTCCGCTAGGCCAATCCGTAAGTCATGACAAGCAACCGCCTTGACCGCCGGACGGCCGCTCGGCGAGCCGTCCAAGCGCGATCCCGGCATCATGTTTGCTACTGAGGTTTTTGACGAGGCACAGCCACCATTTCTGGGAGCAACCTGCGGGGCTTTGCACACCAGGAGAAGCCACGACGAAGGGAATGAAATATGAGCAGGGAAACGATTGAACAACGCGCTGCCAGCATTCGGCGGAATTGGTCTCGCCATGAACGACGCCGGCGGGCCTTGGAAAGCAACCAACGGTGCCTCGACTTGCTGATGCGGCTATGCATCGCCAACGAGCGACGAGGGCCGCAGTGGGACGCCCGGAGCGCCTAGCGCGCAGATCCAATAGATTCGTTGGGACGCGACTTCGATTCCTACCACAAGACGGCGGAGGACCGGAAAATGGCCCTATGCGAGGTGTGCGGCAACGACTACGACAAGGCCTTCACGGTGACTCTCCAGGGCGCCGAGCATGTCTTTGACTCGTTCGAATGCGCCATCCACGCCCTGGCGCCCGAATGCCCCCATTGCCATTGCCGGGTCGTCGGGCACGGCGTCGAAGCCAATGGCGAAGTCTATTGCTGCGCTCACTGCGCGGAACACAGCGGCGTCGTGGGATTGAAGGATCGCACGTAGTGCGCGAGGTCCTTCGCGGTAGTTAGTTGGGCTTCTCCATTCTGCCCAGAACACGAACCCTCTCCGGTTGAAGACCAACGGCCCCTCACGGCCGACCACGCAACCGTTGCAGCCTTCAGCTTTCCAGCTCCCGGACGCTGACCGCGTCGAGCAGCGAGCCCGCGACCGCGCCCCACACTAGGTGGGCGACGATCATCTGCATGTTCCGGCCGGCAGGTTCTTCTATGGCGCTGCGTCGGACTTTGGCCGCCGGCAACCAGCCCAAATAACTTGCGGCCCACACCGCCATGCCGACTGCGGCGCCTGCTATAGGTCGAGGTAGCGGTAGCCGCCCAGCCGCCGCGCCGAGTAGGCCCCCAGCCGCGGCGCCAAAACCATAATGGGCCGCCACCGTTAGTGCATCGATGTGGTCATTGGCCAGGCGGTGCTTCACCGCGGCCTTTTCGAGGGCGTGCTCGGTGATCTGCCGGGGCGGCAACCGACCTTGACTCTGCCGCGGCACATAGCGGTCGGCGGCTTTCATGGTCCACGTCATGGGCGCCGTGGCGATCGCACCGGCAATGCCGCCGCGGATTACGTTGTGCATGGCAACCTCACCGGCTCAAGCGGGTGACCCGCCCCGCGCACTGCACATAGCATGCCGCAAGGGCAATGGTCAGCGCAGGGCCTGTCCGCCGTTGCATCGACGGCTCAAGTCGGACCCCGGATGTGCGCACAAAAAAAGCCCGGCGCGAGCGAGCTTGCCCGCGCCGGGCGTCACGCAATGCCTTGGCTAGCTGGTGCGTCCTATTGGCGCTGCGTCTCGCCTTGACCGGCTGCCGCCCGGGCCGGGCTATCGGCCGCGTCAAGCTGCTCCAGAATCGTCCGCGCTTGCGCCAGATGATGCTCGGTCATTTGCGTCCCTTGCTGAACGATGGGCTGCATCTCGTTCGACACGCGGCCCTCCGCCGCCTTCAAATGAGCCAGCATGCCCGTGTGCAGGAACATCTGCGCGCCCATGAAACACTTGTCGAACTCCGCGCCCTGCTTCTTGCTCAGTTCTTGCGTGGTCATTGCCAGGCACTGTTGCTTGACGTCGCGCATGTACTGGGCCATCTGCTGCGTGGGGTCGTTCTGGCCGGCCGACGCCGTCCCGCTGCGCTGGTTCCCCGCCGCGGCGGCGCTAGCAGTCCGCTCGCCGGCGGGCGATTCCGTGTCGGCGCTGCGGGTGGTCAGCGGCGGGTTGCCGGCCGACTCGCTGCGGGCGCTTCGCGCGGCGCCGCCCGTTTCGGCGCCTTGCGCCGTCAGTTGCAGGTTGAGGCTTGCCAGGTGGGGCGCCGCCTGTTCGATCTTCGACACCGCCTGCTGATGCTGCTCGATCATCGTCTGCGCGAATTGCTTGACCTGTTCGTTCTGCGATCGCTGCAGGCCTAGTTGCGATAGCGCGATTTCTTCCTGGTTCCCCAACAAGAGCGCGACGGCGATGTGTTGCTGGAGCGGGTCCTGAGCGGACGCGTTTGCCGCCTGCTCGCTGCTCGGCTGGGCGGTCCGGGTCGTCGTCGCCTCGGTGCGCGCCTCGCGCTGCGTGGCAGTGCTCTGGCCAAATGATTGACCAGCAAACGTGATGACCGCCGCCGCCGCTAGTGCCATAGTTCTTCTCATGTTCAATTCTCCTAGGTAAAGAAAAAGAAACTGTTCGACTCAACGGGATGCGTCAGCAAACATCGCCTCGTCCGTCGTCGGCCCGCTCCAACGTCATCGAGGGTTCGACGTTCTAGCTCTCGCCACGCCGCCGCTACGCCCCTTCGCGAACGATGCCAGGTTGCGGCCATGGCGAATCGGCAATGACGACGCGTCGCTAGCACCGCGCCCCGAGGACGCGCCGAAGCAAGGCATGCCTAGGCTTGCAATGGATGTGCCGCGGACGCGCGAAACCAACACGGCCTTCCGCGCGCCCGCGACTCTCGCTTCGGCATTCGTTCCGCCCTAACGCGTTTGCCGTAACCGGCGCCTGATCGCGGCGATTTCTGCAGGCGTGCTGAAGCCTGCTCTAGATCGCGCGGTTGTTAACAGTCCAGCCAGCCGAGGCTGCGAGGTGTCCCAAGTTCTGCCAGGACGATTGAGCTTCAACCACGACGAATCGCCGCTAAGCCGTTCTGTCGCATTTCATCGGGGACTAACGCCCGCCGCTTGGCACGATAAATGCTAACCACCCCCAGCGAAGGCGCTGCCCTGCCGACCGTCCAGTTCTCCGTCACAGCAGTCTTTCGGGTACTACATTTAGCCGGCCCGCTCGCGGGCCGAACTGGGCAACCACGCCTGCTTAACGCGCTAGCTGAAAACACGCTCTGACCGGCCGCCAGTTCCATCGGGGCCCTACTGAACACTCCACGAGTATCGCCATGCCGCGCGAGGATGTCGTTATCGCCGTGTTCGCCACGACCCGCGCAGCCGAGGAGGCCGTCGCTCGCCTGGACGACGCCGGGTGGCGCGGCGACTGCGTTTCGCTCATCACGCCCAGCGAGGACCGCCGGCTCGAAGCCGCCGGCCCCTTGGATCAAGGCGACCAGAGCGAGAAAGCCGCCGGCATCGGCGCCGCGGCCGGCGCTACGCTCGGCCTGCTGGCAGGAGCGGCGCTGCTGGCCGTACCGGGCATCGGGCCCGTGGCCTTCGCCGGCGCCATGGCCAGCGGCCTGACCGGCGGACTCGTCGGCGGGCTCGTCGGCGCCATGAGCGGCTGGGGCGTGAAGGAGGACCAGGTGCGGCAGTACGAAGGCGACCTTCGCCTTGGGAAGTCGCTGGTCGTCGTTGCCGGCGACCCGCTGCGGCTAGCCAACGCCCAGGCCGCCCTGGAGGACTGCGGCGCCGAGCGCGTGACGCTGCACGCCGAGTCGGCGGACCCGATCGTCGACCGGTAGACGCGCCAACCGTTGACGACGGCGCCGCCAATGAGCCGCTGCAGCCTCGGCCTTTGGCCGAGGGTCGCTCTCCATGAGGACGAACTCAGTCGCAGTTCTAAGCCACCCCCGGACAAATCCCGGGGCAGCATGGGACGTCAACGACGCGTCATTGGCTGCGCAACGCCCGCGCCAAGCACGGGCAGCAACCCTGCGCCAGACGACCCGGCCGCCCCGAATGCGTATAATCGTCGCAGCGCTGCGTCGCGAGTATGATAGCATTTGCAGATGGCGCCGCCGCGGAATCCCGGTCACGGCTAATCCCGGCTGAAGGCATGCGCCCTTGTCGAACGCCCACCTACGAATGACCACCAGCGCCGCAACGGAAAACGGGCTGAAGACGGCCGGCGAGACCCCGTCCGCGGGCCAACCTGCGCACTGGCAGCTTATCGAACGGCTGCCGGCCGCGGTGTACGCCTGCGACGTCACCGGCAGAATCACTCTATTCAACGAAGCGGCCGTGCGGTTATGGGGCGTCCGCCCGCAGCTCGGCCACACGCGCTGGTGCGGTTCTCACCGCATTTACTCGACAGACGGTCAGCCGGTTCCGCTCGACCGCTGCCCCATGGCGGTTTCGTTGCGCGAGCAGCGGCCCGTGCCGCCTACGGAGATCGTCGTCGAGCGGCCCGACGGCCAGCGCCGCCATGTGCTGGCCCACCCCGAGCTTATCCGGGACGACGCCGGCGCGGTCATCGGCGCTCAGAACATGCTGGTGGACATCACCGAGTTGAAAGAGACCGAAGCCGCCCTGGCCGGCGCCAAGGACGATTTAGCCGCTCAGGTTGAAGCCCTCACGAATTTGCACGATCTGGCGATGACGCTTGCCGGGCCCCTCGATCTGCACAGCGCGCTGGTCGCCGTGGTCCAGACGCTGGTGCGCGTGCATGGCGCCCAGGCCGGCCTGGTAGCGCTCCACGACCCCGAGAGCGGCTATCTCAAGACGGCCGCCAGCGTCGGCTTTAGCCGTCGGGGCCAGCAGCTACTGGGCAACGTACTGCCCGGCATGCTGGCGGGAGCGCGGGGATCGGCCTTCGCCACCGGGCGCCGCGCCGTCGTCGAAGACGTCGAGTCCGACCCCCGGTTCGAGGCGTATCGCGCCGCCGCTCGCGAGGCCGGCTTCCGCGCCGTGCACAGCACGCCGATTCTCACCAGAACCGGCGACCTGCTGGGCGCGCTCTCCGTGCATTTCGCCCAGCGGCGCGTGCCGACGCGGCGGGAAGAGCAATTCGCCGATCTTTGCGCCCGGCACGCGGCCGACGCCATTGAGGCGGCCCGCAGCCAGCAAGCGCTCCGCGAGAGCGAACAGCGGTTCAGCATGTTCATGCGACACCTGCCCGGCCTGGCGTGGATCAAAGACGCCGATGGCCGCTACGTGTTCGTCAATGACGCCGCCGAACGCGCTTTCCGCCGGACGCAAGGGGAACTCTACGGCCGGACCGACCGCGACCTGTTCTCGCCGGCGACGGCTCGTCAATTCACCGAAAACGATCAACAGGCGCTTACCGCACGCACGGCCGTCGAGACCATCGAAACGCTCGAACACGAGGACGGCGTCCACCACTCGCTCGTCAGCAAGTTCCCCATTCCAGGACCTAACGGCGAGCCCTCGCTGATCGGCGGCATCGCCATCGACGTCACCGAGCGGGTCCACGCCGAACAAGCCCTACGAGACAGCGAAGAACGGTTCCGCGCCGTGACGATGAACGCGCCGGTGGCCATCTTCATTAAAGACCTCGAGGGACGCTACACGCTGTGCAACCCGATTGCCTCGCAGGCCCTGGGCGCCCCGCAAGGGGCCGTCGGACGCACCGACTACGACCTGCTGCCCCGCGAAGTCGCCGATCGAATACGCCAATTCGACCTGGAAGTCGTCAACGGCGGCCGAGCCATCGAATGCGAAGAGGTTCTTCCGCGGGGCGGTGCGGACCGATTCTTCCTGTCGGCGAAGTTCCCCTTAAGGAACGTCGAGGGGGCCACCATCGGCGTGGCTGGCGTGGCCGTAGACGTCACCGATCGCAAACGCGCGCAGCAGGCGCTCCGCGAAAGCGAGCGCCGCTTGCTGCTGGCCACGCAGGCCGGAAAGGTCGGCGTATGGGCCTGGGACATCGAATGCAACCGCATCTCGTGGTCCGAGTCGCTGCAGAACATGCTCGGCGCCAACCCGGCCGAACTGCCCGACGGCGAAGGCTTCGAGTCGCTGGTCCACCCCGACGATCGTCCCCGCGTGCAGCAAGCCCTTCAAGCCGCCCTGGAGCGGAACGCTCCCCTGGAACTGGAGTTCCGCGCCGTTCGACCCGATGGCGGACACGCCTGGCTGTTCAGCAACGCTTCGGTCATTCGCGAGGGCGGCAAGCCGGTGAGGATGCTCGGCGCGACGCTCGACATCACCGAACGCAAGCAAAGCGAAATCGCCCTCAGCGACAGCGAGGCCCGCTTCCGCGCCCTCGCCCGGCACGCGCCGGTCGGCATCTTCCAAACCGACGAGCGGGGCAACAACGTCTTCGTCAACGAGGGCTGGCAACAGATGGCCGGCATGACCGCCGAACAGGCCAAGGGCGAAGGCTGGATCAACGCCATTCACCCCGAAGACCGCGAGCGGGTCCTCGCCGGCTGGAACGACGCGCTGGCGCGCACGGCAAACTCCGAGGCGGAATTCCGCTTTCTCCGGCCCGACGGCGTCGTCACCTGGCTGCAAGGCAAAGCCGTGCCGCTCCGCGACCAGCAAGGCGACATGTACGGCTATATCGGCACGGTCGTCGATATTACCGCCCGCAAGGACGCCGAGGCCGCCTTGCGCAACAGCGAACGGATGTACCGCGCCATCGGCGAGTCGATCGACTACGGCATCTGGGTATGCGACGCCGAAGGCCGAAACATCTACGCCAGCGAATCGTTTCTCAACCTGGTCGGCATCACCCAGGAGCAATGCTCCAACCTGGGTTGGACCGAGCTGTTGCATCCCGATGACGTCGACCAGACCGTGGCCGCGTGGCGTCAATGCGTAGCGGCGGGCGGTTCGTGGGACATCGAGCACCGCTTCCGCGGTCGCGACGGGAAGTGGCATCCGATCCTCGCACGCGGCGTCCCCGTGAAGAACAACCGCGGCGAGATCGTCGCCTGGGTCGGAATCAATCTCGACATCAGCGAGCTGAAGGAAGTCGAAAGCGAGCTCCGCGAGAGCGAAGCCCGCTTCCGCAACATGGCCGACAATGCGCCCGTCCTCATCTGGGTGCACGGCGTCGGCGGGTGCCAGTACGTCAACAAGGAGTTCCTGCGGTTCGTCGGCAGCGCCCTGGCCGACGTCCAAGGCATGAACTGGCTGAACTACGTCCACCCCAGCGACGCCAACGAGTACTACAAGAGCTACGTGGACGCGTTCGAACATCGACGCCCCATCGTCGCGCAATTCCGCTTCCGCCGCGCCGACGGCGAGTACCGTTGGCTCTCCGCGACCGGCGCCCCTCGCTTCCGGCCCGACGGCGCGTTCCTCGGCTACGTCGGCTGCTCCGTAGACATCACGGATATGAAATCGTCCGAAGAAGCGCTTCGCGAGGCCGATCGTCGCAAGGACGACTTCCTGGCCATGCTGGGCCACGAATTGCGAAATCCGCTCGCCGGCATCGTCACCGGCGCTCAGGTCCTCAGCATGCTCAGCCTGGAACCCGAAGCCGCCGAAATGCAGGCCGTGATTTCGCGGCAGGCCTCCTACATGTCGCGGATCGTCGATGATCTGCTCGACGTCTCGCGCATCGCCCGCGGAAAGCTGCGGCTACGTCACCAATACGCCAACCTCGGGCAACTGCTGCGCGACACCGTGGACGACTATCGCAAGAGCCGCTCGCTCGACCAGTGCGAGCTGCGCCTCCGCGTCCCCGACCAGCAGCTCTGGGTGTGGGCCGATCCCGCGCGGCTCGCCCAGGCCTTTTCCAACATCATCCACAACAGCTACAAGTTCAGCGACGGGGCCAACGTCATCACCGTCGAGCTGGCGGCCGATCCCGCCGCGGACAGGGCAATTGTTACGATCACCGACCGCGGCATCGGCATGGCCAAGGAAACGCTCGATCGGCTGTTCGAGCCATTCAGCCAGGCCGACACGACGCTGGAACGCAGTCGCGGCGGGCTGGGACTGGGCTTGGCCCTCACCAAGGGACTCGTCGAACTGCATGGCGGCGACATTCGAGCGCACAGCGCGGGGCTCGGCCGCGGGGCGACGTTCAGCATCACGTTGCCGTGCGCCGCGCCGCCCGCCGAAACCGACGCCGCTGCGACCCCCCTCAGCCGCGCCGACAGCCAGCGCGTGCTGATCATCGACGATCGCCGCGACGCCATTCTGCCCCTCCACAAAATGCTCGAAATGGACGGCCATACCGTCGAAACCGCCATGGACGGGCCCTCGGGCGTGAAGCTGGCCGGTTCTTTTCATCCGCACGTCGTGTTGTGCGACATCGGCCTGCCGGCGCCGATGAACGGCTACGCCGTCAGTCGCGCGTTGCGGACGCTGCCCGAGTTGGCGTCGGCCTACTTGGTGGCGGTCACCGGCTATGGCCACGACGAGGCGCGGCGCCTGGCCAAGGACGCAGGGTTCGATTACCACGTCGCCAAGCCGGTCGGCAGGCTGCAACTGCGCGAGATCCTGGCTCGCCGGCCGACGTTTTGACAGCCGCAGGCGCGCTCCACAATCCGGCCGCCCAACTCCCGGCCCGGGGGGACTCTCGCAAATCCCCTGCCGCCGGATAGAATGAGTTTCTCGTAAACCCGATCGCCGGCAGCGGGCCGGTTTCTGGCCGTATCTGGCCACAGGATAGTGGTTTTTAAGCATGGCTAGTCTGCTCGTGATCGACGACGATCGTACGGTTCTCCTCCTCGTCAAGAAGGCGTTCAAGGATTCCGACGTGGTCGTCCATTGCGCCGGCGCCGCCGAAGAAGGCATGCAACTGCTGCACGAGCACCGGCCCGACGCGCTGCTGCTGGACATCATGCTGCCCGAAACTTCAGGCATCGAACTGGCGCACGAGATTCGCGCCATCGACAACCGCCTGCCGCTGATCTTCATCACGGCGATGAACGACAGCGACACGGCCATCGAAGCCATGAAGATGGGCGCGTACGATTACCTGCTGAAGCCGCTGGACATCCGCCAGGTCCGCATCCTTATCGAGCGGGCGCTGGAAGTTCGGCGGTTGATGAACTCGCCCGTGCGGCTGCAAGAAGCGGAACCCGACTCCGAAGACAGCGACGTCCTGGTGGGCCGCAGCCCCAAGATGCTGGAAGTGTACAAGCAGATCGGCCGCGTCGCCGCGCAAGACGTGACCGTGCTCATCCGCGGGGAAAGCGGTTCGGGCAAAGAACTGATTGCCCGAGCCCTGTACCAGCACAGCCATCGCAACGGCGCCTGCTTCATGGCCGTCAACTGCGCCGCTCTGACCGACACGCTGCTGGAAAGCGAACTGTTCGGTCACGAAAAGGGCGCCTTCACGGGCGCCGACCGCCGGCACATCGGCCGCTTCGAGCAGTGCCATGGCGGTACGATTTTTCTCGACGAAGTCGGCGACATGTCCCCCGCCACCCAGAGCAAAGTCCTGCGACTGCTCCAAGAGCAGAAGTTCGAGCGGGTCGGCGGGCACGAGACCATCTCCGTGGACGTCCGCGTGATTTCCGCGACGAACCGCGACCTGGAGCAGATGATCGAGAACAACGCATTCCGCCTCGACCTGTTTCACCGCCTGAACGGCTTCGAAATCCAGTTGCCGCCCCTGCGCGAGCGCCAAGGCGATCTCAAGCTCCTGCTCGACCATTTCCTCAAGAGGTTCAACGCGCAACTCCGCAAAAACATCACCGAAATATCGCCCGAAGCGCTCCGCATGCTGGAGAATTACACCTGGCCCGGCAACATCCGCGAACTGCAGGCGGCCGTCCGGCGGGCGATGCTCATGGCCACCGGTCCGACCATCGTGCCGGAGTTGCTGCCCAAAGAAATCGTCGAGAACCTGCCGTCCGGCGCTGTGGCCCGCCGCGCCGCCAGCAGCGATGGCGCGCTAACCGTCGATCTGGCCGGTTTCGTCGATGAACGTCTCGCGGCCGACTCGATCAACTTGTATCAAGAGGCCCTGCATCTACTCGAACGATACCTGTTGACGCGCGTCTTGCGCGAGACGCAAGGGAACCAGTCGAAGGCCGCCCGCCGGCTGGGAATCACCCGCGGCAGCCTGCGGAACAAGATGCGCGAACTGGGAATCCAGGTCGGACAGGTCGTCGAACCCGGCGAGTAAGCCTCGCCCTCGAGCACGCTGCGCCGCTTCCCTTCATTCGCCGCGCACTACCACGGCTTGAGACGCCAGCCGAGCACAAAGCCCAACCCGAACGCCCACAGGGCCACCGTCTCGGGCCGCTCGCGCGCGTACTGCCGCAAGGCGTCAACGATCTGCTGGCCCGATATCTGGCTTTCCGCAGAGCGGTGCGGCTGAAACTCGGATGTCCATCCTCCGGTTAATCCGCCTGTTTCAGGCGTTAACGTCTGCCCGAAATTGCCCGCTGTTTGCATAGGTCATGCCTTGTGAAGTGGTGGCGGCGGCGCGTTGGAAGGCGGTTGCGCGCCGCCAACGATTAGCGTGAAATCGTCGCGCTGGCCTCGGCGGCCGCGGGATCGCTCAACACATCCTTCAACCACTGGACGTTGCGCCGCAGCTCCTCGCGGAAGGGCTGCAACATACCCCGGTCGCGCTTCAGCGACCATACGGCCAAGCCCCCGCAAACCGCCGCAGCGGCGATGAAACAGCCGGCCACAATCAGCACGGAGGCCCCTCGACCAAGATCAGTGGTCTCACTCAACAGGTAGCCGAGCCCGATGATCAGGGCCGGCAGGCTCGCCAGCAGCAACACGACCGCCGCGACGGCTGCGATGGCCGCCCGCACGATCGCCTTCGACCAATCCCGCAAATCTACTTTCAGCAATTCCGCCTGCAGCCCGGCCAGCGTGATGACGTCGGCGCTGAGATGGCGAATGTTCCGCCGCATGACTTCATTCGGCGGCCTGGCAGGCGCGGCGGGATGCGGATAGTCGTCGTTCATCGCTTGACCAGTTTTCCCAGTAAGAGCCCCGTGGCGAAAGCTGCGCCCAGATACACCAGCGGTCGGGCGCTAATGGCACACGCCGTCTTGTCCAAAAAGCGACCCGATATCCCGCGGGGAACCCCTGGCGGCGCCAGGCGGCTCACCCCGCTCGCGGGCGTTGCGTCTCGGGTCGTAGCGAAGCCGTTCGGCAAGTGGCTGATCATACGAGTAATTGACTAAGAGCTATGGGCCCGCCAACTCAGCTCCCTAGCGGCGTGCTTACTCAATAATATCGGGGACTGTCGCATTCGTCGTAGACTCCCTCGTCCGCCGTCTCGGGCGGCTTGGCCCCCAACAGGCCGCTTAAACCGCCGCCCGCCATCCGCTGCTGGGCGACCTTCACGGCAGTGCGCGCCAACATCGGAACGGCCGCGCCGATCATCGTCTTCATCATCCCCTTATTCGAGGACTCGGCAGGCGCGGAGACCCCCACGTTGTACTTCTTCAACAGCGCGGCGAGCTCTTTGGCTTCTTCGCTGCGGACGTGCTTCTTCCGCGGGACCACGAGATACCCCAATGCCGCGGCCGCCCCCATGCATACCCACGGATGGCGCTTGATGTGATAGCGCCAGTCGGTCAGCGTCTTGGCCGAGTCGACGATCTCCTTGACTTCGCACGCGGCGGTCTGGCGGACCTGCTGCATCCGTCGCCGGATATCGTCAATCGAGTCGCTCATCGACAGTCCAGTGCTACAGCTTTGAAGGCCTAGAGCCGGTCGCCCACTTGCGACCTGGTCAAAGAACCGCAGGCGCGCCAGGCGCCGCCCGGCGCGCCCGAGGCGTCACAAATCATTTCTCAGACAGGCGGGCGGCCGCGCAACGCGCTGGCTACCGCGCTGATGAGAAACAGCACCAGAAACACGAAGAACAGGATCTGCGCGATGCCTGCAAAGTCGGCCGCCAGGCCGCCGAACCCCAGCAGGGCCGCGACCAAGGCTAGCACCAATAAGGTCAGGGCTAGAGACAACATGGCTTTCACTCTCCTATATTCCGGCTGTCCGCCGTGAGGTAATCGCTCCGTCGCGAACGTCAATAGCGGCTCACTCCGACCGCATCATTAAACCAATGATTACGCCGGTGATCAGACCGGCGCCGAAACCGATGGCCAGCGATTCAATCGGCCGCTGCTGGATCATGCGCTCGGTCTGCGCATAGCCGCCCCGCATGGCGTCGGTGGCGCGGCTGCGGGCCTGATCCATCGAACCGACCGCGCTGGCAGCGTACCCGCGGACGGCCTCGGCCACGCGACTGACGCCGCCTGCGCCCGAGGAGGTGATCTCGCCCAGGTACTGCTCGATCCGCTCCCGCGCTTCGCCGGTCTTCCGTTGAATCAATCCGACCAGTTGATCGACGCTTCCACGAGCCTTTTGGAGGTCGTCGTTGGTGAGTTGCCCCCAGCGCTCGTGCAGCTTGCCCTTGATCTCGTTCCAATTGCCTTCCAGAGTTTGTTGGCTGAGTTGCATTGCATGCGTCCCCTATCGAGTTTGTTGCACAAGTACGCCAGTGCGCACCAGTCGGTTACCGAACCGTCGTCGCCAGGCGGCACGCCCCGCGAGTCACCCGTCTGCGATGCAACAGTTATGCCAGTCGTCGGAGGCGCAAAGGCGGCCAGCCGCCCGACGCCGACCTTCCCCGAACCGCGACCGGCCGGTTCCTTCGAACCAACTTCGCTCTCCGCCCCGCCGGGGCGTTCCTCTCCGCGGCGCCGATACGCTCGCCAACGCCCTTGCCATCGCGTGCGCCTCGGCCGGTCACTATGGTCGTCTTTAGATCGTCCCCGGACTGTTTAGCGAGCAGGGTTGCTGCGACCTTCGTGATGCGGGATGCGCCTCAAGTCAGCGGAATCCGCGAAACGGCGAACCGCGCTTCGCCACCACGAATCGCCTCGCGACTTTGGCACAGCGCTTGCTCTGTGCGTGGGCGGTCGCGTTACGCGCTTGCCCGTGCTATCGGCGGCGGCGTCGACGCGAGTTCTGGTCCGTTGCCGGCCGCACTCAAGCCACGGAAGTTGCCGACGGGCGAAAAACCAGGCGCGCCGAATCACGTCGTTCTGGTGTCCGCGATTGATCCGTCCACCGGGTTGTCGCCCGTCGGCATTTGCACCTCGTGTGGCTCGATGACGGCTCGGCAAAGGCAATCGTGTAAACCCGTCCCGCCGGGCTCGAAACAGACACCTGCTTTATGCCGCCGATTGCGTCTACTTCTGTGTTGGCCTCTCCGGCTCGTGAACCGCGCCGGGGCAAAGCGGGCCTAGAAAACCCCGTCAGCCGAGCCGACGCGGCCGGGGCCGCGAGCCGACCGAAGCGGGATCTTCAGCGAGCCGTCCTCGACGCCCTCTGGCGGTCGGGGTACGCGGCGCTGTCGTTCATCGGGTGCGACGTGGATGCCGGGCGCGTCGTCTTGCGCGGCTCCGTGCCCAGCTACCACCTGAAGCAGTTGGCCCAGGTGTGCGCACGGCGAGTCGACGGGGTCGCCATGGTCGAAAACCGACTCACCGTCTCCGACCGCGCGTCAACATAGGCAATGAATGGCACGGCCGCGTAACTCCTCTTCGCCGCTGTTTACGCTCACGGCCATCATCATCGCCATCGCGGCTCTGCACGTCGCCAAGGAAATCCTGCTCCCCCTGGCGCTGGCCATCCTGATCAGCTTCCTGTTGACGCCGCTGGCTAACCGCTTAGAACGGCTCGGCCTCGGCCGCGTGCCCTCGGTCCTGGCCGTCGTAAGCGTGACGTTCGCCGTGCTCGGGGTGCTCGGCTGGATCGTGACCTGGCAGTTGGCCGACCTGGGATCCCAGCTTCCCCGGGACCGCGTCAACCTGATCCGCAAGATCGAGAGCATCAAGCCCCGATCCAGTGCGTTGCAGGACATCACCGATACGATCGAAGACGTAGAAAAAACGCTGGCCAAAGACGACGCCGTGGCCGACGCGCAGCGGCCGGACGCGCCCAGCGACGAGCCGGCCAAGAGTCCGCGCGACCGGCTGGCACAGGCCGATTCCGACGAAAAACGATCGACCAACCTCTACTCGTTCTTCCAGTGGAGCACCGATTACGACCAATCAGCCGGGCCGGGAGAGCGGGCGGAACAGGAACCTATCGACGTGCGGGTCGTCGGCATGCCGCTGTCGCCGCTGCAGCAACTGCTGTCGTGGATGGGTCCGCTGATGGCCCCGATTACCACCGCCGGCGTCACGATCGTCCTGGTGATCTTCATCCTGCTGAAGCGAGAAGACCAGCGCAACCGCCTGTTGCAACTGTTCGGAAAGTCGCATCTCCACGCCACGACCGAGGCCCTGACCGATGTCACCGAGCGGGTCAGCCGTTATCTGCGAATGCAGTTCTTGATCAATGCTACGTACGGCGTATGCGTGGGCGCGGGACTCTATTTCATCGGCGTTCCCGGCGCCATCATGTGGGGCGTGCTCAGCTTCGCCCTGCGGTTTCTGCCCTACATCGGGCCCTGGCTGTCGGCCGTCATGCCGCTGCTGGTCTCCGTCGCCCGGTCCGAAGGCTGGACGCAGCCGATGCTGGTCATCGCCTGGTTTACGCTTTTGGAACTGCTGGTGAACAACGTCGCCGAGCCTTTGCTCTACGGCCGAACCACGGGCGTGTCCGGCGTGGGCGTCATCGTGGCCGCCATCTTCTGGACGTGGGTTTGGGGCGCCGTGGGACTGGTACTCGCCATGCCGCTGACTGTGTGCATCGTGGTGATGGCGCGGTACATCCCCGGATTGCATTTTCTCACCGTGCTGCTGGGCGACCAGCCGCCCATGTCCGACGAGCAACGCATCTACCAGCGGCTGCTGGCCGGCGACGGGGACGAGGCCCTGGAGCTCGTCGCCCAGCGGGTGAAAGCAACCTCCCTAGCCGAGGCCTACGACGAGGCCGTGATCCCCGCCATCGCCCTGGCCGAGGCGGACCGCCACGCCGCCCTGCTCAACGAAGACCAGGAAGAGCTCGTCGAAGCGACCGCCCGGGATTTGGTGGAAGAGCTCGGCGAGCGCTATGCCGCCGCAGCGCCGGCGTTGTCGTCCGATACGCCAGCCGATGGTCCCGCGACGCCAAGGCGCCGGCTGCGCGTTCTCGGCATCCCGCTCCGCGACGACGCCGATGAGATCAGCGCCATCATGCTCAAGCAGCTACTGGACCAGGAAGGCATGGACGTCGAACTGGCGGGCGTGCAGACGCTTACCGGCGAAGTCGTGGAACTCGTTCAGCAAGAGCAATTCGACGCCACCGTGATTTGCATCCTGCCGCCCTTGCCGCCGCGGAACAGTCGGCTGCTGTGCCGCCGTCTCCGCGACCGGCATCCCGCCCTGTCGATCATCGTCGGCTATTGGTGCGGCCAGTGCCACCCCGAACTACGGCGCCGCCTGTGCGCCGAAGACGGCGAGGCCGTCACCACGCTGGTCGAGGCGGTGGAGCGTTTGAAGGCCATTGCCGCCCGGCCTCAATTGGCCGCGGAGCGAGCGGGTTGAACGGCCATGCAGCACACCGCTGGTCCCGGCGAATCGACTAGCCGGCGGCCGCCACGCGCATTCGACGCGCGGGCTGCCTGCCGTCATGCTGCGCGGCGATAAAACGACGAAGGCGTTGGCGGCTAAGCAGCCGGCCAACGCCCTCGTCTTGCTTCTCTTATCTCTCGGGTTCTGCTAGCTACTTGATCTCGTTCATCAACCGATCCAATTGCTGAACCGCCAGCTTGACGTTCTCCTGATGGTCTTGCCAACGGAGGATCTCAGCGGACTTCATGTCATCGAGGGCTTCCTCCACGCGATCCCGCTGCGCCTTGAGCTGGTCGATCTGGGCGTCAGTAACGTTCTCCTGGCCTTCGTTCTCGGCGTTGTCGGCACGGCTTTCGAGTTCATTGATCTTCGCGTCGGCCGCGTCCAGCTTCTGTTGCACCTGCTGCACATACGCATCGCGGTTTTGCGTGGCCTGGAACTCGGCTTCGGTTTGTTGCAGTTCCTTTTTCGCTTCCGTCACGTCGGCCTGCTCCTCCTGAATGGCCGCCTGCGCGTCCGCCTGCGCCTCGGTGACGTCAGCCTGCTCGCGCTGCGCATCGGCCGTCGCGTCGGCTTGGTCGTCCAACACCGGCTTATTGGCCTCGTGGCGGGCCGCGTCAACGTCGTGCTGTTCGTCGGCGACCTGTTCCTGCGCGTCGCGCTTGGCTTCCGCCACGTCTTGTTGTTCCTCGCGGACATTCTCCCGGGCGTCCGCGACGTCTCGTTGCGTGGTTCCCGACTCCTGGCAGCCTGCCACAAGGAAGGCTAACGAAGTCAACAACGGTCCAAACGACTTGATTGACATGCTTTTTTCCCTTTCACGTACAAATGGAAGAAACAACGTCCCCGCCCGCTCGGTCTGCTGCGTGCTGTGCAGCAGGGCGTCACAATGGCAGGGCTGTGCTCATTGTCGAAACTCTCCAATCCACACTCATTCTCCGAAGTCGCCGCTGCGGTAAACCAGGAACCACGTAACCGCCTCTGGCAAAAGCAGCCGCCGCTCAACGAGCGGCCGGAGCGGGCCCTGGCAAACTAAAAGTCACACCCTCCCCAAACGAGGGCGAGCAAAATAATCGGCAGCGGCAGCCCAAGCAGCCACGCGAAGATGCCGTACTTGATCTTCCCGCCGCGGTCGCCCGGTGCGATGCGTAGCCGGCGCTTACGTTTTGGATTCATTTTTCGTCCCCTGTTCGGCTCAGAAATGGCGCAGAAACATCTCAAAAAACATCAGGAAGCCCGAGCCGATTTTCACGGCCTCATTGCTTGCAGCCTTTCTCCCATGGGCGCTAAGACGAACTGCAAGTGATATGCCAATACACGCCCTGAGCGGACTTGCCCGTCGTCTCGCCAAGCGTGCCGCCGCGCGCCGAGCACGCACCATCGCCGAGGCCAACTACCGGCGACAATCAACCCCGCGGCGGCACGGGCAGGCGCGCCCGCTGCCATACGGCACACAGTTTGCCGCCACGATCGACGAGATTCACAGCGGCCGGCGATCGCCCGACCACGGGCGCCGGCCCGCAGCGCCGGCTGACAAGCGGCGCGACCGCGGCTGCGATCGAGTCCGCTCGGACGGCGGCATTATGAAGACTACAGCGCATTCTCACGACGTCGGCGACGCGGAACTACGTTCCGTGATGGACGTCGAAGAGGCGCTCCAGCGGCTTGGAAACGACGAGGAACTACTGGGCGACATCGTGCAGGTCTACCTGGAAGACGCCCCTGGAATCGTAGAACGCGTCCGAGCTGCTGTCGCCGCGGGTGATTGCACCGCCCTGTTGCGGGCGGCCCATAGCCTGAAGGGACTGGCCGCCACGCTAAGCGCCCACGACGTGATCGGCGCCGCCTTAAAGCTCGAACACCTGGCCGCCGCCAAGAACCTCGGCGAGGCCCCCGAAGCGCTAGTGCAGCTCGATCGGTCAGTCGCCCAACTCAATCAGGCGGTCAAGAAGTTTCTGCCGGTCAAGTAGTAACCCGCCTCACACCACGCTTCCAGCGCTAAGAGCGCACCGGCGCCGCAATGGCTCCCCGCGGGGATTGTCGTCCGCCCGTCCTGCACCGCGCCTGCTCGTCGCTGGCGGCGTGCTGCCGCCGCAAATATACTGAAGATCGTGCACCAACTACCTTTCTTCTTCCATGCGTGATTGCGCCATGGCGGCGATAGGCTTCACGCCATGCCGAGTTCGATGCCCGGCGGCGGCGATTGGCGGCGGCCTGCTGGCGATCATGGTCGGCTGTGCCGAGACGGGCCCCGACGCCGGTCCGGTTGTTCACGCCGCGTGGAAGACGGCTCACACTGCCGCCATCAATCCCGAAGCGCCCGAGCTCTCCGCCAGTAAACGGCTGATGGCCCAGGGAAGATACGCCGACGCCGTCGATGAGCTCACCCGGGCGATCGTGGCCGCCGGACACTCTCAACCGATTCTCAGAATCGATCAACATGGCGCCGATTTGTTCTTCCAGCGCGGCCTGGCCTACCTCCACATGGGCTTTCCGGACACCGCCGCGGCAGACCTTAGCGACGCCATCAAACTCGCCCCGCGGTACGGCGACGCGTTCGAGGTTAGAGGCAAGGCCTATTTCAACCTCGGCGATTCCTTCAAAGCCCTCCGCGACCTGACGCAGGCCATCCGCATGAAGACGGATAACGCCGCAGCGTACTTATTGCGCGGCGAAGTCTACCTCGCGCGGGGCCAATATGCTCGGGCCGCGGCCGACCTGGAACAAGCCGAACGCGAGGACGCCGCCTTGGCGACCGCCGCCCGCGACCTCCGCAGCCGCGCCTACCTGCTGTGGAGCCAACAGCTCGACGCCGAAGGCGATCAGGTTCTGGCGGCCGAAAAGCTCGCCCTGGCCCGCGAACTGAACCCGTCCTACGCCGCCGAACTCCCGGCCGCCGCCGCGCAGCCGTCACCCCCCGTGGAGCAATCGGCCGCCAAGCCGGTGGTCACCGAGGCCGACCAATTGCTTGCCGCCGGTCGGCAGCAGCAGCTCGCCAGGCAGTTCGACCAGGCCCTGTCCACGTACACCCGGGCCCTCTCGCTGCGCCCCGACTTCGCCCAGGCGTATTTGCGGCGCGGCGAAACGCTGCTGGCCATGGGCTTTCCGGATACGGCCCTGGAAGACCTCAAGCGGGCCGCCCATCGCGAACCCTCAGCCGAGGCGCTCGAGCTCCAAGCAGAAGCATTCCTGGAACTCGGCAGCCCCCACCGGGCGTCGCTGGCGGCCACCGAGGCGCTGCATCTGGCCCCGGGCGCCGCATCCGCCTACGCTCTCCGCGGGCGGGCCTATCTCCAGGCGGAGAACTGGAAGCGGGCCCTCGCCGATCTGCAGGAGGCTATCCGCCTGGAACCGCAAAGGCGGGCGCAACTCGAGCCGCTGTTGGCTCAAGCCCGGCGCCACTTGGCAGCCGCCGCTCAGCAGTAGCGCGACGACGCATGCCGCCGCGCGTCATCCGGCATTTGCTCCCGCGACCAACGACGCTCGAAACCGGCTGTGGGCTAGCCCAATACCGATCGCGCAGGGCCCGCGGCCGCACGGCGACGTTTCGCCGCCGTGCGGCCCGACTGACATGGCGCTGCCGGCGCCGATGCAAGCCAGCGACGATCGCTACAGCGCGTCTTCGGGAATGATCTCCTCCCCGCCGATGCTTCCCACCATGTTGAGCACCTTGAAATCGACGTCGTTCTTCAAAGCGCGGACGTGGCCGTCCAAAAACATGAAGTGGGTAATGCCGTTGTGCTCGCTGCCGAACTTGTTGTGGGCGCCGTCGTCGGGGCCAGTCGCGATGCCGCCGTTGGTCCCCGCAAAGATCGTATGCGGCGTGTCGCCGGCCAAGAACGCCGTGTCCCCCTGCTCGTAATGCAGCATATCCGGGTTGTTGTTCGTCGGGTTCAGCGGCTTGTGCTTCTCGCCGACGGCAATCGTATTGGAAAGACCGTCGGTGACGTCCTTCTCGCGTACCTTCGAATAGCTGTAGATCGGCCCGCTCTCGGTCGGATCGGGTCGCAGATCCGGCCGCAGGCTGCTGTCCTTGCCGACGACGCCCGACAGCACCCCGTTCATATGGTTATGGCCCGCGTTGGCGGCGTAGTCTCCCAGCGTGGCCGCGGCCCGCACGAGCGGGGGCTGGTCGTTGTTGTCGAAGTCGCGATCGGCGGCGGCCGGCCGCCGCGTCGGGCACGCGTAGGTATCCACCGGCGTCCGCATCGCCAGGGCGTTCTCGTCGTCCCACACCGGCTTCAGCTTGTTGAACGACCGGGTGATATTGCCCATTTCCAGGTACGGCAGCAGCCGGAACGCCCAGGACACCGAGTACTGGATCGTGTTATCGCGGCCCATGGGATAGCCCTTCAGGGCGTCGTGATGGTTTTGCACGGCGATGGCTTGCTGTTTCAGGTTGTTGATGCAAGCGTTGCGTCGAGCGGCCTCCCGAGCCGCCTGGACGGCTGGCAGCAACAGCGCTATCAGCGAGCCGATGATCGCAATTACCACCAGCAGTTCAACAAGCGTGAAACCGCGCACCGTGCGTCTTGTTCTTGAGCTTGCCATGAGAAATCGTTCTCCGGAGTGGGCGCTCCCGCGCGATGTGGCTGCCGCCGCGGCAGCGTTCGCTTGGCGAGGCAGGCGTTCGTCGCGGCAGCTAGACCGCGCCAGCCTGCGGACGGGAGCAGGGCAGGAAAACTCTCTGCCCCAAGTCGATCCGGATGCCCGGCCAATTGCAAGCGGATTTCTGGAAGACTGCGCTAAGCGGCGCACCCGAAACGCAAAACGGCGCGGCGTTGCGGCACACTTCGCGACGCACCTGCACGAACTACGCTGCCACACGTCGCCGCAAACGGCGTCGAGCAAGCGAGTTACGCCACGGGCCGTCGCCTTAAGCGCATCACTGGCGGCCGCCTAACAGGGCAACTTTGTCTGATTTACCGCCGCTACCCGGTTTACCTGACCGCAAATCCTCATGCGCGTCGCTCACCGTCGCCGTGCCGAGCATCATCTCGTCCCACGTCTGGTCTCCCCAGTACACCGTTTGATCCGGATCGGGATTCAGCGGGTTGTCGGCCGAGTTGTCATAACGGGCTTCCATGTCGATGACCGTGCCCGCCGGCAGTAGCTTCGGCGTCTTGAACAGATAAACGATTTGCCAATTGAAATCGTATCTGGGCACATCGAGCAAGACCTCTTCGCGGCCATCGGGGTACTTGGCCGTAAAGCGAAACGATTTGCCGCGATAATGCATGTGCGGCGACAACGTATAGAGCGTCGTGTCTCGCTTGATCTTCTTCTTCGCATGAACGACGTAATCGGGGCGCCGCGGCGGAATGATGAACTTGGGATTCATCGCCGCCTCGATCCTGATCTGTTTGCGAACCTTCGACGGATCGGCGAAGCAGACGGCCGCCTGGCTGCGGTCGGTCGCCGGCCGCCCGGTCGGCGTGTAGTGGACCTGGAAAGCCAGCTTCGACCCGGCGGGAATCCTGAACGCGTATTCCGGATCGCCGGTAATCGCCGGCATGCCGGGCGCAAAGGCGGCGATCGCGTTGAACAGCGCGTCCTCCGGCTCCGCTTCGTCCTTCCCCGGCGGTATGTAAAATAGGAACAAGTGGTGCACCACCTCAGGATTGCCGGGGCGGGCCTCGGCGGCGTAGACCCACTTGTCCTCCTTAAAGCCTGGATCCCACACGAAGTACTGGTACTCCACCGTGCCCGTCGCGGGGACGTCGAACTCCACGGGCATCTGGTACACGGCGTCGGGCTGCGGTATCTGCCAGCCGTCGGTGAATTGGCGCGGCGGCGGCGCTTCGGCCGGGTCGCCCTCCGGCACGCCCGCCTCGACCCAGGCGCGGAACAGCCGCTTTTCTTCGTCCGAGAGCCGCGGGTCGTTCGCAAACTCGCCGTGCGCCGGATTGGCCCCCCACGGCGGCATGCGCAAGTTCTCAATCACTTCCAGGCACATGTCCGACCAGGCCGCCACGTCTTCGTACGCAGTCAGCGTGAACGGACCGATCTGACCCTCGCGATGACAAGTCACGCAGCGGTTCTGCAAGATCGGGGCGATGTGCCGGGCGTAGGTCACTTCGCCGTCCGCTCGGCTGGGCTCGCGCCGGCCGATCAGGCAGCCCACGCCTTGCGTCCGCGGCGTGGGCGCCGGTTTGCCGGCCAGCGCCGCTTCGATGGCATCGGCCAGTTCGCTGCGGCTCGCCTTCAAACGGGCGGAACCGACGCCGTATTGGTCGTCGATGCGACCCTGGTAGCAGATCGCCCGACGCCGGTCGAGGACGAATGCTTCAGGCGTTCTCGTGGCGCCGAACTGGTCCGCCACCTTCGCGCCAGGGTCCTTCAGGAGCGGAAACTCGATGCCGTATTTGACGCCGTAACCCGCCAGCTCCTGCAGCGTATCCTGCTGATTCGGATTGACGCCGATGAACTGCACGCCCCGATCACGGTACTTCTCGTCCATCTCGGCAAGTCGGCTCGCGTAGAGTTTCGCCAACGGGCACTCCGTTCCCAGGAACACGACGACGATCACCGGGCGATCCTTCCACTCCGAAAGTGAACGCCGAGCGCCGGCATGGTCGTTGAGGGTAAAGTCCTCGATGACGACGGCAGGCTGCGCCTCGGCGCCGCCGACCGATGGAACCAGCGCACTGCAGCAGCTCGCGGCAAACAACACGTTATGCGAAAGAACCGCCCGGCGCACGCGAGATAAGTTCATGCCACCACCTGAAGCGAGGGACAAGAGGCAGGCGAAGCGGTTTATCGTATTCCATGCCGAAGCCCGGAGGCAACTCAATCGAAAGCTCGCCGTAATCGCCGGGCAAAGGGAAATGGGCCCGTGCACCATGCCGCGGCGGTCCTGCTCGCGGACATCCGCTCGCCGCCAGCACCCGCCAACTGCCGGCCAGGGCCCTGCAAGCGGCGCTTGCCGCGCTATAATAGCCTTCGCTCCGTACAGCCGAATCTTGGAAGCATGCCGCAGGAGGCCCCCCCGGTGGACATGGACGAAGCGTCGCCGCAAAAAACCTTCTGCGAGTTCTTTGCCGGCATCGGGCTGGTTTACGAAGCCTTGCGCCGCAGCGGTTGGCAGTGCGTCTACGCCAACGACATCGATCCCAAAAAGCGCGCCATGTACGTCGGGCATTATGGCGCCGCGGCCGCCGAGCATTATCACCAAGGCGACGTCTGGGCCGCCGACGAGGTGCTCCAGCGGATACCGCGGCGGCCGTTTTTGGCAACCGCCTCGTTTCCGTGCACGGACATGTCCCTGGCTGGCAAACGCCGCGGGCTGGCCGGGCGGCAGTCTGGCGCCCTGTTCGGGTTCCTCGAAGTGCTGGCTCGCCTCGATGAGCGGCGCCCGCCCATGGTGCTGTTGGAAAACGTGCCGGGGTTCCTCACTTCGCACCACGGCGCCGATTTCGCCGCAGCGGTCGCCGCCCTGGCCGATCTGGGCTACTGGATCGACAGTTTCGTCGTCGACGCGCAAACGTTCGTACCTCAAAGCCGCCCCCGGCTGTTCCTCGCCGGCTATCAACAGAAGCTGCTGCGCCCGCCGCTTTTCGCCAGGCGCTCTGACGCGGAGCTCATGAACGACCGCTGGCGGCAGACCGTCGAGCGAGCCGACCGCTTACGACCGGCCCGCCTGCGCGCCGCGATGGAGTCGATTGAACCGCTCACTGGTTGGGCCGCCGTTGATTGCGCGAATCCTGCAGCGTCGCGGCCAGCGTTGGCCGAGGCCGTTGATCTCGACGCCGCGCAGGCCTGGTGGGACCCGCCGCAGGTCGAGCGCCATCTCGCGATGGTGTTCGACCGGCATCGTCGAAAACTCGATTCGCTTTGCGGCCAGCAACAGGGCACGGCCGTGCTCACCGCGTTCCGCCGCGTCCGCCAGGGGAAGCAGCGGATGGAAGTGCGTTTCGACGGCGTCGCCGGCTGCCTGCGAACGCCCCGCGGCGGCAGCGCCAAGCAAATTGTCATCGTGATTGATCGCGGCAACCTGAAAATGCGGTGGATGACGCCCCGCGAGTACGCCCGCTTGCAGGGCGCAGCGGATTACGTCCTGCCGGACAACGCGATCCAGGGCCTGTTCGGCTTCGGCGACGCCGTGTGCGTGCCGGTCCTCCAGTGGATCGACCGCAACATGCTCACGCCCGTCTGGAACGCCTACCGCCATGATCGCGAGCTCGTAGCGTCATGCTCTTATTCCGAGCCCGTAGCGTTAGCAAGGACTCCGAGCCCGTAGCGCCAGCAAGGGCAAGCAGCATCCCGCGCCCATTAATCGCCAACAGCAACAACTGAAACGATAAAGTACACTGCCGCGACCCTTGCTTGCGCTGCGGGCTCCCGCGCTGCGGTTTCGGCACACGCGCTGCGGTTTCGGCTCCGGGGGGCACATTACCATGCCGGACCAGTTCTCCGCCGACCAGCGCAGCCGCGTCATGCGGGCGGTGAAGAGCGGCGACACGACGCCCGAATGGATCGTGCGGCGCCTGGTGCACGCGATGGGCTACCGCTACCGGCTCGGCGGCCGCGGCTTGCCGGGGCGGCCCGACCTCGTGCTGCCGCGGCTCGGCAAGGCGATCTTCGTCCATGGCTGCTTCTGGCATCGCCATGCGTGCCGCTCCGGGCAGTCCATGCCTGCCTCGCGGGTCGACTACTGGCAGGCGAAGTTCGCCCGCAACGTCCTCCGCGACCGGGCCAATCTCCGCAAACTGCGTCGCCTCGGCTGGAGCGTGCTGGTCGTGTGGGAATGTCAGACCAGCCAGCGCAAGCGCGCGGTGCTGGAGCAGCGTTTGCGGCGGTTCTTGGAACAGCGAAGCGCACCGGCGCGCAGCCAGTGAGCGCCCAGGCGGCTCCCGGTCACTGACGGTCGCTGACCGCGGCCGATACGCGCTTTTCGCTCAGTGCAGCCGATGGCCCGGCTGGGCGCCCGCGTCGGGGGTGAGCAGGAACGCCTCGTTTCCGCCGCCGGCGGCGACGACCATCCCCTCGCTCACGCCGAACTTCATCGTCCGCGGCGCCAGATTCGCCACGCACACCACCAGCCGCCCGACGAGTTGCTGCGGTTCGTAGTGCGCTTTGATGCCGGCGAACACCTGCTTGTACACCCCCCCGCCCAAGCTGAGCTTGAGCTTCAGCAGCTTCCGGGCCTCGGGGACTTCCTCCGCAGCGACGACGCGGGCCACGCGGAGATCGACCTTCGCGAAGTCGTCGATCGTGCACTCCGGGGCGAGCGGCTCGGCGGCCAGCGCGTCGCCCCCGTCGTTCCAGCGGTCCTCCGGCGCGGCTTGAGCCGCCGCCACCGGCTGAACAGAGCTGGCCCCACCCGGCGATGCCTGCGCCACCGCAGCGGCGGGCGTCGAGGCCGCGGCGTTGGCGGCAGCGGCCTCTTGTTTACTGTCCTCGATCATGGCATACAGGTCCTTTTCTTCGACGCGCTTAAGCATGTGCGTAAATCGAGCAACCGGCGTGCCCGCCAACGGCGCCTGGGATTGCTCCCAACGCGTAATCGGGTCGTTGAGCAGCGCGCCGGTCTGGCGGGCCAGCTTCGGCAGCACGGGGGCCAGGTACACGGCCAGTTGCCGAAACAGGTTCAAGGCCGCCGTGCACACGTCCTGCAGGCGGGCCGCTTGGGAGGAATCCTTGCGCAGCTCCCACGGCTTGTTCTCTTCGACGTACGCGTTGGCGCGGTCGGCCAGCGCCATCACCAGCCGCATGGCTTTGTTGTAATCGCAAGCCTCGTACGCCGCGGCGATCTCGTCGCCGGCCGCGGCGGCCGCGGCGAACAGGCCCCCGTCGTCGGGATACCGCGCCGACAGGCCGGTCTTCTCGACGAACTTGGCCGTTCGACTCGCCAGGTTCACCAGCTTGTTGACCAGGTCGGCGTTCACCTTCGCCACGAATTCATCGATCGACAAATCGAGATCGTCGACGCGCGAGGTCAGTTTCGTCGCATAAAAATACCGCAGGTAGGAGGGATCGAGCCGATCGAGATAAGTCCGCGCCCGGATGAACGTCCCCTTGGTCTTGGACATCTTCTCGCCGCCGACGGTGAGGAATCCGTGAATGTGGACCTTCGTCGGCAGGCTGAAGCCGGCAGTCTTCAGCATCCCCGGCCAGAACAGCGTGTGAAAATACGTGATGTCCTTGCCGATGAAGTGGTGCACTTCGCAGTCGGCGGACTTCCACCAATCGGCCAGCGCCGCTCCCGTGCGCCGGCACCATTGCTGCGTGCTGGCGATGTAACCGATCGGCGCGTCGAACCAGACGTACCAGTAGTTCCCCGGGCTGTCGGGAATCTCAAAGCCGAAATACGGCGCCGGCCGCGAGACGTCCCAATCCCGCAGCGGCTCGCCCAGAAAATGCCCCTGCAAGTAATTGGCGATCTCCGGCTGCAAATGGTCGCCCGATTGCGTCCACTCGGCGAGGAACCCGTGCAACTGCTCCAGTTCGATGAACAAGTGCGCGGCGGACCGCACTTCCGGCTTGGCGCCGCTGAGCGTGCTGACGGGATCCACCAGATCGATCGGCGTGTAATGATGACCGCAGGCGCTGCAATTGTCGCCGGGTTGATCCTTCGCGCCGCATTTGGGACAACCGCCGCGGACGAAACGGTCCGCCAGGAACGTCCCCGCTTGCGGATCGTAAAGCTGCTCGACGGCCTGTTCCTTGACCAGGCCCGCCTGTCGAATCGCCGCCCAGAACTCGCCGCAGAGCTGGCGGTTCTCGTCGCTGTGCGTGCTGCCGTAGTTGTCGAATTCGACGTCGAAGTCCGCGAAGTCGCGCTCATGAGCGGCCTGCATGTCCGCGATGAGGTCTTCCTCGCGGCGGCCCTCCTGGCGGGCGCGGATCATGATCGCCGTGCCGTGCGTGTCGTCGGCGCACATGTAACGGCAATCGTTGCCTCGCAGCTTCTGAAAACGCACCCACACGTCGGTCTGGATGTACTCGACCAAATGCCCGATGTGAATCGGGCCGTTGGCATAGGGCAGGGCAGAGGTGACCAGCAAGCGGCGGAACATGTAGCGGTTTCAGGTAGGAGTATCAGTCTTGCGAACTTGCGGCATGCCGCACGGCGCCCAATCTAGCCGGCCCGCCACGCGGACCGGCAGCGGGGCGCCCCTCGCGCAGACGCCCCGCTGCCGCGGGCGGTTCACAGCGAACGGGCCATTGTAATGACTGCTTGCAGACGACGGGAGGCGGCGCGGGCCCCGGGCCGCCGGCGCTAGCAGCCCGCGGCGACGCCCCAGCCGCGGCGTCTGCCGCGGCGACTCGCCGCAATCGCCCTGCTCCAGGGCCAGGTTGGCCTTGTAAGAATTACGAAACTTGGCGACATTCCCACCGCAGCGCTGAAGAACCGCTCGCCTTCGGCTCTGCCATCCCTGTGCAGCGAGGGCCCGAAACATCGACCTTCGTCGCGCAAAACGACAACCAGCTACCACCTACACCCATCGGCCGAAGTCGCACGCTTGGGGCGAAGACGGATCTTCGACCGCAAGCGACCTCGCACGACGCCGGCCGGCAGATCGCCAGGACAACAAGGAACGTTGTCGCGCGTAATCGTCGTCATCAGGCTGGCACGGCTGTGCAGCTTCTGAGGCGCCGGGGCGCCGATCCCGCTCTTCTCGCCGTTGCCGACGATCTGGCAATGCCCCCGCGCCGGGCCGCCCTGCGACCCGCGCCTACGACCGCCGAGTCCATGGAGGGAAACATGGCCTGGTCTCGCACCGTCGCACTTGCGCTAGCGGCCGCGCTCGCCGGCGCCGAGGCGTTGGCCGACACCGTGCTGCTGGAGTTCACTTCGCCGACCTGCGGGCCATGCCACGCCATGCGTCCGGTAATCCAGCAGCTAAACGCCGCCGGATACGCGGTCCGCGTGATTGACGTCAGTCGCGAGCCGGCGGTCGCGGCGCAGCATCGCGTGCGGGCGGTCCCCACGTTCGTCGTGTTGGTCGACGGCCACGAGCGCGCCCGGTGGGAGGGGGGCGGCCAGACGTTCGCCCAGTTGTCGGCCATGATCGACAAGGCCTCGGCCTTGGGATCGCCTTCGATCGACTACGTCGGCGCTTCGTCTGCGGCGACCGGCGCCCCGGCCGCCGATGGCCCGCAATCATTCGCCGAACCGCGCCCCGGACGGGTCGTGCCGCTCGATGCGAAGCCGCCGGTCGTTGCCGCGCAGCCGCCCGCCACTCCGGCCGGCGCCGCCCCGGGCGGCGATGTGGCCACGCTGGTGGCTGCTAGCGTTCGGCTCACCGTCGAAGACCCCAACGGCAAGAGCACCGGCACGGGAACCATCGTCGACGCCCGACAGGGAAAAGCCCTGGTGCTCACCTGCGGCCACATCTTCCGCGAGTCCAAGGGCCAAGGCGCCATAACGATCTCGCAATTCAAGCCGGGCCCGGCAGGGGCTGAACTTTGCGGCACGGTCGAGGGGACGCTCATCGACTACGACCTCCAGCGCGACCTGGCCCTGGTCTGTTTCGTTACCAGCGGGCCGACCGCCGTGGCGCCCATTGCTCCCGCGGGAACGCTCATTCGCACGGACCTGTCGGCCACCAGCGTCGGTTGCCAGCACGGGGCGAACCCGACGCCCTGGCCCACGCGAATCACGGCGGTCAACCGCTACCAGGGGCACCCCAACATCGAAGCGGCCGGCGCTCCGCAGGAAGGCCGTAGCGGCGGCGGCTTGTTCAACGCCGCTGGGCAGCTCATCGGCGTGTGCAATTGCGCCGACCCGCAGGGCGACGCCGGCCTGTATGCGGGGCTTGATTCGATCCATCAGAAGCTTGACGCGATGGGTTTGGCGTTCGTTCACCAAAGCCCCTCGCAAGGCGCGGCCGCGACGAACGCCCTGGCGTCCCAGCCATCTCCAGCGGCCAGCGTCGCCAGTCCGGCGGCATTAGCTCCGGCCACGGTCCAAGTCCGCGGGCAAGACCCGGCTGCTGATGGAGTCGCCGGTACGGCGAATGTGCTGGGCTCGACGACCGTCAATCCCTTTGCCCAAGCAACCGCCGCCCAGCAGCCGCCGCAACTGGCTGCCGCGCAGCCGCAGGTCGCCCCAGCGGCGGCCGGCCCCGGCGCCGCGCCGCCGGTCCGTCAAGTCGCTCCCGCGGACATCGCACCCGCGGCGTTCACGGCCGAGGAACAGGCGGCATTGGCGGAAATCAATCGCCGAGCCGCCGAGGCCGAGGTGATCTTCATCGTGACGCCCCGCACGCCGGGCGGGCGCAGCGAAGTGATCAAGCTCGATCGCGCTTCGCCGGCGTTCCTCGAGGCCCTACGCGCGTCCGCTGGCGACGCCGCGGCCGCTCGCCCCCTCGACCGCCAGGCAGCCTCCGCGCTGACGCGCTGAGGGATTCTCGCACGCGCAAGCGGCGTGTTCGCCGGCGGTTATACGGAATATTCCGCAAAAGCCGCGGGCCGGGGAGTTGCCGCAAAACAAGTCCACGCGGCCGCTGGCGTCGTTATAGCGGTACGGCGCCGGCGGTGACGTACCTTGGTAGTGTAGCGGTGCGCCAGGCTAAGCGTGCAACAGGCTACTACAACGGCGCCGCAGCATGCCGGACGGACAGTGGTCGCGATCTTCACTATTTCCTCGATTCTTCACCTGGCCGTCGGGTATGCGCTTGCGCTCTACCTGAACGGCCTTCGGCCATTTGACCGCGGACGCGCGGCGGTCGATCGCGACTCGACCGACGCATCGCTGCTGTCGCCGCCAAGGAACGCCATGCAGTACGGGCCGGCCAACCCGGACGAACTGGCCATGCAAGCCCGTGCTCCCCGGCGCCGCCAATCGACGGCGGACGCTCCCGCGGACGGATCCGAAGATCTCTTGGCCGGCATTGAGGAATTCCGCAACCAACTCGCCCGACTGAAGACGGAATCGCTCACGGACGGGTTGGACGTGGCGACGCCGCTGGCGTCCCAGTCCTGAATGCGATTAGCGGTTCTGCGGCGGATACGGCCCGAGGGGGACTGCCCGCGGCACGCGAACCTCCGCTGATGGCCGCTCTGCCGCGCGGCGACGACGCTCACACCAGTTCGAAGATCGCTTCGATCTCCACCGCCATCCCCGCCGGCAGCGAAGCGGCGCCCACCGCGCTGCGAGCGGCAATGCCGTGCTCCTCGCCGAAAACGTCGCGCATCAGTTCGCTGAAGCCGTTGATCACCGCCGGATGGTCGGTGAACGACTCCACGGCTTGCACCAGGCCGAACGTCTTGACCAACCGGTTGATCCGATCCAGGTTGCCGCAATGCCGGCGAAGCGTGGCTAGAATCGCCAGCCCCGTCTGGCGGGCGGCCGCATAGCCGGCCGCCACGTCCAGGTCCTCGCCCACGCGGCCGCGGATCAGCGTGCCGTCCGGCAAGAGCGGGCCGTGGCCCGACAGGTAAAGCAGTCCGTCGAGTTCCATCACGGGACGATACACGCCGACGGCCTTTGGCGGCGGCGGAAGCTGAAGCTTCAGGTCCGCGAAACGGGCTTCATGACTCATGCCGACCGCTCCAGTAATGCTGATTTCTTAAGCTGACGACGCCCCGGCCGGCAGCCGGACGATGCGCGGCGCCCAGCGGGGCGCGCCGCTGCGTCACCCGCTTTTGTACACCGAGCGAGGATCGACCAGCGGGCTGCCGACGGTTATCCAATCGCCCCCCTCGAAGCGGCGATAGAAACAACTCGCGTAGCCTTCATGGCAGGCAGCGCCGGTTTGGTCCACCTGCAGCAGCACGGCGTCGCCGTCACAGTCGATACGAATCTCGCGCACACGCTGCACGTGCCCGCTCTGCTCGCCCTTCTTCCAAAGCCGTCCGCGGCTGCGACTGTAAAACACGGCATAACCGGTGTCGAGCGTCGCTTGCCAGGCCGCGCGGTTCATGTGGGCCACCATCAAAACGTCGCCGGTCTGCGCGTCTTGAACCACGGCAGTGATCAGCGAATCGGCGTCGGCAAATCGGGGCAACTCGGCGTCCACCATGATTCTCGCTGGCCACGCGCCCGAACTGGCGCTGCACGCACCCTCGGCAGCCCCAGAATACTCGCTCCGACCGGTACGCGTCTACCTGTGGGGAGTAGGCAGTAGGCAGTAGGCAGTAGGCAGTAGGCAGTAGGCAGAAGGCAGAAGGACGGATGACGCCACGCAACCCTTCCGCCTTCCGCGTTCCGCATACCGCCTTCCGCCTTCCGCCTCCCCTCTGCGTCATGATCGGCGCGGCTGGCACTTCTGTTCTCACGGGCCTCTTCCACGCCCCGCTTGAGATGGTTGACTGCTCGGCCGATGACCATGGTTAAGGCCTGCAGAGCAACGCCTGTTCGGCTTGTGCGCAGCTTCGCGCCGCGACGAACCTCGCCCTTCCCCGCGGAGGCCCTCCTTGAATCCAGACGTTACCGTCGTCTTGCCGGTTCACAATGTCGAACGCACGCTCGCGGAGGCGCTCACCCGCGTCCTGGACCTGGCCTACAGCATGGGGCGACGACTGCAGGTAGCGCTGGTGGACGACGGCTCGACCGACGGCACCTACGAAGTCGCCTGCGAACTGGCCCGACGCTACCCGCAGGTCCGCGTATTGCGGCAGCCGTTTCAGCGGGGCCTCGGCCCGGCGCTGGAAAAAGTGCGGCGAGAACTGGGCGTCGGCCATGTCGTGGCGCACGATGGCGTGACCGCCATCGACCCCGAGGATCTCGGCGAGGTCTTGCGAAGTTCCCTGCAGGCGGCGCCGCGGGCGTCGTCGCTGGCCGCCGACCTGAGCGCCGACGGCCGCCGGTCGCGCCGGCACGTGCCCCTGCCGCAAGGCGGACTGGCCAAAACGCCGCTCGGCGGGTCGTTTCGCTGGCTGCGGCTCGACGAACCGGCCCCGCGACGCCGACGCACGGCAGCGCCCATCGCCACGGCCTTCGACGGACTGGCTGCCGGCATGCATGGCGGCGCCGTTGCCAGCGCTGCCAGCGGCGCACTGCTGTGAACGGCCGAGCGACTTGTCCCGCCGTGCGTAATGTCCACTGGCGCGCGAAAGCTGACCGCTTGGTCGTGTTTGCATCGCGCTGGCTGAATCGCTGCCTGAACCGGTGCGCTGCCATCGACCGAGTCGGCAAGCACTTGCCCTCGGCCGGCAACCGCTTGCACGGAAGTTAGCCCAGGCGACCGTGCGAACCACGATCGGAAAGTATTTGTTCGACTCGCGGCCAGACGCCACTTGTTTCCCCAAAAAACTCTGCCTACGATGGGTGTGCGTCGGGCGAGTCCTGCCGGCCAGCGGACTCCCATCTTGACGGCAGTCTGGGCAAGAACCTTTCCGGGCGATAGGTTGGACTGCTGTCTTAACTTGCGACTTGCGGGAGCAGTGATTGCTGCAAGGCGCCTTCTCTAGGTAGGCGTATTTCTAGCTTGCGGGATTCCACATCGCCGACTGCCCGCTAGGAAGCATTCAAGCGGTCGCCGCACTTCGAATCGCCCGCAGGCTCCCAGGACACCCCTTCGGATCTCGTCGCTACCGGTATGCGCGAGAGGAGGCACTCGTCATGAGCACCGTAGAGTACAACTTCGGATTAGGAGGTTTCCACGCCCCGACGCCCATCGTTCCCCCGGCCGGCGTCGGCGACCCGCGACCCATGCACCGCATCACCGAGGTTCGCCAGGAACAGGGCGTATCGATTCGCTCGGCCGCGCGGCGCATGGGACTCTCCATGCAGGAGGTGCGGGCTCAGGAACATCCCACGGCCGACCTGACGCTGTCGCAGTTGCACCGCTGGCAGGAAGTGCTCGAGGTGCCGCTGGCCGACCTGCTCATCGACTCGTCAGGTCCGCTGTCCACGCCCGTCAGCCAGCGGGCCGGCATGCTGCGGGTGATGAAAACGGCCAAGGCCCTGGCCGAATGTGCGGACGATCCGCCGGTTCAGCGGCTCGCGGCCATGCTCATCAGCCAGCTCGTCGAATTGATGCCCGAGCTGCAGGAGGTTTCGGCCTGGCATTCGGTCGGCCAGCGCCGCACCCAGGACGAAATGGGCCGCATCATCGAACGGACGATTCCGGACAGCCTGTTCGGCGACTCCGGATCTTGAATCTGCGGAAGTTGAGCTGCGCCCGCGATGCGCCGCGGGGCTCGGTCAATTGCGGGAGGCGCCTGCAACGCCTCCCGCATTTTTTTGCCGCTGCCCGCGCCAGCAGGCCCCCTCGCGCAAAGAGCCCGCAGCGCCAGCAAGGGCCCCGTGGCCCGCAGCGCTAGCAAGGGCGTCCCTCAACGGACCTCGCCAGCCCCGCCGCGCTGCAGGCGCCGCGCCTTGAACAGCGCCGCCAGTGAAAGGACGATAATCGCCGGCCCCACCAGCGGCGGCCACAACGCGATCCACCAGAACACGCCGACGGCAAGGCCCGCCGCCGCCGGCGCCCAAGACGACTTTAGCACGTGGTCGAACCATGCCGGACGCCGCCACGCCACTCCCATCCCGGCCACTAGCCCCACCGCCACCAGCCATCGTCCGAGGCTGAATCCCGCTGATGGCGCACTCAGCGTCAGCCGACCGTCGCCGGCGCCCTCATAGCAGGCGCCGCTGGTCGACTCGCTTACCAGTCGCCGCGGCGCGCCGCTCCGCCGCCTCTCCGCCTGCGGCACGACGGCGCCCAAACGTTCGACGAGGGCGTTAAAAGCCGATTCACGCTCATCGCCGTCGCCTGCCGGTCCCGGCGGAGCCGCCCCGATGCGGTCCAGCCACGGCAAGAACCATTGATCGGCCTCCCAGCCGGGCAACTGCAGCGCCAGGGGGCTGGCCTCCACCACGGCGGCCAGCCGCTCGTCGCGAACCGCTCGGGCGAGCCTGTCACGCGAGAGCGTTGGGACGCCGTCGGCGGCCCGCCATCGACTACTGGGCGCGTCGACTTCCCATAGCGCACGAGCAATCCCGAACGGGCGGCCTGCCTGCACCACCTGGGGAGTCGCCAGCGCCACAGGTCCGCTGCCGTGGGCCCTCGTCCTGCGGAAGGCGACCGTGACGGTCCGGGGCAAGTACGGCGACCCCGGCGGCGCTGCGAACTTGCGGCTCGACAGCGCTAAGCCATCCACGGGCTGTCCGTCCACTTCGGCGTAAAGCAGTTCGACTTCTTCAGGCATATTGATCGTCCAGTCGGTAAGCCCCCCCGGCTGGACGATGATCTCGCTCACGGCCGACCAGCCGCCCCGCTCGTCCACGACCGCGCGGGTATAAAGGAGCCGGACGCCGGCTTGCCGGAGGACCTGCGGAAACACGCGCCGCTCGGCGACGAACCGTTCCCGCTCAACGCGATAGGCGGGACTCTCCCCGGCCGGCCCCGCATCGCTTGCCAGCTCCGCGGGCAACGGCGCCTGCTCGACGCCGATGAGCGTCCACTCGGCCGAATGGCTGCCCGCGGCCGGCGGCAGCGCCAGGTACAGATCCTGCCGGGCGGCGTGCAGCAACGTCACGGCCGGGAATCGCACGCGTTGGTTCGCCCGCAGATCGAGGCCGCCTTCGAGCCGAAGCGTAAACTCGCTGCCTTGCGGCGCCGGCTCAAGCAGCTTCAACGAGACCAATCTCCGGGAGTTGTCGTTGGGCAGCGTTCGTTCGGAGACGACCGCGTCGCCGCTACAGGCCAGCGGCCCTTGCCATGAGGCGTCGACCACCAGCGACAGCGAGTCCACGACGCCCGCCGCCACTTCGCCGCGCAGCACGCATGTCGCTCGAGGATTCGCGGAACCGTCTAGTTGCAGCAGCAATTGCCCGTGCAGTTCCGCGGCGTTGTCTCGGACCGCGACCGTCGGCGGAACGTCGTCATTGCGGCCCATCTCGAAGCGGGCCACCGGCAAGCCGGCTAGCTCTCCGTCGCCGGGCGACAGGTCCAACTCGCCGCCGGCGTCGACGCCGGCGCCAAGTTCAACCAAGACGTCGCTGGAGCGATTGACGGCCACGCGAATGGGCGACGCCGAAGCGCCCGCCAGCAGCATCTTGGGCACCTGCGTTCGCCGGTGCTCGTCATACGGCAGCCGTCCGGTAATGCGAATCGTATGCGGCTCGTCGAGCGGCCTGCCCAGGAAGATCTGCACCAGGTCGCCGCGCGGTCGCGACCACCGCGCCGCCATCGGGGCGGCGGCCGCATCCAGCTCGACCGATGCGCTTTCGACTTGAAACTCCGCCGGGACCATGACGCCGTGAACGAGCGTTTCACCCTCCAGGCTGCCGACCGCGGCGGTGTAGGAAACCGCCACGTCGCGCCGGCTGCACGACAGGCCGAGCGTTTCGCTGGCAATGAATCGAGCAGCCGACTTCTCCACGTACATCGACCATGGCGGCCTGGCGCCGCTCGCGCCATAGCGAAGCTGCGCCGGCGGCAGTCCCGACCACCGCTGGTCGATTTCCGCTCCCGTCAGCGGCGCCATGCCGACCGCCGGCTCGTCCCGCAGGCGAAGCGTCGGGTCGGCCGTCACGACGAAGTGGTGCAGCGCGGGCTCGACGTCGGCTAGCCGCACCGAGGGGAAAGCGAATCGCCCGATCGACGACATCCGCTGCAGTTGAAACCGCAAGACGAGCGCCAACGGCAACTGCGGCGGGCCGCGGAATTTAAGCTCCACCACGTTGGGCGCGCCCGGATGCGTCTGCAGCTCGTAGACGGGCGACGAATCCGGAAGCGGCAGCAACTTCAATTCGGGCGACGTCGCCAAATGCAACGTGTCCATCGAAGAGACGTCGCCGGCCAGCAGTAGCCGAACTTCAAGCGTGCTGTTTGCCGGCTCGACGTTCAACCAGGTGAGTTGTTCCAGCTTGATGCCGTCCGCCGCGGCGGCTGGCATGCGAGCGGGCCAACGGCAATCGAGGACGCCGCCGCTTCCCAGCGTCGCCGCGGTGCGGGTCTGACTCGACGCGGCCCGATCCACGACGGCGTCGCTCACCGTGGGAGCGATCCCCGGAGGATGCACGATTTCCACGTGCGCACCGGGCACGGGGGGAATCTGCAACGTCAACTGCCGGCGATCGCCCACGCGAACCGCCTGCGGCGCCACGACCAGCTCCAGCTCGTGCAGGCCGGCGTCGGCCATGGAAACCGTGCAACCTTCCGATCCGTTCCAAGCGACATGGACCGGCAAACCATCGAGCGTCTGTTTCTCTGCAAGCCAGACGCCGTCGCTCTGCAACAGCGGAAGAGCGACCGTGACGTTCGGACCCATCGTCCGCCAGCGCAGTCGCAGCACGCATTGGCTGCAAACCACGTCCTTGCCGTTCGCCGCAGCCGATAGTTCAATCCGGTGGTTGGCCGCGGCGAGCACGGCCGACTTCTCGTCCAGCGGGCCCGCTGGCGAGGGAGATAGCTCGTTGAACAGCGACGCCGGCACGTAGACGTCGGCGCCGACCGGCTTGCCGTCCTCGTCGATCGGATAGAGAACCGCCGGCGGCGTCGCGACTTGCGCCCTGGCGGCTGGCGCCTGGCCCCACGCCAACGACGCGACCACGGCGCAACAAGCGGCTACGTGGCCTGCACCGCGTACTGCGCTCGTTTGCGTGGCCGCAACGACGCCGCGCGCCGCCGTACCGGCCAGCGCGCCCAGCAACACCGCCTGCGGCCACGGGGCGGCCCACATCGGCACGATCAACGCCAGCGCGGCCGCGGCGACGGCGCCGGCGACAATCCAGCGCGGCTTCGCCATGCAATAGCGCGCCGCCAACAGCGCCGTTATCAACCACGCGATATGCCACGCCGCCTGGCGGCTTCCCACGTGGGCCAGGGATGTCGGCCGCGGCTCGCCGACGAATTGCTGACTGACGGCCGTCCAGCCGGCCGGCGCCAACGGCGCTCCCGTTTCACGCTCAGCCAATCGGGCGGCGCCGACGTGCCCCGCCGCCGCTTTCGCTTCGGCCAGAACGCCGCTGCGGGAGCGAACCGACGCGGCGCTTGGCAACAGGGGGCCGAACAGCCGGGCCAGCCAGTCTTCTCGCCCCCGTGGCGAACGATCCGTCTCGCTGGGAACGTAATGCGCCGGCGCCGATACGGTCCATCGCCCGTTTAGTACAGGGAAGGAAGCATGAACTTGCGGCGGAGCAACGGCCGCAAAGTTGCCGAGCTCCGCGCGGCGACCCTCGACATCGAGCACCAAAGCCGATCCGCCTTCCCGCGGGACGAGCTGCAATTCCAACTTCTCGCCGGGTCCAATACCCGTCGTGCGACCGTCGAGTCGCGCCGCCGTGACCCGAAGGCCGCTAGCCGGGGCCAGGCTGATTCGGCAAGTGGCCTGCGTCTCGAGGTGATAAACGAACCGATGGGTTTGCCGACCGTCGTCGAACTGGAGCGTCTCGATTTCCAGCCGCCAGCAAACCGCCTGTGCGTCGTGGTCAACGGCCGCGGCACGGCGGATCGTCAACGACGGCGCCTTTTCCTGGGTGACAAAGGGATCGTCGCTCAGGCGGAAGCAACCCAGGACTCGACCCGCTTCGTCGGCCGGTCGCGGGCTCGGCCTGGCGGCCGCAGGCAGAAAGCCGGCCGCGTCGACCGCCACTTCGCTGGCATCGCCGCGAAGAATAGCCCAGCTTTGCCATGTCGTGGCGCCAGGTAGGGCAATGGAGTTGACACGGTCGCCGCCGGCCTGGCTACCGCGCCAGGCAATCTCCAGCTCGAACGGTCGACTCTGCGGCCGGGACAAGCGGACGCGATACTGGTTGACTGCCTGCTCCGCGGCTGCCGAGTCGTTCGCTTGTTCTCGCTGGGCGCTGCCAAGCGGCTCGACATGCACCGGCAAGTCGCTTCCGCGCAACGTCCATCGGGCGTCGGCAGGTATCGGGCGGGCGGCCAGTACCGTCAGTTCGTTCACCGCTCCGGAAGTAGGACGGCAGGCGACCACGGTGCGGTGCTCAAAGCCGGCGCCCGACTTCGCCAGTTCCAGTCGCCCTTCGGCGTCAAACCGGGCCGGCACAAACGGGGCGCGAATCGCCACGTCGCCGCGGGCGACCGCCAAATCCACCAGCAAGCCTCGCGCGGGCAGCTCGAGGAGATCGCGGCTCGACGTATCGAGCGACTCAAGCTCGACGAGCCCCGGGGCGTCGATGGCGTCGGCGACCAGCGCGCCGCCGCCGCGGTCGCGCACCAGCAGATGTTCGGTGCGAAGATCGGCGTCGCGGAAATCGAGCCAATCCAGTTCGCCGACAGTCGCCGCCCGGAGCCAGCTACGGATGGGCCGCCGTCCGGTGAGGACCAACCGCAGCGGCGCGAGCGCCGTCGGCGATCGGCGCAGTTGAACGCTTAACTGCCGCTGGTCCCCCTCGCCAGAGACGTGCCAGGAGACGACCTCGTCGGGCGAGGCCGCCTCGACCGATTCCAGCGTCCATTCCGGATCCACCGTCGCCGCGAGTTGAAACAGCCGCCCTTCATCGGACCAAAGGCGGGCATGCGTTCGGGCAAACACCTCGCGATCGGCCAGCTCGGCCGTCGTGGCGACCTGCGCGGCGACTCGCGGCGCCTGCTTGGATACGGTCACGGAAATAGCCGCCTCGGGGTCCCACAACTGCAGACGATAAGCCTCGCCGCGGTCGTCCGCTCCGCCGATGCCCAGGGTGTTTACCAGTTGGCCGCCCCGGACGTCGATGGCCTGCAGCTCAAGCGCTTCGTCCACCAGCAGCGTGCTCGTCCCCTCGGTCCAAAAAGCCGCCAGCGGCGCTACAAACGGCAGCTTCCACGGCTTGCCGAGGACGGTCGGCGCCGTCGCGCGAACGGTAATGTTCACGGGCAGCGTCGATCGGGGAACCGATACCTGGAACGTCTCGCCGTCGTCCTCGCGCCGAAACGCCACTGGTCGCCGATCGATCAATACCTCCGCGATGCGCAACTGGCCGACCGCGCGGAACACGACCTCGCTTGCCGCGAGCGACTCCACGCGCAGCACCGCTTCGTAATCGAGCCCCGCGGGCCGAAGCTGATACGCCTCGGAAATCGCGACCTGCGGCCGCGGATCAGCCGGCGCCTCCGCGGCGGCAGGGCGGCGAATCTTCAGCCGGTGCTCGGCGCCGGGACCAAGCTGCAACACATGCCGCTTCGTCGTCGGGCCCCCTTTTGAATTCGGTTCTCGAGCATAGCCCGGCGAAATCGACGGCAGGCAGTCCGGCGGCAGGTCGAGCTGCAGTTGGCTGGCCGTCGCGGCCGGCAGCCGGAGCTGAAACACCAGCTCGTCGCCGAGGACCGTCCTGGGGGGCAGCGTCCAATCGAAATGCAATTCGCCGCTATTTCGCACCAGCGCGCCGAAGCCATCCGCGCCGCCCTGCCACTGGCCGATGAGCGACCTGGCGCCCTGGGCGGGTTCTCCTGCCCAGCGGGCATTGGCGAGGCCGATATTCAGCGGCGCCAGCGGCAGGACCCGCGGGCGATTGTCCAACAGACTGACCCGCAGCGCCGCGCGGCCCCGCAAGGCGCCGTCGTCGGTCAGTTCAGCCGCATACTGCGCACTGTCGATCTGCACGCCCACGGCCGAGGCCAGGTCGCGGCGCTCTTCGGTCGACTTCACGAGTCGCTCGAACTCGTCGCGAGCCATCGGCAAATACGGCGCATCGCCGGTCGGCCAATCCTCCAGCCGCCCCTCCGGTACGAAGACGCGGCGATAGATCGCCCCGCGCCGGGCGCCCAGCGGAGCTGCGACGCCTGCCGACTGCTCGGCCCGCGCGGCCGGCGCGAGAACGGCCGCAAGCGCCAGCAGCAGGCCCGCCAGCAGCGCGACGCGCCGATAAAGCCCCCGCCCGATCATGGCGCCGACCCGCTGGATTGAAGACTTGGCGCGGCGGCGCGGCCGGAACCGGCGCCCCCGTCGGCGACCCAGGGCTGCGTCGGCGCCACGCTGGCGATCGAGCTGGCCGGCGGAGATGCCGGCGCCGGCCGCGTCGCCTGCCCGTCGGCCAGCAGCCACTGCGTCAGGGCCGAGATCGCGGTGAGCGCCCCCCCTAAGGCAGCGGCCTGGATCATCAGCACGGCCGCTTCCGGGTAGCTCAGCAGCAGCGCGATCGAAGCCACGCTGACCACGGCCCAAAACGCCGACGAGCGGCCGATCGCGGTGTGCAGCCACGCCAGCCCGATCACCAGGGCGCACAGTCCCGCGGCGACGATGATCCAAATTCGCCGCACCGCCAGCACGCTCACGGCAGCCGGCGGCTCGAACCCGCTATACAGGTACTGGTTGGTCGAAGGAGGCGGCGACGGCGCTTTGGTCGCGCCGGTCCACCGCTCCAGTTCGCCCTGCGTCTGCGTCGGCTGACGGCCCCACGACATGCCTTGCCAACCGAGCAAGTACTCCGGGCTCATGCCCGGCGGCGCGCCGATGGCGGTCAACCCGCGCGGCAGAATAAGCTGCCAGAAAAAGGGCCGGCCGCTATCGCTCCCTTCGACGCGGGGCAGCGCCACGTCCACCCGATTCCAAGGTCCTTGCTTTCGCCGCGACTGGACGCGCAGTTCGATCGTGTGCAGCGCCTGTTCGGCGCTGGCCGCCAGCTCAACCACCACGCGGCCCGGCTGCGAATCCTCGATGGGCCTCGCGACGCCGTCGCACAGCAGCTCCAGCGGATGGTTGGCGACGCTCGCCGGCAGAATCAGCGCCGCTTGCGGCGCCCGGGTTTCAATGCGGTACACGAAGCGGTCTTGGCGTATGTCGCCCGACACCCACGTTTGGGCCCAGCTCGCCACGACCCGCACCAGTTCCGGCGGCGCCGCCGCGGCCCGCTCGAAGACGAGCGCCACGCTGACGAGCGGCTTGTTCGTAACCGCGGAAAACGCCGCGCCGTCGTCGCCGGGCGCGTCTGGCAGCGCCACCCAGCCCGCCGCAGCGCTTTGCCGCGAAAGGCTCGCCGACATGCCGCTCGCCAGGCGGAGCTTCACTGTGCTGCTCATGGGATGCACCGACGAGGCCAGCGGCACGGCAATCGGTTCGCCGCCCACCCGCTGGCCGTCGCTCAGTCGCAAGGCGCTGCGAATTCCCAAGACCACGCGGCCCAGCGTCGGGCGCGCTAAGCGCACGACCAGGCGCTGGCTTTCCGGCGCGGCCGCCGCTTGTTCCGGCGTCGGCGCGAGGACTTCGGCGGCCGCCGCAGGCAGCGGCTTGCCATCCAGCAGCAGCGTCAACCCTTCGTTGGACAGCAGTGCCGACGGAACCATCGCTTCAAGCTCCGTCGCCGGTTGATGCGCAATATCGAAGCGCAATTGCTGTTCAACTTCCAGGCGGCCGTCGAGCATCCGCGCCTCGATGAGCGATTCGCGCGTAATGCGTTGCTCCTGTTCGACGACGTCGACCGCGACCGTAGACCGCGCCAAGTAACACTGCAGCCGATGGACTAAACCGCCGCCCCGGCCATTGCGCCCGGCCGCCTGGTCGACCGGCTCGACCGCGGCGACGGCCCGCTCGTCGAGAGGCGCCACGCCCACGGAATCCTCCAGGCGCACATTCGCCTGCCAGGCCGGGTCGCTCGTGATCGTCAACGTGCCCGGTAGCACGGCGGCGCCGGCGGCCGCCGGCAGCGGCAGATCGTGCGCGCCCAGCCCGACGGCGCGACGCAAGCTGAAGCGGACGCGAACCTGCTGGGCTGCGGGATCGGCCAGCGGCAGCACCAGCTCGCCCTCCGGCGTCACATGTTGGGCCGCGGCGTCGACGGCCCCGCCGGCTTCCAGCGGCTGCTCGGTCAGCTCCCAGCCCTCCAGTCCGATCCGCAATTCAAAGGTCCGGCCGCCGGTGATGTGGTAGTCCAGCACGACGTCCAACACCGTCCCGCGGCTACTGAGGTGGAGGTTATAGGTTGGCGTTACGCGAATCTCTCGCTGCCGCGGCTGCGTATGGACGTCGACATGCCAGCCGCTGCCGGAAATGGCAAACGCGGCCAAGGGCGCCGTCCTCCGCAGCGTTTCGGGGAGTTCCGCCGGAGCAACGCGTTCGATCCGCCCGTGGGGCGAAAAACGGGCGGCTGCGTCGCCGGCTGGACCAAGCGCAACTCGACGATCGACTGCGGCTCGGCGGCCGTCGGCTTGACGATCGGCACGAGCTCGTAATCGGTCGTATCCGGCGGCGCCGATGCGACCGCGCCCGCCGGCAGCCGCAAGTGCACCCGTTCGATCGGCTGGTCCGCGCCGCTGAGCTTGAGCCACGCTTCGTACCACAGCCGACCGGGCTCGACGCTCGCGATGGTCTCTACCGTGGCTTCCAGGGCGGGCTCGTCGCTGCCGGCCAGTTCCGGCGCGGCCTCGCCCCACCGCAGCACCAGCCGGCCCTTGGCGCCCTCGATCTGCAAGACCTGCCCGCCCTCGTCGTCGGCTGCCGGCGTCGCGAGCACCCCCTCGGGGGATTCAACGACCGGAAGGCTGGAAGCCGCCACCCTCACCGTGGAGGCGACGGCTGTCGGCAGGTCGACCGCCAGGCGGCGAACGTCTCCTTGCCGCTCGAGCGCTAGCCGTCCGGCCATGACGATCGTGCGCTTATCGCCCGGTTTGCCCTGGAGCCACGCGGCGTAGGTGTTCCTTGCGGCGTCGAAGCGGACGAATTCCTGTTCGCTGCCGTCGCTGATGGTAGCGCTCTCGGTGATCAACGGGCCGAAGCCCAGCGGAACCTCGACCCATGCCGACGTATGAAGCTCGACCGTAGCAGTGGCTTCGACTTCCGCCAATTCCGGGCCGGCGGTCGCCTCGACGGCGAGTCTCTCGACCGAGTACTGCGGCGGGGCCACTTCCGCCTCGCCGTCGTCGCCGGCCTGCCACGCCTTGAGAAAGTCCTCGTACCGGTATCCGAGCACGCGGCGAAGCTTTCCGGTCGCGTCGGGCAGCAGAAAAACGTCCGGGCCGGCCGCGCTGGCCGCTCCGGTCGCCGGCACAGCGGCGGCGGCGATCGACGGCGGCTCGCCCGCCGGACCGCCGGCGTCCTGCGCAGCGGCGCTGGTCGCCATCAGCCCGCAGGCCAACGACGCCGCTGCCACGAGTTTTTGGAAAAAAGACACGGCCAAAAATGAGGGGTCAGCAGGACCGGCCCGATTGCTCTACGGAGGGACCGGCGCGGTAGTTCCGCCCAGAGCGCGGCTGCGCCAGCTCGACGGTGTGCCGGGAAGACGAGTGGGTACTTGTATTGTAGGCAGAAAAGGCCTGGCCCTAAACCGTTTACCGCAAACCGCAAGCCGCGCCGCCTGACCGAAACAAGCGGCAGAATCGCGCCTGCGCAAAACGCGTCAGGCGGCGACGAGAGGCAACAGGGCCCGATGTAACTGGGGCGTCGAGGCCGCCAGGTAATCCGCAGCGGCGACGTCGAACGGCCGGCCGTCGGCCCCGGTGGCGACGCCGCCGGCCTCGCGGATCAGCAAAATGCCCGCCGCGGCGTCCCAGGGGTGGATTTCGTGCGCCCAATGGGCATCGAGCCGACCGCTGGCGACGTACGCCAAGTTGAGCGCCGCCGAGCCGGTGCGTCGAATTGCCTGGCAGCGGCGGGCCGCCCGCAGAAACGCCTTCAAATCGGGGGAATCGTCTACCAAGTGCGCCGGGAAACTGATCGCCGCCAGGCACTCCTCGAGCGATTGAACCCGGCTGACGGCCATCGGCTCGCCGTTCAGCGTGGCGCCGCGGCCCACCGCCGCCGCAAAGCACTCGCGCCGCTCCGGATCGAGCACCACGCCCGCCCGCAATTGCCCGTGGCAGGCCACGGCGATCGAGACGGCAAAGCAGGGAATCCCATGGGCGTAGTTCGTCGTGCCGTCCAGCGGGTCGATGATCCAGCAATATGGACGCAACAAATCCTCGGGCGTGGGGGCCTCCTCCCCGAGCATGCCGTGGTCCGGGAACCGCCCGCGGATAACCTCGCGGATGGCCCGTTCGGAGGCGAGATCGGCGTCCGTCACCAGGTCGCGCGGGGCTTTCTGCCGGCACTGGAACCGTCCCCGCCAGGCAAGCAGCTCCTCGGCGCCGGCGCGGGCGGCCTCTTCGCAGACGGCCAGCAATTGGTCGGGCGTGGGAGTCATGGGGGGCATTGTGGCAAACGTTGCGCCTGGGGCAAGCTTTAGCGACGCAAAACTTTGCCAGTTAAGTAGTAGCGGCAAACCGTGACAGATCGTCGGCCGATCGGCCTAAACTTTCTGGCCAAGAAGGCGAACAAATGCTGGACATGAGTCAGAAAATAAGTATGATCACTGGTGAACGAAGAGAGAGCGGGCTTAGGAGTCTGTCAGCATTACCGATCGCAAGACTGCGGTAGGCAATTGACTGATTTCTCTTTATCCCCCCACACAGACCTTCCTGGCCTCTTCTCTGTTCCGGCCCCGTCGCTTCACCTCGGTGAACGGCGGGGTTTTTTGTTGCGCTCCGTAGCGACGCCCCGTGGCCATGGAATACGATGCCGGGCGA
>QEVI01000168.1 GCA_003576855.1 Planctomycetota bacterium
GCTTCGATCGCCCCTCGACGACGTCATCGGTCACGACATAGCGGCTGCCGCGGGGCTGGTCGGGAAGCTCGAACATGATGTCGAGCATCACATTCTCGATGATCGACCGCAAACCGCGGGCGCCGGTCTCCCGCTCGGCGGCCCGGCGGGCAATCGCCTGCAGGGCCTTGTCAGTGAACTTCAGGTCGGCCTCCTCCATCGCAAACAGGTGCTGATACTGCTTCGTGAGGGCGTTCTTCGGCTCTTTGAGGACGCGGATCAACGACGACTCGTCGAGCGGTCGCAGCGCGCTAATCACCGGCAGCCGGCCCACCAGTTCGGGGATCATGCCGAACTCGATGAGGTCGTCCGAGGTGACGTGCGCCAGCGTGTCGCCCAGGCTGATGTCGGAGACATGGTCCACCGACTGGCCGAAGCCGATCGACCGCTTGCCGAGCCGCTTGCTGATGATGTCCTGAACGCCGTCGAACGTTCCGCCGCAGATAAACAGGATGTTCGTGGTGTCAATCTGGATGTACTGCTGCTCGGGGTGCTTGCGGCCGCCCTGCGGCGGGACGTTGGCCGTGGTCCCTTCGAGCATTTTGAGCAGGGCCTGCTGCACGCCCTCGCCCGATACGTCGCGGGTGATCGACACGTTGTTGCTCGTCTTGCCGATCTTGTCGATCTCGTCGATGTACAGCACGCCGCGCTGCGCCGCTTCGATGTCGAAATCAGCGGCGTGCAGTAGTTTCAGCAGCAGGTTCTCCACGTCTTCGCCGACATAGCCGGCTTCGGTCAGCGTTGTCGCATCGCCGATGGCAAACGGCACGTTGAGGCTGCGGGCGAGCGTCTTGGCCAGCAAGGTCTTGCCGCAGCCGGTGGGACCGACCAGGAGGATGTTGGACTTGTCGATCTCGACTTCCGCCTCCTCCTCGGCGGCCATCAGTCGCTTGTAGTGGCTGTGGACGGCCACCGCCAGCACCCGCTTGGCCGCGTCCTGGCCGATCACGTACTGATCGAGCTCGGCCACGATTTCCCGCGGGCTGGGAATCTTGGTGAACAACTGCTTCGAACTGCCGCGGCGCTTGCGTTCCTGGTCGAGGATCGACTGGCACAGCTCGATGCACTCGCCGCAGATGTACACGTCGCCCGGTCCTTCGACCAGCGGGCCGACGTCGCGATAGCTCTTGCGGCAGAACGAACAGAAGGCGTTCTTTTTCGAGGCGCCGGTCCGTCGTCCTCCGGTGAGGTCCCTGCTAGAGGGCATGCAAGTCTCCTTGTCTCCAGTGTGCGCCGCACGAGGGGCATCGCCGTCCCTCGCACAGAGGCAATTCGTCCGAAGTTGTCGCTCGATCGGTAGGTCCGGCGGTAGCAGAGCGCCGCGGGATGAGATCCGTGCAGAAAAGTTCTGTGGGGACCTCGGCAGCCTTTCCGCTCCGTCAGACCATGCCTCGCGGGTCGTCCTTGGCCGCACTGGCTCGAGCCCTACATGCGTTTGTTGTACGTAGCCTCGGCGGGAGTCGTTCATCGACCGTCCGCGAGGCTTGCATTCAACCGAACTTCAGCCGCCGAATAACCGCAACAGCCCGTGCTACTGGCGTACCGCTAGTTTCGGGCCTAACCCGCGCCGCTGTTATCGTTTAACTCCGCTTTCAGCTCGGTTGCTAGCTTCGACTTTATTGTTCGGAATTCTTCGTCGCTGAGGCCACCTCGGTCGTAGAGTTCGCGGAAGTTTGCCAGCAATTGGCGCGGGCCCAGATCGTCGTCTCCGGCGCGACCGCGATACCTTCGCGCCACGGCAATCGCGACCGCGGTCAACGCAAAAATCGCGGCCAGCAACAAGGCGGCTTGCATCAAGCCTTCATACGCGCCGGGCATGATCTTCTGCCGTGTCGAGCAGCCCCTGCAGGTCGATTCTTGCCCCGCGCCTTGTTGGTCTATTATGGCGGCGCCGCTGGCATGAGTCCACAGTAGGGCCGCCGGCCGCCAGGCGGGAGCGGCTCGCCACGGCAAGCGGCAGCGCTCCCCGTGCGTGGCCTGCTAGTGAAGAATGCCAAGGAGTTACGATTCTTCCGCGGGTCGGCCGCGGCTTTAAGCCCCGCCGCCGGCAGGGTCGATATGCGCCCATTGGGGCAGCGCGCCCCACCTTCCGCCGACCCGCCTGCGACCAAGCGCTATGCACCCCTCAGCGAGCCGGGTCTTTCCGCACCCGGCGCCCATCGCGACCGCCCTGATTGCCGCCGGGCTCGTGACAATCGCCGCGATTCCGGCCGTCGCGGTCGAGCCGGTGTACTGGCGGCAGCGGGTGTTCTTCATCCCCTACCAGGCGGCCGAACAAGGCCGCCTCAACGCTGCCGCCCACAAAGTCCAACTGCTGGTCAACCGCGATGGCGGCGGCCCGTGGACCGTGCTCCAGGAAGCCGAACCGCAGGTCCGAGGATTCAGCTACCATGCCCCGGCCGAAGGCGAATACGCCTTCGCCCTCCAGACCCGCGACCGACAAGGCAAACTGACGCCGGAAGTTGTCGCCGAACCCCAGTTGCGCGTCGTTGTGGACACCTCCCCGCCGGCCATCACGCTCGAGGCGTCGCGCGATCCGGCAGGCCGCCTCATCCTCCGCTACGAGGTGCGGGATGTAGCCTTGCGCGGCGAAACGCTCAGGCTAATGGCGCAGGTCGACGGGGGGCCCTGGCAACCCCTTGGCAGCGGCCCGCCGGACATCGCTCAGCCCGATCGGCTCGTGGGCCAAGCGGCCTGGAAACCGCCCAGCACGGCGAGCCGCATTCAATTTCGCGCAACCATCGAGGACCGGGCAGGCAACCAAGGAACCGCCGCGGCCGACGCGTCACTGGTCGGGCCGCTGCTCGGCGCGGCCGGTCCGGCCCTTGGATCGCCGGCGGGCGGGCTGCTGGCGCCCCCCTCGGCGGCAGCGGGTCCGGCGCTGGTTTGGCCGTCGGCGGACAGCCCCACGGCGTCTTCCACGGCGCCGCCAGGTCCCGCGGCAACCGCGCCGCCGGCATCCGGGCTCGGGCAAGGCCCCGGCCAGCCGGCGGCGAGCAACGCCGCTGCCGCAACCGGCGTGACGCCCTGGGCCCAATCGCCGCCGTCGCAGAACCCTTATTCGACAAGCCCGTCGCCGCCGTTCATGTCCGCTGCGGCGACCACGTTTCCACAGGTGTCAGCGGCGGGCACGGCGCCGCTTGCGCCGCCGTCGTGGTCGGCGCCGCGGACTCCGGCGCAACTGGTGGGCGACTCCGGGCCGCAAGCCGCCCCGTCCGCCCCGCCGGCGTCGTCCTCGCCGGTATTCGGCTCGGAGCCGCGGCCGTCGAGCGGCGCATCGGCCGCTCCGCCGCCAGGCAATCCGTTCGCCCCGCCGCCGCTTTTCGGCGATCCGTCCCCGCTTTCCACCTTGAAGCCGTTGCCCGCGCCGGGCGGCATTCCGACGAGCCCCTGGACAGCGCCCAGCGAACTCCCGCCGGCGACGGCGGCCGCGGAACCGCGGTGGGTCAATGCGCTGACGTTCGACGTCGATTACGAATTGGAAACCGTCGGACCGTGGGGCGTAGCCAAGGTTGAACTGTGGGCCACTCGCGACGCCGGCCAGACATGGGTCAACATGGGCGCTGATCCTGACAACCGAACTCCCATGCGGATCACGGCGCCGGCGGCGGGCGTGTATGGGTTCCGCCTGGTCGTCACCGCCGCCAATGGGGCCCCGCCGCCCAACCCGACGGCGGGCGAGCGCCCCGAGCTCTCGATCGGCGTCGACCTGCAAGAACCACAGGCGGAACTACAAGCCGCCGAGCTAGGCCAGGGCAACCTCGCCGACCACCTGATCATTCGCTGGACGGCCAGCGACGAGAACCTCGACGCGCGACCCGCCGCGCTGTTTTTCAGCCTCGAACCCCAAGGGCCTTGGACGACGATCGCCACCGATTTGGAAAACAACGGCCAGTACGCGTGGCGCTTGCCGCAACAACCGCCCGAACGGCTCTTCCTGCGACTAGAAGTCCGCGACAAGGCGGGGAACGTTGCCGTGAAGCAATCGCCGGCCCCCGTGGCTCTCAACTTGCCGCAGCCCACGGGGCGACTCCGCAGCGTGCGGCCCGTCGAGGCGCCGGAGGACCCTGGTCGCTTGCTAGCGAACCGGGCAGCGGCGTTGCAGCGCCTCACTCAAGCTGCGCTAAGAACCGTTCCATGAGCGCCGGCCGACGTCGCGAATAGGCGCCGAACCGGAGGTAGCGCTGCAGCCACGCGAAGTTCTCCTCGCCCAGCGATGGCCGCTGGCGGCTCATGGCCAGCGCCTGCCATACGGCGGGGAGCACCGGGGCGTCGTCCGGCACGTGCACCATGTTTTCGCAGGGCAAGGGCACGAGCATATCGCGGCGGCGGTAGTCGATCGTCACGACGACGCCGCCGGCGTACAGCCCTTCGTAATGCCGATACGACCAGGGGGCGTTGCCGCCGGGGGCCAGCAGCACGCGGCTTCGCCGCAAGGCGCGAAAGTAGGTCCAGAAGTTCACCTTGCCGGTGGGATGATAAAGGTGCGAGACGTCGCCGTGTAGCTGGCGAAGGCGGGCCGTAGTTTCGTCGCTGCCGCCCATCAGGCCGCCCCAGAACTTTAGCTGCGGCGCCTCGCTGCGGATTTCGCGGAGCCAATTGAAGCGTTGATCGATGCTGACGATTTGGCCGGCTTTCCAGACGCTGGTCGTATTGGGCTGCCCCAGAAAGGCGACGTCGTACAGCGGCTCGGGGCGTCGGCGAATCCTGGGGGCGCATCGGCTGGCCAGGATCGCCGCCGTAAGTCGCCGCGACGTGCGGATGGGGAGCAGTCCCATCCGCAAATCGTAATCCCACGCCGCTTCATACCAGGGCTTGAGGTACTGATCGGTCAACCGCCGCAAGGCCGCTTCCTGGTCGGCGGACCATTGCAACGGCTGCTGATCAAGATAATCGAACGCCACCACGCGGCGGCAGCGTCCAGAGGAGGCCAGGCGCTCGATGTCGTCGGCCGTCAGCGAAGAGGGCAAACCAACAAACAGCGTGTCGGCCCGCGGCCGCGATGCGCGCCACTGGTCCGGAGTGCAATGGGCGACCGCTCGGCGGCCGAAGTAGGTTTGGAGAAACCAGGCCAGGGTGTAGCCCCGCACGCCGCGCCCGACGCCAGTCCGATCGGCGGTGATGACGAGCCAGTCGAGCAAGGAGCAACGCCGGTGTTGGAAGCTGGATGCCCAAGAGGCGGCCTAGTATCCAGCATCCAGCATCCAGTATCCAGCATCCAGCCACCGCGCTCACAGGTACGTGTTGATCAGGTTTTCGAGCATTTCTTGGCGGCCGCTCTGGTTGGGGGCGGCGTCGCCCTTGCGGAGCATCGCCTGTTCGAGCGACTTGAAATCGTGCTTGCCGGCCTCGATTTCGGCGCCGAGGCCGCCGTCCCAACTGGCGTAGCGGCTGCGGCGGAACTCTTCGAGCCGGCCGTCGGCCCGTATCGCGGCGGCGATCTTCAGCCCGCGGGCGAAGGCGTCCATCCCGCCGATGTGGGCGTAGAACAAGTCGATCGGCTCGAAGCTCTCGCGGCGGACCTTGGCGTCGAAATTCACGCCGCCGCTGGTGAATCCGCCGTACTTCAGCACCGAGAGCATGCACTGCGTTGTGAGGTAGACGTCGGTCGGGAACTGGTCGGTGTCCCATCCCAGGAGCATGTCGCCGGTGTTGGCATCGATCGACCCCAGCGCTCCGGCGGCGCCGGCCACTTCGAGCTCGTGCTGCATCGTATGGCCGGCCAGCGTCGCATGGTTGGTTTCCAGGTTGAGCTTCAGGTGCGGAAGCAGGTCGTACTCCCGCAGGAAATTGAGACAGGCCGCGGCGTCGCTGTCGTACTGGTGCTTGGTCGGCTCCTTGGGCTTGGGCTCGATGTAGAACTGCCCGGCGAAGCCGATTTCCTTGGCATAATCGACGGCCATGTGCAGGAACTTCGCCAGGTGGTCGAGTTCCCGTTTCATGTCGGTGTTCCAGAGATTCTGGTATCCCTCCCGGCCGCCCCAAAAAACGTAGCCGGCGCCGTCCAGTTCCTTGGTCGTCTCCAGCGCCTTTTTGACTTGCGCCGCGGCGAAGGCGAACGCCTCGGCGTTCGGGCTAGTCGCCGCGCCGTGCATATAGCGCGGGTTGCTGAACAGGTTGGCGGTGCCCCACAACAGCTTGATCCCGGTGCGCTGCTGCTCTTCTTTCAGCACCTTGACGACCGCGTCGAGATTTCGGTTCGTCTCGGCGAGGTTGGCCCCTTCCGGCGCGACGTCGCGATCGTGGAACGCGTAGAACGGCGCCCCCAACTTCTCGATGAATTCGAAGGCCACGCGAGCGCGGTTCTGGGCGTTCTCCACCGAGTCGGAGCCGTCCTCCCACGGACGCTGCGCCGTGCCGGGGCCGAACGGGTCGCTCCCTGTGCCCCGGAACGTATGCCAATACACGACGCTGAACCGCAAATGGTCGCGCATGGTGCGGCCTTCGACTAGCTCATCCGCGTTGTAGTAGCGAAACGCCAGCGGGTTTTTACTCTGAGGGCCCTCAAAACCGATGCGCGTGATCTCTGGAAAAGCAGCCATGGCGCCACCCCGAAAAAGTTCTGGAAGCAGTGAAGAAGTAAGGTAAAAGAAGAAGCCGCCACGGCCCGCAAGCCGCGGCTCACCGGCGATCAGCCGAAGCTCAAGGGCGATCAGCCGCAGCTCAAGGGCGATCAGCCGCGGCTCAACGAGCCGCCGGAGCGGCAAGCAACGCGCCCCCCAAGCGACCTGCCCGTCCCACACGCTACAATCCCGCCGCCGGCCGCAGCGCCAGAAGTGTCCAGCGACGGCCGAGGCGGCCGATTCTATCAGATATGCCGTTTGGCGGCAGGGGCGGCGGGCCGATCGTGGACAGCCGCGCACAGGCCGACTACGCTAAACGGGGCGGCTTTAGGCCGCGCTCTTTCTGGAACAGACGACTTCGGACGCCCAGCGAAACGCATGTTCGCCGAGGCGTCGTTTCGCTTGAAGGCTTGCTGACAATGGGTTTGCGCTCGCGTCGTTTTCGCGTTTTAGCCGTTCTCGCGGCGGTAGGTGGATGCCTGCTGGTCGCCGGCCGCCCGGCCCACGCCACGATCGTGCGGTTCGCCACCGTGCTGGGTAACATCGACGTCCGCATCTTCGACCAGGCCAAGCCGCTGAGCGCGGCCAACTTTCTCGGCTACGTCAATCGCAACGACTACCAGAACGTCATGATTCACCGCTCCGTGCCGGGGTTTGTGATCCAGGGCGGGCGGTATCGTTACGACGGCACGACGAAGATCGAGCCGAACCAGTTCCCCGAAGTGCCGCAGCAGCCGGCGGTCCAGAACGAGCCGGGCATCTCGAACCTCCGCGGCACGATCGCGTTCGCGAAACTGGGCGGCGACCCCAACAGCGCGACCCGCGAGTGGTTTTTCAATCTCGCCAATAACTCGGCAAACCTCGATAACCAGAATGGCGGGTTCACCGTCTTCGGGCGGGTCGTCGGTGGCGGGATGTCGGTCGCCGACGCCATCGCCGCCCTGCCCCGGTACCCCTTCAACAGCCCCTGGAATGAAGGGCCGATGCGCAACTACACCAACGCCGATTTTCAAAGCTTCAAGCCCGTGGGCGGCGACAACGTGGTGCGCATGAACGTCTCGGTGCTCAACGTCCCGGCCGGCGACTACAATCTCGACGGCAAAGTCGATGGCGCCGACCTCGCCGTGCTGAAAGCCGACATGGGCTCGACCGTCAAGGCGGAAGCCGACGGCAGCGGCAACGGCATCGTCGACGGCGCCGACTTTTTGGTGTGGCAGCGGACTCGCGGCCAGGACCTCGGGGCGCCGAGCATCGCGGCTGTGCCGGAACCGGCGGCGCTCGCCTCGGCCGTCGTGGCGGCCTGCGCCGGCGGACTGCTATCGCGCTTGCGCCGGCGGCGCTAGGCGGGTGCGTTTGCCCGCCCGATCCGCTATCATGGGCTCCCGCCGCATTGCCGTTTCTCGTCCGCGGCGTCCATTCCTCGTAACTATTGGGGAGATCGACCCATGCTCCGGCCCCGCCCCTCCGTACTGCTTGCGCTTGCGCTGACCTTTGCGCTCGATTCACTGGCGGCCCGGGCGGCCGACCCGGTGAAGGAGCGGCTCGAAACTTCGCGGCGGCACCACGAGTGGATGGAAGTCGCCAGCGGCGACGGCCGCCAGGTAAAGTGCTTCGTCGTTTTTCCCGAAGTAAGCGACAAGGCGACGGCCGTGATCGTCATCCACGAGAATAAGGGCCTCACCGATTGGGAGCGGAGCGTCGCCGACCGGCTGGCGGAAGAGGGCTTCCTGGCCATCGCGCCGGACTTGCTAAGCGGCACGGGCCCTCAGGGCGGAGGCACGGAGTCCTACCCCTCGCGCGACGCGGCCACGAAGGCCATCTACGGCCTGAAGCCTGAGCAGGTCAATGAGGATCTCGACGCCGTGTACGCCCATGCCAAGCAGATGGACGCCGCCAACGGCAAGGTGGCCACTGTCGGCTTCTGCTGGGGCGGCGGCAAGTCGTTCGCCTACGCGATCCACAACCCCCAACTGACGGCCGCGATCGTCTTCTACGGCAGTGCGCCGGCCGACGACGATGCTATCGACAAGATCCAGGCGCCGGTCTTCGGCTTCTATGGCGAGAACGACCAGCGGATCACCGGGCAGTTGCTCGAAGTCGCCGATTGGATGAAAGACCACAGCAAGACGTTCGATTTCGTAGTCTACGACGGCGCGGGGCACGGCTTCCTCCGGGCCGGCGAACAGCCGACCGCCAACGACGCCGACCGCAAGGCCCATCAGGAGGCGTGGGCGCGGCTGAAGGAGATCCTGGCGAGCCTGTAGCGGGCCGCCGCCCGTGACGTGCAGCGTCGCGATCGACGGAGCCGCGAGGCTGAGCCGGGGGGTGCGAACCGTGCCGCAGCCGTCACGTTCGCGCGGCGCGACGGCAAAAATTTTGCAAATCTGCAATTGCAGGTCTTGTCGAAAGTCGATACTTTGCCAAACATTGATTCCAGAAGTGACAGCACTGCTACCTTCCCTCTACAGCAAGGCGGTTCCTGACTCGCGAACGAGCGAATAAGCACCCACAGTCCCCGAAAGGCCTTCGCGGCGTTGACAGCAGCTTCCATCTCCCCAGTTTCGTTCGAAGCTACTCGCCGCTCCCTTCGGCCCCTTCGACCGGTGCGCGCTTGGATTGATCAGGCTGCCCTTCGTCTGCGGATCGCCCTCAGCTCTCTTAGCTGGCGGGGGCGTTTACGTCGTTGAGTCGCTCATCGCGGGGCCCTTGCGACCGCATGGTCGGCCGTCCCGCTTCCGCGTCGTAGGTTGTCCGCCTCTGTACGGCGGCGGCCCGTTCTTTAGCAACTGTCGGCGTCTGGCTGTGTAGACCAGCGCCGAGCCACACTCGGGACGATCCCGAAGCCCAACTGCCCGGCGCTTACCGGGCAAACCGCGTTTCTTTCCGCGACGCCGTGTGCCGCGTACCGCGCTCGCCATGCAAGGCGGGCCGCATGGGCAAAGGTGGCTGGTGGCCGCACCTTTGAACAAGTTGTCGCACCGATTGGGCGACTGCCGCAGGAGGCTCTCTACGATGAAAGTTTTTGAATCTGAAGTCATTGTCCCCGGCTGGCTTAAGAACGGCTCCCCGCTCGCTGGCCTGCAGAAAGCCGTCGTCGAGGCGTGCGGCAAGAAGGCCGCGCCGATTCGCGTGGCGATGGTCGGCAAGAACCGCCTCGGCCATGTCTGCGAGATGGAAGCCATCGGCGGCCTGGCGAGTCCCAAGGCCACGCTCCCTTCGTCGGTGTTCGACTACCGTCAGCGCCGCAGCGAGCGGACCAGCTCGTTCAACGCTGTGATGTTGATTCCCACGGGCGTCGACTGCGCCATCGGCGGCCACGCCGGCGACGCCACGCCGGCCGCCCGGCTGCTCGCCTCGCAGGTCGATCACCTGATCGTCCACCCGAACGTGGTCAACGCGTCGGATATCAACGAGCAGGCCGAGAACTGCCTGTACGCTGAAGGCTCGCTGATTTGCCGACTGATGATGGGCACGATCGGCCTGCAGAAAGTGCGGCAGAACCGCGTGCTGCTGGTGACCGAGGAGCGGCCCGACGCGCCGCACGTGGTCGATAACACCATCAACTGCGCCGAGGGCGCTCGCGCCACCTTGGGCATGGACATCCAGGACGTAGTCGTGCTGGAAGAAGGCCTGGAGATGCGCACCGGCGTGGCCGACTCGGGCCGGGTGACCGGCGCGATCAACGGCCTGCAGGCCCTCCTGGAGATGCTCGAGTCGAAGCGCGGCTCGTACGACGCCGTGGCCCTGGCCACGCGGATTACGCCGCACATCGACACGGTCGAGCTGCACCGGGCGTACTTCGGCGAAGGGGGCCCGAACCCCTGGGGCGGCGTCGAGGCGGTGCTCACCCACACCACCAGCACGGTGCTCGACGTGCCGACGGCCCACGCGCCGACCATGTCGAGCGAAGCCATCCGCACCGAGCGGTGGGGGATCGTCGAGCCGCGCAAGGCCGCCGAGGTCATCAGCAGCACGTACCTGTTCTGCGTGCTAAAGGGCCTCAACCGGGCGCCGCGCGTGGTAACCGGCGTCGACGGTTCGTACGATCCGTCGATGCTCACGGCTGAAGACGTCTCGGCCCTGGTAATTCCCGACGGCTGCGTGGGCTTGCCGACGCTCGCCGCCGTGGAGCAGGGCATCCCGGTGATCGCCGTCCGCAACAATACGAACCTGATGCGGAACGACCTCGCCGAACTGCCGTTTAGGGCCGGTCAGCTCAAGTTCGTCGAGAACTACTACGAGGCGGCCGGCATGCTGGCGGCCATGCGCAGCGGGGTCTCGACCTCGACGCTCGTGCGTCCGATGGCCCCGATCCGCATCGAGCGGTTCTCGACGGCCAAGGCCGCGAAGGCCGCCGCGAACGGCAAGGTCACGCTCTCGACCAATGGCAACGGCAAGGCCAAGGCCAATGGCAAGGCCAACGGCCACGCCAACGGCCACACGAACGGCCACGTCGCCAGCGGCTCGAAGGCCTAAGCACGGCAGCGAGCCGGGCCGTCTCGGTCCCGGCGAGCCTTGGAGTACGATCGAAATGGCTGGGGCCGGCGCCAACGCCCCCCAGCCATTCGTTTTTCGCACATCAATCGACCCTACCCTCAGCCGCGGCTCAACGAGCCGCCGGAGCGGTAGCGACGCCCCCGACGCGCCGCACCGGCGGAGCGTTGCTCCGCGGCTATTAGCCGCACACCCTGTAGACCATCGCTGCTTCAGCCAACCCGATCAGCGCTCCGTCGCATAGCGACTTGAATCAGCATCTCAAACCCGCCGCCGGTCTCGCTCAGGATCGTGCACCGATCCTCGAGACGCTGCGCGATTACATCGCCGGCGGCACGTACGCCTTTCACACGCCTGGGCACAAAGCGGGGCGGTTTGCGCCGCCGGAACTGGTGGAACTGTTCGGTCAAACCGCGTTCGACTACGACCTCCCGGCGATGACGGCGACTGACAACCTCCTGCATCCCACGCACTGCGTGCAGCAGGCTCAGGAGCTTGCGGCTGAGCTGTTTGGCGCCGCGGCCACGTTCTATCTCGGCGGCGGCGCCACGACGGGCATCGCGGCCATGATCCTGGCCGCCGTTCCGCCCGGCGGCACGATCCTGCTGCCGCGCAACGTCCATCGCTCGGTGGCGGCGGCGCTGGTGCTGTCCGGCGCCCGGCCGCGATTTATCGAACCGCAAGTGCTGCCGGAGTGCGGCGCCCTGGGCGTCAGCGGCGAGACCATCGTCGCCGAGCTCGATCGCCAGCCAGCCAGCGCCGTACTCGTTACGCGGCCGACCTACTACGGCCTGGCCCGCGACTTGGCGGCAGTCTCCGCGGCGTGCCGGCGGCATGGCGTGCCGCTGCTGGTGGACGAAGCTCACGGCCCCCACTTCCGCTTTCTGCCGGAAGGCGCTCCGCGGCCGGCGCTGGACGAAGGCGCCGACCTGGTGGCCCAAAGCGCCCACAAGACGCTGTGCTCGCTCGTGGGCACGGCACAGGTGCACGTGGGCCGCAACTCGCCGATCAGCCCGGCACAGTTCCGCGATGCGTTCAACCTGCTGCAGACGACCAGTCCGAACTACCTACAGCTCGCGTCGCTCGACGCCAGCCGCCGCTTCCTGGCACAAAAAGGTCGCGATCTTTTTGCCGGGGCCGTCGAGGCGGCGCAGCGGCTGGCCAGCGAAATCAACGCCCTGCCGGACCTGAAGGTCCTTAGCGTCGCCGACGATCCGCGGCTCGCCGGCCATCGGCAGGACCCGCTGCGGCTGGTGATCAACGTCGCCGCCGCGGGATGGACCGGTTACGACGCCGAGCTGCTGCTGCGCACCAAGTACAAAACCGAGGACGAGCTCTCCGACTGGTTCAACATCGTCCTGGTGACCAGCCCGCGCGAGGACGCCGCGGCGATCCAGCGGCTGCTCGCTGGTCTGCGTGAGATTAGCGACCATCCCCAGCCGCCCGTGAAGTCCACAATCGCCGAGGCCTCGAACCTCTTGCAGCCGGCGATACCGCCGCTGGCGATGACGCCGCGGGACGCCGCCCTCGGGCCGAAACAGGTCGTGCCGCTCGCCGAGTCGATCGGCCGCGTCGCCGCCGAGAGCATCATGTTCTATCCGCCGGGCATCCCGCTGCTGATGCCAGGCGAGATCGTGACGCCGGAGATCGTCGAAGTCTGCCGCGAGTTGCTGGCCGGCGGCGCCCACTGCTACGCTAGCGATCCGGCGCTTGGTACGATACGGGTGGTTTGCGGTGAACAGTGATCGGGGCAAGTCAGTTCGAGCTGGCTCCGTCAACCCTCCAGCCTCCAGCCTCGCATCGCATAACCTAAACCTCGCTGTCCATGTCGATCAACACGCCCACACTGCCGCATAGCTCCAACGGTACTGCCGTGCTGGGCTTGCCGCCGTCGTGGTATTTGGACCCGGCGATCTTCGAGCTCGAGCGCCGCGTGCTGTTCGACGGCAGCCCGCAATTCGTCGGCCGATCCCAAATGGTCCCGCGCGAAGGGGACTATGTAGCGCTCGAAGGCGCTCATGCCGGCCAATTGCTCGTCCGGCATCGCGGCGAGGCACAGCTTGTTTCCAACGTCTGCCGACATCGACAGGCCCTCATGCTCCACGGCCGCGGCAATGCCAAGCGGATCGTCTGCCCCATCCACAACTGGGCCTACGGGCTCGATGGCCGACAGTGCGCCGCCCCGCATTTCCTGGAGAACCCGTGCCTCCATTTGCCGACGTCGCCGCTCCGCGAGTGGCGCGGCCTGCTGTTCATGGGCGACGGCGATCCGGCCGTCGCCCTGGCCGCGCTGGACGATTGGCCTGAGCTCGCGGCCGACGGCTACGTCCTCGATCGCATCGACCAGGAGGAGCACGACCTTAATTGGAAATCGTTCATGGAGGTGTACCTCGAAGATTATCACGTGTCGGCCGTTCACCCGGGTTTTCGCACCTTCGTCAACCAGGACGAGCTGCGGGCTCCGCAGCGCGTCTGCTGCGGCGAGCGTTTTTTTGCGGAGATGGTGAGCGCCAAGTGGCCGCTGGGATCGCCCGGTTCTCCCCGATTCGCCGAGTACCAGCGACTCTTGCTGGAAGTGACGGGCGGCGAAGCGCCGGCCTACGGCGCCATTTGGCTTTCCTACTTTCCTAGCACCCTGATCGAGTGGTATCCGTATTTCAACGTCGTCACCCGGTACACGCCCCTTTCGCCGGAGCGAACGCAGCTCACGTCGCAGTACTACGTCCGGAGCGACATTCGGGAATCGCGGCCCGACTTCGTCGCCGCGTGCCATGCGGTGCTCGATGAAGTCACCTCCGAGGACCACGACGCCTCGGTGCGCCTGCACCAGGGGCGGCGGTCGCTATGGAAGCAGGGAATCGAATGGCAAGGACCCTACCAGGAACCCATGGAACAGGGCCTGCAGCATTTCCACGACTTTCTGCGAACGGCGGCCAAAGGCTAGCGCAAGCCGGTCCTCGGCGCTTGGATCGCCGCATCATCCGCGACGCCGCCCAGGGTACGCGGATTTCCCTCGCCGCTAGCGACCCCTGCCGCGGCAATTGCCGGCGGTGACGGGCGAATATCGCCCCGCCGGTTCCCCGGCTTGGTCGAGGCGCGTCATTGCCGATCGCCCGCGGGCGGGCTAAACTTTTTCTGTGACGAACCGGGAGGGTAAGCGAATTGGCCAGCGGCCTGACTCGAAATCAGGTGCCCCGAAAGGGGTTGTGGGTTCGAATCCCATGCCCTCCGCTCGCGTCCGTTTGATGCGGACGAATGCGAACTCGCGCGAGAAGCCCCGTTTTTGTCGGGGCTTTTTGCGTTTGGTTCGCGATCGATTTTCGTTCGCTTGCGCGCGTCGTCGGTGCAACTTGGCGCGAACTTCAACGTGGCCGATGCGAGGCGTTTGGCGCCGTTTTCGGCACCCCTCGGCACCACGGGCGGCACCTTTTTCTGACGCTCGACCCGTCCGTCTGTGCCGGTTGCGCGCTGTTCCGTCGCTTCGGTGTCCGGCGCGCTGGTGGGAATAGCGGGCAGACGGTCCAACGCGGATGTCAGGTCGACGACCGCTAGGTGCGTGTAGCGATCCATCGTCAAGGTGATCGTCGAATGCCGGGCGAGTGCCTGCGCTTCCTTTGGATGGGCGCCGCCGCGGGCGAGCGTCGAAATGAACTGGTGCCGCAGGGAGTGGAAGTCGAACACGCGCTTCGCCTCGTCCTCGTAGGCGATCTCGGCTGCTTCCAGATCCTTCCGTATCATCTTCGCGGACCCCTTACGCGACCAACTGCCCGGCCACAGCAATTCATTGCGGGCGCGACCGCATCCGCCGAGGTACTTCCGGAGGACGTCGGCCACGTCGGGCCGAAGCGGAAGCACATCACAGCGTCGGTGTTTCGAATACGCGGCCTCTACTGTAATTGTAGCCTTCTCAGCAGAATTCGTGGGTGAATTCTGGTTGGGGCAGATGTCCAAGTTGGTGATATAAGGCCAGTTCGATGGTGTCGAACTCGCGATAGCCG
>QEVI01000169.1 GCA_003576855.1 Planctomycetota bacterium
CGAGCCACAGGAGGTTGGGCGAATGCACATCGCGCAGCGTCCAGGTGCGCGGCGCTTCGATCGCGGGGGCCAGCGCCGAGCGCCAGCGGGCGACGAATTCCTCGTGCGCATGGGATGCGAGCGCAATGCCTTGGAACGGCAAATACCAGTCAGGCAGCAACTCGGCCTCGATCATCAGCGTCTCGATATCGTAGGGTGGAAGCGCATGCTCGATCCCGGGTACGACCGGAAGGCTCGGCGGCAACTCCTGGGCGTGCAAGTGGACGAGCGCGTCCAGGACCGCCGCATAACGTTCGAAAACGGGAACTGGCGGCTCGCCGGCGGGGCTCGGCGCACCGGCCTCACCGATCGCCGATCACGCTTCACCGATCACTGCTCACCGTTCTCCGGCCCCAACTCCTTGATCCGGATGTTCCGATACCATACTTTGTCGCCATGGTCCTGCAGCACGATGTGGCCGCGGGCGTTCTTGCCGAATTTCGGCCAGGCGGCGAACTTGCTGGCGCCGACGAGCTTGTTCCACTCCTCGCCGCCGATTTGCGCATCGACCACTTTCTTCCCGTTGAGGAAATGCTGCACCCGGTCGCCGCGAAGCACAATCCGGCCGCGATTCCACTGGCCAGCCGGCTTGGCGACGTCCTCGCTGGGCGCGTACAGACCGTACAACGAGCCGGCGCTGGTCACCGGGTTCTTCCCGTCGGGATGTTGGGCGTTGTCGAGCACCTGGTACTCCGGACCGGTAAAGTACGCCGGCGCCTGCTCCTGGCTGACGCGGTACATCACGCCGCTATTGCCTCCTTCGGAGACCTTCCACCCAAAGCGGAGGTCGAAGTCGCCATACTCCTTCTCAGTCATAATGTCGCCCCCGCCGCCCGCACGGTGCAGCGTGCTGCCGTCGACTTCCCAGCCTGCCGGCCACGTGTCGGAGCCGTAGCCGACCCAGCCGGTCTTCTCGCCGTTCTGAATCAGGCGTGTGAAACCCTCCTCCAAGCCGCGCCGACCCCGCCGCTCGGTCGGGGCCTCCTGGGCCGTCGAGATGCTGGATATCAAAAGCGCGATAGCCAATCCGGCCAGCGCTGGTACAACAATGCCGTAGCGGCGGCGAGCAAGTGCCTGAAGCATAGTCGACTGATCCTCACGGTAAGTGGTGCGCCCAATCCGGCGATCGCCAAGCCGCCGGTCGTTGTCGGCCCTGATCTTAAACCCCCCGTCGCCCGCTCGCAAACGCCCAGCCATGCCGCCCGAAGCCGTGCCCGAGTCGTTCGCACGTGTGCTCGATCTGGCGACTGCGCTGTGGCTCGGGTTCATCGGGGCGTGCATCGGCAGCTTCCTCAACGTGGTCGCTTATCGCATGCCGCGAGGAATGTCAGTCGTCTGGAAGCCGTCTCACTGCCCACGGTGCGGCCATGACATCCGAGCCCGGGACAACATCCCGGTGCTGGGCTGGCTGATCCTTCGCGGCAAGTGCCGCGACTGCGGCGAGCGGATATCGCCTCGGTACGCGATCGTCGAGGCGGCGATGGGCGCGGCGTTTTTCGTGCTCGCCTACGCCGAGGTCTTCACCGGCGCGGGGAACCTACCCGGTCAGCTCACCCAACGCAGCGGCGCCTGGGAAACCGTTTGGAACCCCGACTGGGCGCTCATCCAACTCTATGCGTACCACGGTCTGCTGCTGTCGATCCTAATGACGCTGGCGCTGATCGATCAGGATCGCCAGCGCGTGCCGTGGAGCATCATCGCCTTGGCCACCGTCGCCGTTGCCGTCTGCACGCTGGCCTGGCCCTACTGCCATCCGGAGCGGACCCGCAATATCCGCGTGAAACAGTGGAAGGCCCCCCTCGACGCGCTGTTCGGCGCGGCCTGGGCCGCCAGCCCCTGGATCGTCTGGGCCGGCGTACGTTGGTTCCGCGGCCAGGGGGATGCCTTTGCGCGGGGATTCAACGCGCTGGCGGCGGGCGCGATCGTCGGAGCCTTCCTCGGCCTGCGCCCTGCCGTGCGGATCACAGTGGCGTGGTTGATGATTGCGGGGATCACGACGCTGGCGATGCGAAAGAGCCAGCGGAGGTGGAGCTCGCTGTTAACGCTGTGGCTGTTGACGCTCCTTCATCTCGTCTTCTGGGATGAGTTCGCGCATTTGTTTTCGTGGTAGCCGCGGCACAGCCTTTGCGAAGCATGCCAAAGCAGCCAGCTCGCTCTGCGAGATGATGCCTCACGCGGAGCATGAGGTCCACGCTACGCCCGCAGCCAAACCGATTCGCCCCGGCCGATCGTACCGTCACGAACAGACCCCGAATGCATCACGCATGTTGGAGCAGCCGCGCTGCGTCGCGAGCGAAGTACGTTAAAACGCCATCCGCGCCGGCGCGCTTGAAGGCGACGAGGCTCTCCACCATGGCCTTGTCGCGGTCAATCCAGCCGTTGGCCGCCGCTGCCGCGAGCATGGCGTACTCGCCGCTCACCTGGTAGACGAACGTCGGTGCTCCAAAGGCGTCCTTCACCCGTCGCACGATGTCCAGATACGGCATCCCCGGCTTCACCATGACGGCGTCGGCCCCCTCGGCCAGGTCGAGCGCGACCTCGCGGAGCGCTTCATCGCTATTGGCGGGGTCCATTTGGTAGGTCCGCTTGTCGCCGCCGCCCAGGTTGGCGGCCGAACCCACCGCGTCGCGGAACGGGCCGTAAAACGCCGACGCGTACTTCGCCGCATAGGCGAGAACTTGCACGTGCTCGAATCCTTCGGCGTCGAGCGCTCGCCGCACGGCCCCCACGCGACCATCCATCATGTCGCTGGGAGCGATGACGTCGCACCCGGCTTCGGCCTGCACGACGGCCTGGCGGCAGAGCATTTCCACGGTTTCGTCGTTGACCACGTAGCCGTCGCGCACCAGCCCGTCTTGCCCATGGCTGGAATACGGGTCCAGCGCCACATCGCAAATAACGCCGATCCGATGGCCGTGAGCCGCCTTGACCGCGCGGACCGCCCGGCACACGAGGTTCTCCGGGTTGATCGCCTCCAGGCATTCCGGCGACTTTAGCCGCTGATCGGTTGACGGAAACAAAGCGACGGCTGGAATGCCGAGCGCTACCGCCTCGCCCACCGCTTCAACGACCAGGTCGATCGAAAGCCGCTCAACGCCGGGCATCGAGGGTATTGGTTCCCGCTGACCGTGCCCATCGCAGATGAACAGCGGCCAGATGAGATCGTCCGCCGAGAGCGTGCTTTGGCGCATCAGCCGGCGCGACCATTCGTGCCGCCGAGGTCGCCGTAGCCGAGTTTGCGGATACCCGATGCTGTAACCGGTTGCGCCGTGCGCCATAGTGGAACGTGCCGTCGAAGTTCGAAATAGACGGTTCGCGCCGCAAGGCCAGGCCGCCGCGAACCAAACCGTTGGAAAAGCTCACCGCGGCGCCGGGCCGCTCGGCGAGGCCGGTAAGCCGTCTTCGCAGGGGCGCCCGCCGTCGGCTATATATTATCCAGTTGCCCATTCATAAAATCTACGGCGAAAACCACCTGTTCGTGCGCCGACAGCCTGCTTCCACCGTCGAGCGATCCGGTCATGGCAGAACCGCAGATACATCTGGGTCCGTTTGAGTTCCGTCCGGCGTCCATTCGGATGCAGGGGCGGCCGGATATCGGCCAGTGGAGAGGGCCGTTGCAGTTCGCGCTGTGGTGCCAGCGAGCCAGTCCCTGGTGGATTGGCGACATGATCAACGCCGGCGAAGACCTGTTCGGCGAGGAATTCGCTGCCGTGTGGGGCGAGACGCTATCGACCGAAATGGTAAGTCGCTATGCCTCGGTCGCGCGGCGGGTGCCTCCGCAGAACCGCCGGCCGCGGCTTTCGTGGTCGGCGCACGCGGCCGTGGCTCGGCTCTCGCACCCTGAGCAACGGCAGATGCTGGCCTTGGCCGAACGCGAGGGCTGGAACAGCGACGATCTGCAAAAGAAAGTGCGGGAACTGATCGCCGGTCGCAGGGGCGCGTCGACGTGATCGGATACACTCTCGCGCAGATTGCGATCGTCAGCCTCGTGATGACCTGCGGCGGAGTCGTCCAGGGCGCCGTCGGCTTTGCTTCGGGGCTGATGTGCATTCCGCTGTTGGTGCTGTGCGGATTCTCACTGTTGGAGGCGACGGTCGTCAACTTCATTCTCACCGGGATCCAGAACGCCACCGGGGCAGTGCAGCTCTGGTCTCATCTCCGGCCGCGGGAGGTCGCCGGGCCCGTGCTCCTGCGGTGTCTTGGCTTGCCGTTAGGATTGCACTTTCTCGGCGCCAGCCAGGGACTGGATCCGACGTTCGTCAAGCAAATCACCGGCGTGGCCCTGCTGGCGATTGTGGCGTTGCTCCGGGGGCTGCGCATCCAGCCGCGTGAACACATCCCCTGGCCCTGGTGCGTGCTGGCCTTCACGTCGTCAGGCTTCCTGATGGGGTTGGCTTCGATCGGCGGGGCGCCGATGGTCATCTACGTTAATTCGCTGAACTGGTCCGCGGCCAAGAGCCGAGGATTCATTTTCTTTTGCTCGGCGGCGCTGGTTCCGCTGATGGCGGCCATGCTCGTCCACAGATTCGGCGGCGAAGCGCTGCGACCGGCGGCGCTGGCGCTTGTCGCATTGCCGCCCGTGGCCTTGGGGCTCTGGGTTGGTCTGCGATTGGGCCATCGGCTCGACAAGCAGCGGTTTACGCGGTTGACCTACGGCCTACTGGTGGTCGTGGCGCTAACGGCGATTCTGGCCCCGGTAGTGTTCAACGGCCGCTGATGCGGCGATAATCGCCCAATCCGCGTACAACGCTGGATTGCAGGGCGACTTTCCGCTGCGAGCGCGGACGCCCAGGCGCCGATCAAGCGTTGTCATTTTCCCGGCGATCTACCCATGCACCAGCCTGCGACCTATAGTTACGACTCGATGCACTACAATCGCTGCGGGCGCAGCGGCCTGATGTTGCCGACCGTCTCCCTGGGGCTGTGGCACAATTTCGGCGGAATGGACGCTTACGAAAACGGCCGCGCCATCGTCCTGCGAGCATTCGATCGCGGCGTGACCCACTTCGACTTGGCCAACAACTACGGTCCGCCGCCCGGATCGGCCGAAGAGAACTTCGGCAAGATGCTCCGCCACGATCTGCGCGCCTACCGCGACGAGCTGGCGATCTCGACGAAGGCCGGCTACCTGATGTGGCCGGGGCCTTACGGCAATTGGGGCTCGCGGAAGTACCTGCTCAGCAGTCTTGATCAAAGCCTCAAACGCCTGAAGCTCGACTACGTCGACGTCTTCTACTCGCACCGGCCTGATCCCGAAACTCCCCTGGAGGAAACGCTCGGCGCGGTGGCGGCTGCGGTACAGCAGGGCAAAGCGCTCTACGCCGGCGTTTCCAACTACGACGCCGACCAAACTCGCGAGGCTTGCCGCATTCTCAGCGAGCTAGGCTGCCCGCTGCTGATCCACCAGCCGAAGTACTCGATGTTCGAGCGGTGGATTGAAGACGGCTTGCTGGACGTCCTCGACCAGGAAGGCGTCGGCTGCATCCCCTTCTCGCCGCTGGCACAAGGGCTGCTGACGGACCGTTACCTCCACGGAATACCGGCGGACAGTCGCGCCGGCAAACCGCACGGCTTCCTGCGAGCCGACCAGGTGACCGCCGAGCGGGTCGAGAAGGCCCGCCGCTTGAACGAACTAGCGCAAGCGCGCGGTCAGTCGCTTGCCCAAATGGCTCTGGCCTGGGTGTTGCGCGATCCTCGCATCACAACCGTTCTGATTGGCGCCAGCAGCGTCGAGCAGCTCGAACAGAACCTCGCCTGCGTCGCCAGGCGAGAGTTCAGTCACGACGAGCTGTCCAAGATTGACGCCATTTTAGCCACGTCGGCCGCCCCTGGCGCCAAGTAGCAGGGTGTTTCGATCTTGGAGCCGGCCCACGCAGACCCGAAGCGGCGTTGCCGACGGCCCTACAATTCCAGTCCTTTGGCAACCTGAAAGGCCGCAGCGAACAACAGCGCCCACGCCAGGTCGATCACCCCGAACGCCAGCAGCGACGCCGCCAGCCGGTGCTGCCAATACAGCACGAACGTAGCGGCCGCGAACGACGCCTTCTCGACGATGCCAGGGATCATCATCAGCCGGTATTTCTTCGGGTCGCTAGCAATGATCAAAAACGCCAATTGCCAGGCGACGGCCACGCCGAGGAAGCCGTAGAAGTGCTCCGGGTGGTTCGTCGCGGGCGGAAAGTCGCGGCCCAGCCGCTCCTCCAGGAAATACTGGGGCAGCAACACCGCCAGCCCGTAGATGCCAGCGATACGGAACACCCGGCGAGCGAAAATCATGCGAGTCGTCATTTTTTAGGTTCTCGAGAGGGTAGCGCCCGAGTGTGCCAATATCGCACATCGTTAACAAGCATGACCTAATGGTAGCGCCCCGAATTCGCCGCGGACGGGCGGTTTTCCCGCTTTTCTTAAGACGCATGGGTCTGGTTTCCAAGATCCCGGCGCGCCGGGCGATTTAGCATACAAGCCCCAGGCGTCAATCGGCGCCCAGTTTGCAAGGCGTCGGCCGTCTTGCATTTTCAGTGGTCCAGCGACGCCGGCCTGGCGAGCGCTACTAGCGTCGATCGACGCCTACGCGGGATAATGGCGCTGCACAGTCGCAGCGTCTTTTCACACACATCTAAAGGAGGAGGGTGCCATGCTGAACCACTTACGTTTACTCGTCGGCGCAATCGCGCTGGCGGCGCCGCTCTCGGCGATTGCGGACGCCAAGCTGGATATCAAACGCGGCGTGCCCGCCGACGTCCACATGGCGGTGTACGGCAAGCACAACCCCGAACGGGAGTCGCAAGAGCAGTACGCCCGTGAAGCCTGGGAAACGTTCAAGAGCGAACGCATCGGCCAACGAATCGTCGAACTGATCGGCAGCCGCATCCCCCAGAATAAGAAGCAGGAAGTCGAGGGCATCTGGAACGAGTTCAAGCGAGCCGTCAAACCGTTCGACGCCAGCGTGCTCGACGATGTGCAAGAAGTCGTCGTTGCACAAAAGATGGAGGGGCCGTTCAACCATAATCTCGTGCTGTTGCGCATGCCCGAAGAGGGCGCCGCGGGATTGGAAGAGGCGGTCGTCAACGTGTTCGAGCTGCTCGAAAGCAAGATCAAAGGCAACATCAGCGTCGAAGACGAAAAGGTCGGCCAGTTCAAGCTGACGACCCTCAACCTGCCGGAGAAGTGCCCGATGAATCCGGCCGTGGCCCGCTCGGGCGACGTCGTCGTGTTTTGCACGCAGCCGGAATTAACGACTCGCTGCCTCGAGCAGTTGTCGGGCGAATCGGGCGAATCGAAATTCGACGACCCGCGGCTCAAGGCGGCCTTGAAGAACCTGCCTGAAGCGGAAGACGCGATCATGTTCTTCGACGGACGCCAGTTCTTCGATAGCCTCAGCGGCATCGCCGATTTCATCCGCCGCGAGAAACCGGATGACGAACACGCGACGCGCGCCGCTCGCGTGCTCGATCAGATCGTCGAACACGTCGCCATTCTCGACTATGAAGTCACGGTCGAGTACACCGAGGAGGGGCAGAATCGCCAGGCCGCCATCGGCAAGATCGCCGACGACGCGGGCGAGAAGGTGCTTGGCCGATCGCTCATGCAGCAGCGGCCGTTCGACGATTGGCATACGTGGATTCCCGCCGACGCCCAGGCCTACAGCCTGTGGACCGGCGCCAACCCGCACGTGATTTATGAAGGCGTCATGTCGCTCGTCGAGAACGAGTTCCCCGAAGCCCAGGAGGGCCTGGAGCGATTCGCCGAGTGGCAGGAAAAAATCGACGTGCACCTCGATGAAGACATCCTACAAAACATCAGCGGCGAGTGCGTTTCCGTAACGGTCCCCGTCGGCGAAGCCGGCGCCGCCAAGCCGCAGACGGTCGTCGCCTGGCGGGTCAACGACGCGGATCGCTTGCGCGAGCTCATCGCTCGGGCGTTTGAAGCGCTCGATCGAATTCCGGTCGTGCAGGCCCAAGGCGTTGCCATCGGCGACGATGAGGATCTGGACGGCTTCCAGCAGATCCGTGCGAACATCTTCGCGGCCATCGGCGTGAAGCCCGTCGTCGGGTTCCGCGACGATTGGATGATCGTTTCCTCGCATGTCGATGCCGCCCGCAAGGTGCTGGACGCCCGCTCGGGCGAGGCGGAGACCATCGACCCCGAGAAGACGCTGGCCGAGTTCGGCATCGAGGCCACGGGCGAGACGTACATGGTGGCCTACTCCGACGTCGGCGCCGGCATTCGCAAGGCAGCCGACTTCGTGGACCAGATCGGCACGTGGGCGCTGGTGTTTGGCGGGGCCGCCCTGGCCAACGCCCCGGAGAAGGATGCTCAGACCGTGCGCGAGGCGCTCAGCCTATTGCCCAGCATTGCGAAGGTGATTCGGAAGTTGGACTTCTACGAGGACCGGCTTTCCATCATCCAGGAAGGCCCGGAGGAAAACACCTACCGCCGCGACACGGTCACCAACATCCGCCAGTCCGAAGCGGCGGAATCGACCGCCCAGGCCGAAGCCGACGACACGGACGCCGACGACGCGGAAGACGACGATGCCGACGACGCCGAAGATGAGGACGCCGAAGATGAGGACGACGCGGACGACAACGGCAAAGACGAAACCGCCGAGGCGGACGAGCAGCCATAGTTCGCCCGCGACTCGGCGGTCGTAAGCCGCGAACGACGGTTATTATTCGGCCCTCGGCCTGGCGGTCGAGGGCCTCTTCATGCGCTGGCGTTGCGGGTTTGACGCCGCGCCCTTTCAGGCCATAGCGGCGAACCGCTCTTTGGCCACGTCGGAGAGCCGCTTGATGTCCAGCTTGCCGGAACCAAGGACCGGGATTTCCTCCACTTCCAGGAAGCTATCGGCGTCTGGTATCCACAGGTTGGGCAGCCGCAAGCTGCGCAGATGGTTCACCACTTCTTCCGGCGTGTGCGTCATCTTGGGCGTATGCACGACGACGAGCCGTTCCCCTTTTTTCTCGCACGGCGCCGAGGTGACCACGGCGATGATCTCATCCTGGTTGCCGCCCTGCACGAACTGCTGGATGGCTTCCTCGACGTTCAGATGCGGCACCATCTCCCCGCCGATTTTTGAGAAGCGGCTGATCCGGCCAGTGATTTCAATGAAGCCGTGCTTGTCGAGCTTGGCGATGTCGCCTGTCGTGTACCATCCGTCGCGGATGACATCCGCCGTTTTCTCCGGCTCGTGGAGGTAACCCTTCATCACGTTCGGGCCTTTGATGAGCAACATGCCGGGCGTGTCGATGGGCAGTTCCTCCCAGGTCTCCGGATCGACGATCCTCGCCGCGACCCCGGCGATAGGTCGGCCCACGCTCCCTTCCTTGGCGTCGATTTCCCCCGATTGGGAGCGGCTCGGCGGGATGTTGACGCTCACCAGCGGCGATAGCTCGGTCGTGCCGTACCCCTCGATCGGTCGCACGCCGAACTTCTCTTCAAAGGCGTCGCAGAGCGGAATGGGCAGTTTCTCGGCGCCGGCGACGGCCACTTCCAGCCGGGCGAAATCCTCCGGTTCGCACCGCCGCAGGTAATTGCGGAAAAACGTCGCCGTGCCGATCAGGATCGTCGCGCCCCACTTGCGGGCAAGTTGGCCGACTTGCTGCGCATCCAGCGGCGAATAATGGTAGACGCAATGGATGTCCAGCCCCAGCACGCACCAGAGCGTGACCATGTATCCCAGCGAGTGAAAAAACGGCACGACGCCCAGCAGGATGTCCTGGCGATTGAGCTTGATCGCATGCTCGACTGCCTCGACATTGGTGCCCAGGTTGTGGAACGTAAGCACCACCCCCTTGGGCTCGCCGGTTGAGCCCGACGTGAAAATCACCGTCAGCTCGTCGTCGCCCTGCAATCGATGGAGCCCGAGGATGCGGTCCACCGCCACGGCGGGCGTCGCGTAGGCCAGGGCGGCGCCGACGGCCTTGTCCGCCTTGGTGACCTTAGGCGCCAGGTCTTCCAGCAGCACGACGTCGGCGTCGAGCTTCATATCGAGCCGGTCCATCACCCGCCGGCTGGTCAGCACGTGCTTGATGTTCGCTTTGCGAATGCACTTGTTCATCACGTCGGCCGACACGGTGTAATTCAGGTTGCACGCCACTCGGCCGGCGAGCGTCACCGCGGCGTTGACGACGACCGCGCCGTTGGAAGGCGGCAGCAGAATGCCGACGTACTTCTCGTCCGCCGCCTTCTTAGCGAGGACTTCCCGCAGCAGCAACCGCCGCAGGATGAGCGACCGCAACAGCAGTTGCCCGCCGGTCAGCGACTGGTCGGTGGAATCGGCGATTTTCCAACGGAACATCGCCTTGCGGCACTTGCGAATCATCAGCCGGGGGAGCACCATGGTCCGCTGTTTCCTATGGGTGACGGCTTCTGCGGCGAGCGCCTGGACCGCGTTGCGGATCTCGTACACGGTTTTCGGCCGGGCGATTTCCGGTCCGAACCAGATCGACACCGGCCGCGGGCTCAGAGTCGGCCATTTCCAGAAAAGCCTGCCGCCGCGTAATGTAAAGATACTCCCCCATAACTCGTCAAGGTAGACCGGTATCACGCCCGCCTCGGCGCCCTTGGTGATTTCCAGCACGCCTGGCTTGAACGTCTGCAACTGGCCGCTATGGCTAATGCGGCCTTCCGGAAAGATGCACACCAGCTCGCCGTTGTTCAGCGCTTCGCGGGCGGCGTCGATCGCGGAGCGCACGGCCTTGGGGCCGCTGCGGATCGGAATGACGCCCATGATGCGCGCCAGACCGCGCGTCCAGCGGTTGTTCACGAGGCTCTCGGTGATGATCAGCCGAACCGGCCGCGGCGATACGGCCACCAACAGCAATCCGTCCAGCCAGGTGACATGGTTCGGAGCAAGCAGCGCCGGGCCCTCTTCCGGCAGGTTCGCCCGGCCGTAGACCCGCACCTTGTAAAACGTGTGAGTCAGCAGCCACGCCATGAACCGGATCGTCGCCTGCGGGATCACCAAAACGATGTACACCA
>QEVI01000170.1 GCA_003576855.1 Planctomycetota bacterium
CCGACGGGGCCGACGGTTACCAGGAACAGAGCCGCCGTACCCCCGACCGAAGGTTCTTCAATCCCGGGCTGCCGCCGTTCGAGAAACCGAATCCGAAAGACGAGCCGTAAGCACCATCGGCGCGGTCGCTCCAGCCGCGGCCGCGACGTCGCATGTTCACCGCAGGCGGACGCACCTTCTAGCCGGAGGCACACTTGCCTCCGGGAACGTGCTTGGCGGCCGCCTACTGCGCCTGGTTGGCCCGGGCGCTGTCTACGGCATCGATGGGCCGGCCTTCGTAAAACGCCGTGTACCCTGAGACCATCCACCGATCGCCGGGCTTCGTCCAAGTGATCTCCACCCGCTGATTGACGTATCCCACCGGCGCCCCCGAGCTGGCATGGGTCCCCGTGAGCGCCACTTTGCCGGACGAAACGGCCGTGGGCGGCTCCTGATCCAAGTGCACTTGGATTCCCTGGCTGCCCATCGTCCTGGCTTTTTCGACGTGAATGAGCGGCATCAGCGCCCGCACGTCCGCCGGCACGCTAGAGTTGGGATCTACCTGCCGCAGCGTCCGCTGGACGTCGTTGGCTTCAATGGCGGCGAACAGTTCCGCGATGCTCTGCTCCACCTCCTCGCGATCGGTGACGACCAGGCGCTCGACGGCCAGCAGGGCGGCGGAGAGCCCGAGTATCGCCGCCAGCGCCATGAGCGGACCGCTTGTCCGACGCGCCAAGAAAAACACTAGAGCAGCCGTCGCCGCGACGCCGCCGATTAGGATGATGGGAAGCGGGTTCTCCGTGAGCATTGCCATGGGCGATCCCGCTGGGGCGGTTCGGTTCGTTCACGTCGAGGGCCGGGGGCGATTTGCCTAGATTGCATCTTACCATCGTCGAACGCTTCCGCCGCGTCATCGAACTGGATGTACGGTCGCTCGCGCTGTTGCGCATTGCGCTGGGCGCGTTGCTGCTTGCGGACCTGGCGATTCGCGTCGCGGACTTCTCGGCCATGTACGCCCCGGAAGGCTTCGCCCCCGTCGGGCTGGTGCGGGGCCTCGAGCCGCATCCCTGGTGGTCGCTCTACCTGGCGAGCGGCGACGCAGCGTTTCAAGCCGGGTTGTTCCTCATCGCCGCCGTGCTGGCCGGGATGCTCATGATCGGCTGGCGCACGCGACTGGCGACGGTCGGCTGCTGGCTGCTGCTGGCCTCGCTTCACGGCCGATTGCCGGTGGTGAACAACGCCGGCGATACGCTGCTGCGCATGCTGCTGTTTTGGGGCATGTTTCTGCCGCTCGGTCGCGCCTGGTCCGTCGATTGGAGAGCCAAGGCTATTAAAACGCCGATGGACGTCCCGCATGCCTCCGCTTCGTCAGCGACGTTCGCCTATATCCTGCAACTGGCCATCGTCTATTGGGCCGCCGGCTGGGCGAAATGGAACGACGCCTGGCTCGCCGGCGACGGCGTCCACGACGCTATGTCGTTCGGTCTGTACAGCCTGCCGCTGGGCCAATGGCTCGCCGAGCAGCGAGCCCTCACGCGGGCGCTCAGCGTCGGCACGGTCTGGCTCGAGCTGGTCGCCCCGTGCCTGTTGTTCGCGCCGCTGGGCACGACGCCGTTGCGGCTAGTGCTCATCGCGACATTCATCGCGTTCCACATTGGCATCGCGGCGACCGTCACCGTGGGACTGTTTTCGTACGTGGCCGTCGCCGCCTGGTTGGCCCTGCTGCCCGGAGCCTTCTGGGACCGCTTGGGCGTCGGCGTCGCAGTCGGCGTCGCGCCCAAACCGTCCGCCGGCAGCCGCGACGTTCTCTCGCTGTACCGCGACGCCTCCGGCCGACCGTTCGTTTGGCGGCGGTCGGCGGCCGCTCTGCTGGTGTGGACGTCGCTGGCGGCCGTGGCGACATGGAACCTCTGGCAAGCGGCCGCCGACAGCTTGCCGGATCGGCTGCGAAGTTGGACGCGCAGCTATGTGAACACCGTCATGCTCCGCCAGGCCTGGTCCCTCTTCGGCCAGCCGCCGCGCGAGCGAATCTGGTTCGTCTACGAAGCTCGCCTGAACGACGGCCGGCGACTCGACCTGCTCAGCCGTCGGCCCGGCGTCGATCAACCGTGCCCGGAGCTGCCTGCGCTCGACTTCGCCAACCACCGCTGGCGAAAGCTCCACTGGCGGCTGCGGTTCGACGCGGGCCGGCCCTATCGGCAGCCGCTGGCCGAATACATGGCGCGGCAGTGGAACGCGGCCCACGGCCCGAACGAGCAGATCGCCGAACTGAAGCTGTACTGCTGCCGCGAGCCGCTGGCTGGGGCTGCCGTCGGCGCCCAGTCGCGGGAGCTGCTGGCCCAAGTTGCCGCGCCGGGCACAGGCGGCAATTTCGCCAACGCCGTGCTCAGCCCCGGCGAGTTCTGATCGACCGACAAGGGTACCAACCGCAGCTCCGTGTCGAGCCGAGCGCTGTGAAATTAGCGATGGGATAGCTCCGCCAGGCGGGCCAGCACCTCCGCGGCGGCGCCGGAATCGATGGCCTCGGCGGCCTTGCGGGCCGCCTCCAGGGGCGAAAGCGTCTCGTCAAACGCCAGCAGGCCCCCGGCGGCGTTCAGCAGGACGATGTCGCGGGCGGCGCCTTGGCGGCCGCTGAGCACCAGCTTGACCACCGCGGCGCTCTCCGCCGGCCCGCTGACCCGCACCGGATCGAGCGACGATCGTTTCAAGCCGAAATCTTCGGGCGAGAAGCTGGCCGGCGTTTCACCCTCCGGACTGACTATGGTCGCCTGCGTCGCCGCGGCGATCGTCATCTCTCCCAGGCCATCCTCGCCGCTGACGACGATCGCCCGGCGAACGCCCAACAGCCGCAGGGCGGTCGCCAGCAGCGGCCGCAATTCCGGTCGGCCGGCGCCTAGCAGTTGGTGCGTCGCCCCGGCCGGGTTCACCAAGGGGCCGAGGATGTTGAAGATCGTCTTGACGCCGAGCTGCTTGCGAACGTTCGCGACATGCCGCATCGCCGGGTGCATCGCCGGCGCGAAGCAGAAGCAGATGCCCAGCTCGTCGAGGCAGCGCTCCACCTGCTCGCGGGTCGCTTGGATGTTTACACCCAGCTCGGCCAACACGTCGGCCGATCCGCTGCGGCTGGTGATGCTGCGATTGCCGTGCTTGGCGACCGGCGCGCCGGCCGCGGCGATGACCAAGGCGGCCGTGGTGCTGACGTTGAACAAATCGCTGCCGCCGCCGCCGGTGCCGCACGTGTCGAGCAGCCGCTGGCGCCGGTGGCGAATGGGCGTCATGTGCGCCCGCAGGGCCCGGGCGGCGCCGGCCACTTCTTCGGCCGTTTCCCCTTTGGCGGCCAGCGCCGTCAGAAACAGGCCGATCTGGCCTTCGCTGCACTGGCCGGACATCACGGCGCCGATCGCCGCGGTCATCGCTTCGCCGCTAAGATCTTCACCGGCGGATACACGGCCAAGGAGACTGGCAAAGCTTTCGCGCATGCTGCAACTCAACGGGACCATGGAACCGGGCGACGACATTGTAAACCAACCTCGGCTTGAGCGTGTACGAGCGCCCCGCGCGGGACTTCCGGGCGGGGACGACCAGTTCAACCGGCTCGTGCGGGCGACGGGCCGGGTTGTGGGTTGCCGCCGCCGGCACGTAGAATGCGGCACGGAACCAACTTAGGTCACCTGGGCGGCCGCGGCGACTTCCATGGCACGAAAAGTCATTCTCGACGTGGATCCTGGCGTCAGCGACGCCCTGGCCATCTGCCTCGCCCTGAACGAGCCGGAGTTTGAGGTCATCGCCGTCACGGCCACCGGCGGCAACGTCACGCCGCGGATCGCCAGCCGCAATGTGCAGGCCATCATCGAGCACCTCGACCCGCCGCGGTGGCCCCGCATCGGCTTCGCCGACGAGCAGCAGCCGCTCCACACCGACGGCCGCGAGCTGTGGGGTCCCGACGGCCTGTGCGGGGCGTCGCTGCGAATCGCCGAATTGCACCAGCAGCATCCCTCGCTGAAGGTCCTGGCCGAAGAAATCCGCGCCGATCCCGGCGGCGTCACGGTAATCGCCGGCGGCCCGCTCAGCAATCTCGCGGCCGCCTTTCAGTATGATCCGGACCTGGCGCTACAGCTTGGCCACCTGATTATCGTCGGCGGAACGCTCAGCGGGCCGGGCGACGTTACCGCCGCGGCCGAGTTCAATATCCACTGCGATCCCGAATCCGCGCAACGGGTCTTCCGCTCGCCGGCGACGACGACCCTGCTGCCGCGGGACGTTACCAGCCGCGCGGCGATGACGTTCGACCTGCTGAATTACCTGCCCGACGAACGGACCAACGCCGGGCGGCTGCTGCGGGCGATCGTGCCGGGCGCGTTCCAGGCCTTCCGTCAGCGGCTGGGGCTGGAGGGGATGTACGTGCCTGAGGCGGTGGCCGTGGCCGTGGCGGCCAACCCGAACCTGGTCGACGCCGAAGCGTTTCCCTGTGACGTCGAAGTCGAAGGAACGATCACCCGCGGAGCGACGGTCATCGACCGGCGGCCCCGCACGCCCGATCGGCCGAATATGGACGTCGCCATCGACATCGACGCGGCGGCCGTCGTCGACTACATCCAGCGCGGCCAGCAACGGGCCGTCTAGCCGTTGTGCCGCTAGCAGCTTAGCGCTCGCCGGCCGCCGCCTGCTCCACCACGCTGACGAAGTCCTCCAGCCGCCCGATGAGCGTGTGGATGGTCACCGTTTGACCGTCGCGGAAGATTTCCAGGTCGACCGGCCGGCCGATGCTCGAGAGTTTCACGAGGCTGATGAGGTGTTGGTCGTTCTCGATCGACGTGCCGTTGAACCGCAAGATGATGTCGTCGGTCCGCACGCCCGCCTGGGCGGCCGGCGAACGTTCCGTAACGTTCTTCACGCGGGCCCCCGTGAGCCGCGGCAGGCCCGCAAGCTGGGCAGCGCGTGCGTCGTAGTAGCCGTCGAGCGTCACGCCCAGAAACCCGCGTTCGACGCGGCCTTTCTCGACCAGCTGCTCCATGATGCCGACGGCGATGTTAATGGGAATCGTGAACCCGATGCCGTCGTTGCCGCCGGAGTTGCTGGCAATGGCCGTGTTGAGCCCAATGACTTCGGCCCGCAGGTTGACGAGCGGTCCGCCGCTGTTGCCGGGGTTGATCGCCGCGTCGGTCTGCATGAAGTCCTGGTAGTCGACGCCGCCGTCTCCCAGGTCGAGATTCGATCGGCCTTTGCCGCTGATGATGCCCCGGGTGACGCTCTGCCGCAGATTGAACGGATTGCCGAACGCCATCACGTTGTCGCCGATCTCGCAGAGATCGCTGTTGCCGATGCGGGCCGGGATCAGGCCCGGCGCGTCGACGGCCAGCACGGCGACGTCGGTTTCCTTGTCCATGAGGATCTGCTTGGGGGCGATTTGCCGGCCGTCGTACAGCTCCAAGCGGATGTTTTCGACGTCCGAGTGCTTCACCACGTGCCGGTTGGTGAGCACGAACAACCGCCCGCGGGACTGGACGATCACGCCCGAGCCCGCCTCTTCGACCTCGCGGCGAAAGCGGAATTCCGCCAGCGGCTTGGCCTGGACATGGACCACCGAGGGGGCGACAAGCTGCACGACCCGCTTGTAGATGCCCAGCTCGCGCTCCATGGCGGCCACGTCGCGCTGCAGCTCGTCGTACAGGCGGTCGCGCTCGCTGGCCGCGCCGGCAACCGGCGCCGACTGCGCGGCCGCGTTTCGCTCGCCGGGCGCCCCCGACGCCAGGATTATCAGGCACAGGACCAGTGCGCGCATGGCAGGCGAAGATGATGCTGGGCGAGGTCATGGCGGGCGGACACGGCGCCGTCCGTCAAGGGCCAATTATATCGAAAACGTGCGAACTCGACACGGTCGATATCGGCGCCGCCTGCCCGCGGCCGGCCCGGCGAACGTAATTCGCGGCGGCCGCCGCTGCCAGACCGTCATGAGGTTTCGATATCGGTGAACGAAACGTCCACGTCGAGCACGCCGCCGTCGAGCACGCGGCTCCAGTCGCCGCCCAAGAAATGCCCGCCGCTGGAGTTTTCGTTGGCTCGCTGGCAGTCGATGCAGTTGGTGGCGTAGGGCAGGGCGTTGAGCCGCGCCAGCGGGATTTTGCCGCCGCAGACTTCGCAAAGGCCGTAACTGCCGGTGCGAATGCGTTCCAAGGCCACCTCGATGTTCGCCAGTTCCCGGCTCTCGGCTTCGGCGAGCTTGGAACTGATTTCATCCTGCACGGCGTCCAGGGCCGCGTCGACGAGGTCGCCCCCCTTCTGACCGCGGAGCGACTTGAGGCTGCTCACTTCGCCGGCCAGCACGCGACGCAGCGCGTCACGCCGCTTCATGAGCAAGTCCCGCATCTTCAGGATGGAATCTTTGCGAGCCATGATGTTCGTTGCCTTCTGGGTAGCGTCGGCACCTCGGTCTCTTCGCGTGTTGCTCCTTAGCTGCCGCTAGACGTCGTCGCCGCCTCGTTCTCTGGTTCCGTACTGCTGGGCGTCGCGCGGCGACGTTACGTCCCGCCGCGCGCACATTTATGCGAGGTTGTAAACCCGCCCGCTGGGGGGTTAAGTGCTCGCACGGTAACTATAGTACGCATCCCGGCGAAAAAAGGTCGCGGCTTGCTTTTTGATTTCGATTGCCTTTCAACTTTGTCCCCATAACGCCAAAGACCAAGCCAGTTAAGTACTTGACGCGTTAGGAGGCGACGGAAGTTCGGCCCCCGGCTGCAGCGCCGCCGGCGGACCGGACAACGCCGACCCGCGGAACTGGACCGGCGCCAGCCGCAGCGGCTAATCGCCCGATGCTGGCCATCGCAGTCGGATTAAATCGGCAGCCGAACGTTGGTCGTAAAGCATAAATTGGCGGAATTTAGCGGTTTTGCCGGAAAGGGCGGCTCATCGCTGGGGCCTGCTAGCGGCGGCGAGCCGTGACTGCCCACTTGCCGACGGCCGCCGCAGCCGCGCGTGCGCAATTCCTAAACTAACCTTTGCTATCACCGCTCCAGGGGCGGAACCGGGCGAGAAACGGTGCGGCCGCCGCCCGGCCTGCCTTGCGTCCGACCTGAGGATTGTCCTTGCTTACCGCTCATGACGAACTCGAACTGGCCAGCGATCCGCTGAACGGGTGCGGCGACGCGCTCCTACTGCGCCGCCAGGGTTCCGCGGAAGTCCAGACCTTCAGGCTAAGACCGGGCAAGTTCACCGTTGGATCGAGCCCGCAATGTCAAATCTGCCTGCCCGATCCGGGCGTTAAGCCGCTCCAGTGCCTCGTCGCGATGGAACCCGGAGGCGCCGTCGCGGCGACCCGGTGGGCCGCCGGCGTGCGGCTCAACGGCGGCGACTTCACCAAAACGACGCTCGGCGACGGCGACATCCTGACGATCGGCTCGTGGACGATCGAATTCGCCGCCGCGGACCCGTCGCTGCCGGCCGACGATGACGACGAACCGGCGGCGTCTGACGACGACGCGCCTGCCATCAGCGCCCTGCCAGGCGACCCCTTGCCGGCGGCCGAAACCCCGCACCAGCCTAGCGGATGGCCGTCTGCCGGGGATGCTGGAATCGCCGGCGCATCGTCGGCGAGCGCCGCGGGCGTCAACGGTTGGGCCTTCGACCCAGGGCCGCCGCCTGCGGAGCAGCCAGCGCCGCAAGCGCCGGCGTGCGGCTCCAGCCACGACTTCGCCGACGGGCTGATCTTGCAGCTTTGGCAAGCCAGCTCCCTGGCCCGGCGGCGAGCCAAGGCCTTGATGACCGCCGTTCGCGCGGCGCGATCCGACGCCGCAGCGCGGGCGGCGGACTTCGCCGCCCTTTCGACCGAACTGAATCTCGTGCGAGCGGCCTTCGAGGCGCAGGCCGACCATGACGACCACCAGCAGGACGAAATAGCCCGCCAGCGCCAACTGGCAGACGATCGAATCGCATCGCTCGTCGCCGAATTGAATGCGGCGCGGTCGGAGATCGCCGCGACTCAATCACGCCTCGACGCCCAGGCCGCCAGCAGCGAGGAACTTACCGCCGCCCTGGCGAGTCTTGAGCGTCTCGAACTACAGCGGCAGGACGATCGCCAGCAGCACGAGGCCGTCTGTGCCCGGCTCGAAGCTTCGCTGGCGCAGCTTGGGGCGGAAAACGAGCGCCTGGCGACCACCCTGGAGGCGGTGGTCCAAGAGCGCGACCGCCTGAGTGAACTGCACCATGTTCAACGGGAGCGGGTCGCCGAGCTTGAACAAGCGGTGCTCGCACTACAGCAAGCAGCGTCGGCTACTGGCTGCGAAGGCCAGCAATCGCCGCCGCCGGCGCCGGATCAATTCCGCTCAGCCGCCATCGAGAACCAGTTCGAGGCGCCGATCGCTCAAACGGCAGTTCTCGGCGGCGGCGAATCGCCTTGCCCGGCCGATGCGGCTTGGCCCGCCAGTGTGCAGCCCTGGAGCGACGGCGAGTCCACGCTCTCGCCCGGCGATCAACAGCCGCTTTCAGAATCGCGGTGGAACGCCGCGCCCTCCGGCGCCGAGGTCAAACCCAGCCCGCAGCCTGCGGCTGGCCTGGCGGCCCCCGACGCATCGACGGACGGCGCCGGAGACTTCGCGCCGCCTGTTGACGAAGTTTGGCCGGCGCTCGACCCTGGCGCCGAAATCCCGTCCGTCGAGCAGCCGACAGCGGCTGCGACCCAGCAAATCGCCGAGTACGCCGCTCCTTCGTTCATCGACAAATACCGCCACCTTCTCGAAGAGGAAGGCGATCGGCCGGCCGAGACCCAATTGCCGCGAAGCGGCCGTCTCGAGTTGGAAGAGGAGTTCCTGTCGCCGGCCAAGGCCCGGCCGTGCGCCAGTCCCTGCGACGACTCGGACGAAGCGCTCGAAGCCTATATGGCGAGCCTCATGAAGCGCCTGACGGGAGCGCCGGCGCCCGGGCCGTCGTTCGCCGCCCCGTCGAAACCCGGCGTCCCGCTGGAGCCGGCTTCGCTTGGCGGGTCGGCTGGTCCCGTAGCCCCGTCGGCCGTCGGCGGAACTGGGCTCGACGTGGAAATCTCCGGACCGGACCAGCTCCGGCAAACGTCGCGAAAAACGCTGCAAGCGAGCGAGCTGTCCGTTTTGCGCGAAATCGCCAATGACTCGGCCCGCACGGCCATCGCCAACCACAGCGAGCGCCGCCAGTACGAGTCGGCCCTCAGCCGCATCGTGGTGGCGTTCACGGCGACGCTGTCGTCGGCGTATTTGATGGCATCGGCCCCCGCTTTAAGCAACCCCCAGTTCTGGGGCGGCGTCGTCGCCGGCGTGGTGGGCGTGACGGCGGCGGTCCAGGTTATTCAACTGGAACGGCGCCGGCAGTCCGATCGGCGGGCGATGACGGCGTCCTCGCCCTTCGGCCAGGAGTGAGGCGCCGCCAGACCGCGCGGCTGGCAGGCGGCTGCTAGAAGCCGCGGGCCGCGCGGACGTCGTCGAAGTCGCGCAGGTGATAGTCGATGCCGACGAAGTCGAGCACGCGCACGAGCGCCTTGAGGGCGACGCCCATGCCGTCGGGGCCGCTGAATCCGCCATATTGGCCGCCCCCTTTGAGGTGGGGTTCGAGGTCCAGAATCACCCCCGGTATGCCGCGCCGGGTAAGACGCTTTTCCAGGGCCGGGATCTCGCGGGCGAAGTCGGCCAGAATCTGCGCGTAGCCGGCGTCGCCGCGATCGGCGGGCACGAAGTGCCGCAGCGCGTCCTCGTCCACGTGCCCCAGCGGCTTTTCCGTCCGCGGGTCGGCGTAGTCCTTGATGTGCATCCAGCCGATGCTCGGCTTCATGACGCGGTACTGCTCGAAGGCGGCCAGCGTATCGTACCCCTGGCACACAATGTTCGCGCCGTCGAAGATCGTGACCACCGCCGGGTGATTGATCCGCCGATGCAGTTCCGCCATCAGTTGGCCCGTCTGGCCGACCAGGTTGGCCTCGATCTCCACGCCGAACGTCAGATCGCTGCGATGGCACGCCTCGGCGATCTGGGCGAGCTGCTCGGCCGATTGCGATACGTATTCCCACGGGTCGCTCCCCCGGGGCGGGTAGAACGAAAACCCGCGGATGAGCTTCGTTTCGAAGGCGTGGGCCAGCTCGCACGCCTTCTTGACCTCGTCCAGGTATTTCTTGAACGGAACGAAACGGTTCTTCGTGCCGTCCTCGACGTCCACCAGCTTCACCTTGCCGATCGGCGAGCCGATCGAGGCGACGTTCATGCCGAACTCGTCCTCCTGGTGGCGAAGCCGGGTGATCTCCGGCTTGGTGAGCTCCATGACGTTCTTGACGCCGCCGCCCACGTCGATGAACCGCAGGCTGTAGTACTGCAGGCCTAGCGCCGCAAAGGCCGCGAACTGCTCGGCCGCCGTTTTGTGGAGGGCGGCTTCATCGGCGAACCCGGAAAGGATGACGCGGGGAGTCGTGCTCATAAGTGCAGGGCGGCGCTAGGGGCGAGAAAGGCCGCCGGCGGCGGCGCGGGAAGCGGCGGCTACACCGCGGCGACGTGCTGGACGGAGACCTTTTCGGTAATGCCGCCCCGCGGACTGAATGCCGCCTCGATTTTCATCCATTGCGGGTCGAGGACCGCCACGAGATCGTCCAGAATCGCGTTGGCGACGTTCTCGTAAAAAATGCCCTCATTGCGATAGCTTTGCAGGTAGAGCTTCAGGCTCTTCAGCTCGACGCACTTAGACCGCGGCACGTAGTTGATCGTGATCGTCCCAAAATCGGGCTGACCCGTTTTGGGACACACCGACGTGAACTCCGGAGCGACGATTTCGATCTTGTAATCGCGGCCCGGGTAACGGTTATCGAACGTTTCAAGCTTGCTGCGAAAATCCGGCATGCGCCCCTCGACTGCTTTCGACGAATTCGCCATTGTGGCATGATTGAACGGCTTATGAAAGTGTGCCCAAACGGCAGGGTGCAGTCGCGGATTGTGGCAAGTTTTGATTTTCGGTTCAGTTCCAGTAGTGGTCCCAATCGTCGCTGTAGAACAGTCCGGCGAGATCGGCGAGGC
>QEVI01000171.1 GCA_003576855.1 Planctomycetota bacterium
CAGTCCCACCCAGCCCGCGCCGCCGGCGAGCCACACCAGCACGATCGCCGCCAACCCGGCGGAACCGATCCACAAGAGCGGGCCGCGAGTCAGCTCCCGGGCGGCTCGCGCTAGCAGCACTTGCAGGCCGAACCACAGGCCTCGGCGCCGGCGCCAGATCCGCGGGGCCAAGGCGTAGCACCACGTCGCGTAGCAGCCCAACCCAATGGCCAAGCCCAGCGGCCGCGGCGCGCCGCCCAACTCCGCCGGCCAGGCCGAGGGAGCCGCCAGCGTCAGCGGTTCGACCAGCAACTTGGCACCGCCGGCGTTCACCTGGGGCGGCAACGGAATCTCCACCCCGGCCGCGGGGGCCGTCGCCGAGAGCGTCACGTGCGGCGGCAGAGACATCGGCGCCGCCGCGGCCAGCAACAAGGCCAGCAGCGTACCGGGGACCGTGATCTGGTCGGGTATCGTCTTTTCGTCCATGTCGATGAGCGTGGCCGCGGCCATGAAGGCCAGTAGCAGCGCGTGCGACGCGAAGGTCGCCACGGTGATCCAGGCCGGCGCCGTGAGCAGCCCCGGCGGCGCCCCTCCGGCGGCCAGTGCATCGAACTGCTTGGCCACCAGACCCTGATGGCCGACTTCCCACCAATAAAGCGCGGCAAGGCCGCCGGCCGAGAGCAACTCAACGATGATCGGTCGAATCCAGAATCCCTTGCCGTGGAGGGCCGTCTCGCGGCGAAGGCCAACCCAGCCCCACAACGGGATGCGGTCGGCCAGCCGCCGCGGCGGGGCCTGGGGGTGAGCCGGCGACCAGGGCGAGATGTGGCGTCGATTCCAGGCCCACCAATAGGCGGCCCAATTCACCATGGCGCCGATGATCAATCCAGCGGCCGCGGCCAGCGCCATCCCCTGCCCCACCGATAACGCCGCCAGCGTCATGCGCACCTGATTCCTCAGCTAAAGATCGCCGCCCGCGGGTCGCCATCTCCCGATGCCGCAGCGCATGTCAAGCGCGTAGCGGTCCGGTTGGCGTACCAAGCCGCCGGCGCCGGACGTTGCTGCTGGACGCGCCGCCTGCCGCCGCCGAACTACGCAACCAGTCCCAACGCCGCCACGATCTGGTCGGCGATTTCGGCAGGCGCCTTACCATCGGTATCAACCTCAAGCGTAGCACACGCCCGATACAGGGGCGTCCGCTCGGCCAAAAGCCGCTCGATCTCGGTTCGGCCGCCCAGATTAGTCAGCTTCGGCCGGCGGCCGGCCGTGGCCGGGTCGTCGGCGATTCGCCGCTCGAGCGCTGACAGCGACGCCTTGAGCCAGACGACGGCGCCGCAGCCGCCGATCGCCAGGCGGTTCGCTTCCCGCAACACGGCGCCGCCGCCGAAGGCGATCACGACCTGCTGGCGACGGCAGAGGTCGCCGACGACTTGGGTTTCCAGATCGCGGAACGCCGCTTCTCCGTCTTCGGCGAAGATGGCGGCGATCAATTTGCCCGACCGGAGTTCGATCTCCGCGTCGGCGTCAATCCAGTTCCACGCCAGCCGCTGGGCAATCGCTTCGGCCACCGTCGTCTTGCCCGCGCCGCGGTAGCCGATCAAGGCGATCGAGTCGATCTGCATAGCGGCTCTTCGGCGTCAGATGTTGTCGCCGTCCAACGATTCGTCCGCCGACAGCGGCGGCGGAGAAAACCGCACCGGTCCAATGGCCCGCTTCAGCACGTCGCGCATCAGGTCGGCCGGGGCTTCCTTCCGCGTGTACAGAAAGAACTGGAGCATCGCCTGCCGGACGAACATCTCGACGCCGGTGATCACCATGCAATTGCGCGACCGGGCATCTTTGACCAGCAGCGTCGATTCGGGATTGTAGACCGTGTCGAACACCAGCATCGCCGGCTTGAGGAACGTCTTGTGAATCGGCGATTCATCGACGTTGGGATGCATGCCGACCGGCGTGCAGTTGACGATAATATCCACGTTGCCGCGATGCCGGGCCTCCCAATCCACGGCTTTCGCGTCGAAGGCCGCGGCCAGCCGTTCGGCCCGGGCGAGCGTCCGCGAGGCGATCGTCGTCAGCGCCCCGCGCTTCCGCAGCCCGAAGACCACCGGCCGCGCGACGCCGCCGGCCCCTAGCACCAGCACCCGCTTGTTCTTCAGCGGGCTGGGCTCGCGGCCAATGTCGCCCAGCGCGTGCTCCAAGCAGTCCATGGCCGCGTTGTAGTCGGTGTTGCAGCCGATCCGCTCGGCGCCGTCGAATACCACGGTGTTGACCGCGGCGATGCTCTTCACCGCCGGATCGACCTTGGTGAGATGCCGGGCGATCGCCTCCTTGTGCGGAATCGTGACGCTGAGCCCCTTCACGCCCAGCCGCGGCGCGTCTTCCATGAACTGCCCCAGCGCGTCGGCCGGCACGCGAAACGGCACGTACACGGCGTCGATGCCGCACGCCTCGAACGCTGCGTTGTGGACATGCGGACTGAGGCTGTGGCCGACCGGATCGGCGATGACGCCGAACACCGTCGTGTTCGGACCGATCCGCTCGTAACGGTAGATGTCCAGCATCTGTTTGTAGCTGAGCTGCCCGGGCGCCAACGTTCGCTCGTGGTGAAACGTGGCGTAGGTGAACGGGGCGCCGAACTTGCCCGCCAGAATCCGCGACGGCGTGCCGATGTCTCCCATGCACATGCCGACCGTCGGGATTTCGCTTTCGTGCATCATCTCGAGCATCCGCACGTTATCGTGCGGGACGTTGGCCATCGTGGCGATTTTGATGATGTCCGGGTCGAGCTGGGCCATGCGGGCATGCAGCTCGCGGAGATCGTCCGGCGTCTTGCGGAAGTTGTGGTAGCTGACGATCCGCTTGGTGCGGCCGAAGCGGCGTATCTGGCCGGCGACGTCCTCTTCCAGATCGACCCAGTCCACTCCTTCGGCGATGGCCTCGCGCAGCAGCAGTTGCCGCGCCTCCTCGGTCCCCTGCCACTTGCCGCCGTCTTCCTTGCGCCGGCAGGTAATGATCACCTGGCAGTTCTGCGGCCGCTCCGCCAGCAGCCGCCGGATGTTCACCCGTCCGGCGACGTAGTCCAGCCGCAACTCGACCATCTTCGCCCCTTGCTCGGCAAGGTGCTGATGCTCGGCCATCATGTGCTTATGGCGGCTACGGCCAATGGCGACGCAGATCATGGCAGGGGTAGTGGGCGGTAGGCAGAGGGCGGTAGGCGGTAGGCAGGGCGTGGCGCTCTTCACGGCGGACGCTTCTACAAGAACGGCATGGAACCCTTTATTGTGACGCACGCGGCGGAGGTTATCAAATGCGTTTAAACTGCCGGTCGAGTTGCTCGCGGGTGAAGACCAGCGCCGTCGGCCGACCGTGCGGGCAATGGTGGTGGTCCTGGGCCAGTTCCCGCCGCTCCAGCAGGGCCTCGATTTCCTGCGGCGTCAGGCGGTCGCCGTACTTGACCGCCGCTTTGCAGGCGATCATGTGCAGCAACGCGTCGAACACGTCCCGCGACTCGGGCCGCTTCCCCTCATGCAACAGCTCATCCACGACGCTACGGAGCACTTCGCCGGGCGGCAAGTTCGCCAGCATCGCCGGGTAGGACAACACCAGCACCGTCTCGCCGCCAAACGCTTCAACCTCCATGCCCAGCCGCGCCAGCGCGTCGCGATTCTCCAACACGGCCGCCGTTTCGCTGGCCGGCAGGTCCACCGGCTCCGGCGCCAACAGCCGCTGGCTCTCCACCAGCCCGCTGGTCACCCGCTCGCGGAGGGCCTCGTAAAGAATACGCTCGTGGAGGGCGTGCTGATCGATCACCTCCAGGCCGTCGGCCGTCTCGGCCACGAGATACCGATTGTGGATTTGCAGCGCCCGGGGCGGTCGAATCGATTGCGCCGCATGGGCCGGATCGGCGCGTGCCAGGTGGTCCAGGGCGCTTGTGGCATCGGGCGGCTCCGCCACGTCTTCCGCACGCGGCAGAGGCGGCCTGGAATCGCCTGATCCGCGGGGCCGTCCAACCAGCGGCGGCAGGTCGATGCGGTGCAGTTGCAGAGCGTCGGTGCGACGCTCAAACGGCAGACCGGCGAGATAGTCGCCTGCAAAACCTTCCTCGCTTCTCGCCGGCCCCGCCTGGCGCATGGCCCATTCCCACAGGCTGCTCTGTTGCGCCGCCGCGCCGGCGGCCTCGCCGCTGGCGTCCGAAGCGGCGGACCCGAACGCCGGCAGCGCCGGGCGGGCGACCAGGTCCGTCGACAGGAATTTCGTGCGGAGCGCGCCGAGCAACTGGCTGTAAATCCGCCCGCCGTCCTGGAATCGCACCTCGAGCTTCGTGGGATGAACGTTCACGTCCACGTAGGAGGGCGGCATTTGCAGGTACAAGAAGCAAATCGGAAAACGCCCCGTCAACAACAGCCCGCGGTAGGCTTCGCCGAGCGCATGTTGCAGCGACCGGTCGCGGATGAACCGGCCATTGAGAAACAAATACTGCATCCGGTTGTTCGGCCGGCTCTGCGCAGGAGCGGCCACGTCGCCGAAGAGCCGCACCTGGTCGTCCTGGCTGTCGACGGCGATCAGGCTGTCGGCCAGTTCGGCGCCGAACAGCGCCGCCACGCGCTGCCGTGCATCGCTCGGCGGCAAGTCGTGGATCAACCGTCCGCCGTGCGCGAGCGTGAAATGCACCCGCGGGTGGGCCAGCGCCAATCGCGCCACCGCCTCGGCGAGGTGGCCCATCTCGGTCTGCGTCGAACGAAGGAATTTCTGCCGCACCGGCGTGTTGAAGAACAGGTTGCGTACTTCGACCGTGGTGCCGCACGGTGCGCCGGCAGGTCGCAGCGGCTCCGCCGCGCCGCCGACGACTTCCAACTCGGCGGCCGCCGGGCAGTCGGCCGGCCGGCTGCGAAACGTCAGCCGGCTCACGGCCGCGATCGAAGCCAACGCTTCGCCGCGAAACCCCAGCGTGGCCACGCGGAACAGATCGTCGGCGTCCGTGATTTTGCTCGTGGCATGGCTGGCCAGCGCCAACTCCAACTGCTGGGCAGCCACGCCGCAGCCGTCGTCGACGACCCGAATCAGCTCGATCCCGCCCCGCTCGACCGTTACGTCGATGCGGCTCGCCCCGGCGTCGAGCGAGTTCTCGACCAGTTCCTTGACGACGCTTGCCGGCCGCTCGATCACCTCGCCGGCGGCGATCTTGTTGACGACGCTCGGCGGAAGTTGGCGAATGACAGGCATCAATTAGCAGCCGCAAAAAAGCAAAAAATACGCGAGAAAAACATGTCAACCCGCGCGTGGCACGCGGGCCCGCGGCGCCGCCTTCTTAGTTCTCAACGAATCATGAGAGCACAGTTCAACCACTGAGTCACCGTGGACGCGGACAATTGGACCTGAGTTAGTCCCGCCCGGTACTGATCTGGCCATCCGCGCGTTCTCAGTCGTAATCCCTCTTTGCGCTTCTGGCGCCTCTTTGCGGCGACCCCGGCCCTGCCTCGCCGTGCGTCAGCTCAGCCCATACTCTTTGATCTTGCGGTACAACGTCCGCTCGCCGATGCCGAGCATTTCGGCGGCCGCTTCGCGGTTCCCGCCGGTGGCCTTGAGCGTTTCGCCGATGAACATTCCCTCGATCTCCGAGAGCGATCGGCCCACCAGCGCCGGCAGCCCCACGCCGTCGGTCGGCCGCGCCGATTCGCCCGGCGCCGCTAGTTCCGGGGGCAGATCATCGAGGTCCAGCACTTCATCGAAGTCCACGACTACCATGCTCTCGATGGCATTCTTAAGCTGTCGCACATTGCCCGGCCAGTTGTACGCCATCAGGCGCCGCCGCGCGGCCGCCGTAATGCTGCGGACCTTCTTGTGATGCCGACCGCTGTGGAGCTGGATGAAGTGCTCGATCAGCAGCGGAATGTCTTGCGCCCGCTCGGCCAGCCGCGGCAGCCGCACGGTGAGCACCTTCAGGCGATGGTACAAGTCCTCGCGGAACGCGCCGGCCTTGATCGATTCCTCCAGGTCGCGATTCGTGGCCGACAGGATCCGCACGTTCACCTTGATCGCCTCGTTGGAGCCGACCCGCGTGATCTCGCCGCTTTCCAGCACCCGCAGCAGCTTGATTTGCGTGGGCAGCGGCATGTCGCCGACTTCATCCAAAAAGAGCGTGCCGCCGCTGGCGTATTCGAACTTGCCGACGCGGTCGGAACTGGCGTCGGTGAACGCGCCCCGCACGTGACCGAACAATTCGCTTTCCAAAATGTGTTCGCTCAGCGCCGCGCAATTCAGGGCGACGAACGGCCGGTTCTTTCGCGGACTGTTCTGGTGGATCGCCTGCGCTACCAATTCCTTGCCCGTGCCCGTGTCGCCCTGAATGAGCACCGTGGCGTCGGTCGGGGCAATGCGGCGCAGCCGGTCGACCACGTCGTGCATCTGCGGAGTGTTGCCGATGACCCCTTCGAAGCCGAACTTCTCGTCCAGCCGCCGGCTCAGTTCGGCGTTGGCCCGCCGCAGGTGCTGCGTCCGCGAGGCGTTATCGACCACGGCGCGAAGCTGCTTCAGGTCGAGCGGCTTGAGCAGGTAATTGAACGCCCCCTGCTGCATCGCCTCGACGGCCGACTGCACCGTGCCGTGGCCGGTGACCAGAATCACCTCGGCGTCGGGCAGCAGTTCCTTCGTCTTGGCAAGGACGTCCATGCCCGTGCCGTCCTTCATCCGCAGGTCGGTCACCACCACTTCGAAGGCATCGCGCGAAAGCATCGCCATGCCGTCGCCGGCCGACGTGGCCACCATGCACTCGTAGCCGACTCGCGCGAGGCTGTCGGCCACGGCCTCGGCATGCGCGGCGTCGTCGTCGACGACGAGCACCTTGATCGGCGGACCGGCCTTGGCAGGAGCAGGCGATGGCATAACGACGATGATACGGGCGGCGCTAGCGGCGAAAAAGGGGCGGGCTAGCGGCCGCCCAGCCGCGCCGGGATCGGCAGCTCGATCGTGAACTGCGTGCCGTGGCCCACGTCGCTCTGCACGTGAATCCGGCCGCCGTGGGCTTCGATGATCTTCGCGGTGATTGGCAGGCCCAAGCCCGAGCCGCCCGGCTTTGTGGAGTAGAACGCCTCGAACATATGCGCCGCGGTGTGGTCGTCGATGCCCACGCCGCTGTCGATCAAATGCAAAATGACCGTGTCCGCCGTGGCGATGGTTCGCACGACCAACTGCCCGCCTTCGGGCATCGCCTGCTTGGCGTTGAGCAGCAGATTGATCAGCGCCGAGCGGAACGACTCGCTGTCGAGCAGCACGCGCGGCAAGTCGGCGTCGAGATAGCGGACGATCTCTACGCCCGCAGCCTGGGCTTCCGGGGCGAAGAAATCAAGAATATCGTTGATTTCCGCGTTTAGATCGGTCGGCTGCAGATTGAGCCGGCGCACCTTGGCGAAGTTCAAAAACTCGTCGAGCAAATCCTGCAGACGCTGGCACTCGCGCTTCATCACCTCGACGCGGCGCAGCGCGCGATGCTGCGTCGGCGACTGCAGCTCCTCGAGATCCTCGGCCAGCAGTTCCATGTTGAGCCGGATCGTCGAGAGCGGGTTCTTGATCTCATGGGCCAGGGCCCCGGCCAGCCGCGCCATCTCAGTGTACTGGGCCAGCAAACGTTCGAACGGATCGTCGGATACGGCGTTCGCGGCGTCGATGGACATAACGGTCCGTGATGATCGCCCCCTTCAGGCTGCCGGTCATTGGCCGAAGGCAAATGGCATCTGCGCAAAACAGCGGGGCCTCGGGGGGCCCCGCCGCACGATCCAACGAGCCACGCACGCCTTAGGCCTCGACCGTCTGACCCTTCTCGGCCAGCTCGCGCATCGCGGCCTTGCGGCTCAGCTTCACGCGGTCCTGTTCGTCTACGGCGATGACCTTCACCTTCAGGTGGTCGCCCACTTTGCAGACGTCGGTGACCGCCGAAACGTAGCCCTCGGCCAGCTCGCTGATGTGGCACAACCCATCGCGTCCGGGCAGGATTTCGACGAACGCCCCGAAGTCCTTCACGCTGGTAACGACGCCGTCGTAGATGCGGCCCACCTGCACGCTGGCGGTGAGGGCTTCGACCTTCGCCAGGCCGGCGCGGACCGAGGCCTCGTCGGCGCCGGCGATGGTCACCGTGCCGTCTTCTTCGACGTCAATCGTTACGCCGGTCTCGTCCTGGATGCCGCGAATGGTCTTGCCGCCAGGGCCGATCAACAGCCCGATCTTGTCGGGGTTGATCTGCGTGCGGAACAGCCGCGGGGCGCTCTCGGCCACCGCCGTCCGCGGACGCGGGATCGTCGAGAGCATCGCTCGCAGGATCTCGATCCGCGCCTCGCGAGACTGGGCCAACGTCGCCCGAATGATCTCTTCGCTAATGCCGTCGATCTTCAGGTCGAGCTGAATGCCGGTAATGCCGTTTTGAGTGCCGGCGATCTTGAAGTCCATGTCGCCGTAATGGTCCTCGTCGCCGATGATGTCGGTCAGCAGCACCCACTTGTCGCCGTCCTTTACCAGGCCCGTCGAAATGCCGGCCACGGGGTTGCTGATCGGCACGCCCGCGGCCATCAAGCCCAGCGTGGCGCCGCATACCGAAGCCATCGAACTGGAACCGTTGGACTCCAGGATGTCCGAGATCACCCGCACCGTGTACGGGAAGTCGTCGTGGTCCGGCAGCACGGGGTTCACGCTTCGCTCGGCCAGGGCGCCGTGGCCGATTTCCCGCCGGCCCGGGCCCCGAATGGGCCGCACTTCGCCGACGGAAAACGACGGGAAGTTGTAGTCGAGCATGAATCGCTTGGAGTACTCGTCGAACAGCCCGTCGACCCGCTGCTCGTCGCGACCGGTGCCCAGCGTCACGGTGACCAGCGCCTGCGTCTCGCCACGCTGGAATAGCGCCGAGCCATGGACCCGCGGCAACAGATCGACTTCGCACACGATCGGCCGCAGCGACTTCGTGTCGCGGCCATCCGGCCGCGTGCCGGCGTGAATCAGGTCACGAACGATGCGGGCCTCGAGGTCGTGCCACGACTTCTCGAACGAGGCTAGCGCATACGCCCCCTCGGCCAGCGGATCGGGAATCAGCTCGGCCAAGGCTTGTTCTTTGACGGCACGCATCGCGTCGGCGCGGGCCTGCTTGCCGACCGTCTGCTTGGCCGACTTGGCCTGCTCGTAATAGCGCTCCCGGAGCACGTTGTACAACCCGTCCGAAGGGGGCGCCTCGAACTGCTTTTTCGGCTTGCCGGCCTTGTCGACCAGCTCCTGCTGCAGATCGCACAGCTCGCGGACATAGCTGTGGGCCGCCAGAATGGCATCGGCCATCTCGTCTTCAGGGATCTCCCGGCCGAAGCCCTCGATCATCAGCACGGCGTCCTTCGTCCCCGACACGATCAAGTCCAGGTCGCTCACCTCGAGCTCGTCCTGAGTCGGAAACGGCAGGAACTTGCCTTCGACCCGTCCCAATCGCACGGACGCCAGCGGGCCCTGGAACGGCAGTTCAGAGATGCCCAGCGACGCGGCAGCGCCGTTCATCGCCAGCACGTCGCCGTCGGTCTGGCGGTCGCTGGACATGACGAACGCCTGGATCTGGACCTCGTCGTGAAACCCTTCGGGGAACAGCGGCCGAATCGGGCGATCCATCAGCCGGGCCGTCAGCGTTTCCTTGGTCGTGGGGCGACCTTCCCGCTTGATGAACCCGCCGGGGAACTTGCCAGCCGCGGCCGTCCGCTCGCGGTAGTCGCACGTCAGCGGGAAGAAGTCGATGCCCGCGCGAGGCTTGTCGCTGGCGACCGCCACCAACACGACGGTGTCGCCGTACTGGACCGTTAAGGCGCCGGCCGCTTGCTTCGCCAGGGCCCCCGTTTCCATCGTGAACGTGCTCTTGCCGATCTTTCGTTCAACTCTGATACGCTTCAATTTCCTGATTCCTACGGGTTGGGAGTTGTTCGCCGGCCGGCTCGAGGCCAGCTCGCTACGCCATGCGCCGCAACGTGGCGACGGCCTGCCTGCCCTGCGGCGGCTGGCCGACAAGCTCCAGCGCGATGGCCGAGAACTGCGGAGCTATGGCTTCCAAGGAGGCCCGGTGCCCAACAGGATCGCCGACAGGACCCGCTAAGCCGCAAGAGCAGCGGTCAATCGTCTGCCGGGGTTCCGCGCGGCAAATGAAGCATAGCGCGGGCGCCGCAGACGGCCGCGCTACTTGCGGATTTCCAGGCGCCGCAGCAGATCAAGATACGATTGCGGATTCGTGCGCTTCACATAATCCAGCAAACGCCGCCGGCGGCTCACCATGCCCAATAGGCCGCGGCGGCTGGCGTAGTCCTTCTTGTGGAGCTGCAGATGCTTGGTCATCTCCGCAATGCGGTTGGTCAGGATCGAAATCTGCACTTCCGGCGAGCCCGTGTCACCCTCGGCGCGGCCAAATTCCCGAATCAACTCGCTCTTACGCTCTTTCGTGACTGACATCTGTACGTTTCCGCGTGTTCTGTCGCTGCTGGCGCTGCGGCACGGCAAAGCCCGTCGGAACGCCGCCGTCTCGCCGACGGCGGCCGCCCTGTCGCGATGGCCCTCGCCAGGCGCCCCGCGACCGCAAGCTCGTGCTCAGTTCGGCTGCTACAACTCTTCCTACTACGTGACAGTGACAACAAATTACCAATCCACAGTCCCACTAATGTAACGATCCCGGCCGGGGACGCAACCGCCCCTGCCGGACGGGTGCAGTCGCGGATTGTGGCAAGTTTTGATTTTCGGTTCAGTTCCAGTAGTGGTCCCAATCGTCGCTGTAGAACAGTCCGGCGAGATCGGCGAGG
>QEVI01000172.1 GCA_003576855.1 Planctomycetota bacterium
TCAATTCCCTCGACGATGAGCCGCATGTTGCGGTTGTCGGCGATCATCATGATCGCCCGCAGCGTCGTCTCGCTTTCGGCGTCCGTGGTGATGTTCGCCATGAAGCTTTTATCCAGCTTGATGGCGGCGAACGGCAGCGAGTGGAGCGTGCTCAACGACGAATAACCTGTGCCGAAGTCGTCGAGATACACCTCGACGCCGCGGGCCAGCAGCTCGCCAATCACGCGGCGCGATTGCTCCACGTTGTGCATCGCGGTTGTTTCGGTCAGCTCGATCTTCAGGGCGTCGGGGTCGAGGCCGTGCCAGTCGATGCAGCGGTCGACCTGTTCCAGGAGCCGCTCGCTCACCAACTGTGCGGCGGACAGATTCACGCTGACCGACACATGGGCCGCTTCGGTCGAGCTGGCCCGCCAAGCGGCAAGCTGGCTGGCGACCTCTTCGAACACCTGCTCGCCGATGGCCTCCATTAAGCCGGTCTGTTCGGCGACCGGCAGAAACGCATCGGGCGGCAGCAGGCCGCGGCGGGGATGCTGCCAGCGGACCAGGGCCTCCAGGCAGCAGATGCGACCCGTAACGAGCGACACGATCGGCTGGTAGTAGATGACGAACTCGCGCCGGGCGATGGCCAGCCTCAGGTCGCTCTCCACGTCGGCCCGCTGGAGCATCCGCGCCCGCATGGCCTGGTCGAACAGCGAGATGCGGCCCTTTCCCTCGGCCTTGGCGTTGTACAGGGCGGTATCGGCGTCCCGCATTACGTCGGCCGGGTCGTCGTAATTGTTCTGGCTCAGGGCGGCGCCGATGCTGACGCTCGCCGTCAACTGCCGGTGACCGACGGTGATTGGCGCGGACGCCGCCTGTTGAATCCGCTGGGCCACCAGCAGCGCGTTTTCTTCCTTGCCGACGTCGTCCAGCAGGATGACGAACTCGTCGCCACCCAGCCGGGCGACCGTGTCGTACGAGGGGCGAATCGCCGGCTGCATGGTCCGCATGACGCTGGTCATGGTCGCGGCCAACTGCGATAGGAAGTGGTCTCCGGCCCGATGGCCGAGCGTATCGTTGACGTACTTGAAGTTATCGACGTCCATGAACAGCACGGCGAAGCGGTATTCGCTATGCCGTTTGCTGCGATCGATGCACTCCTGTAGCCGCTCCATCAGGAAGGCCCGGTTAGGCAAGTCGGTGAGCGCGTCGTGGAAGGCGATGTGTCGAATCCGCTCGTCGGCGAGTTGCCGCGCCGCGATCTCGCTGGAGAGCCGCTCGTTCACCTGGCTGAGCTCGGCGTTGCGGCGGGCCAGTTCCGCGTTGACGTCCTGCAGCGTGCGAGCGTGGCGTTGGACCAGGTCCTCCAGGGCCTCGATGTTCACCGCCGCCCGCGCGGCCAGAATCCGCTTTTCGGTGAGCGTGCTGGCCAACTGCTGCACCTCGATGCGTTCAAACGGCTTGCGCAAGATGAGCAGCCAGTCCGTCGGCTTCAGACGCTCGTAGATCGCGCCCCACGAATAATCGGAATGGGCCGAGCAGATCACGATTTGAATGTTCGGATCGACCTGGCGAATCCGCTGAATCGTCTCGATGCCGTCCCAGCCGGGCGGCATGCGCATGTCCACGAAGGCCACGCCGAACGGCGTACCCGCCGCGACGGCGTGCTCGACCAGCGCTACAGCCTGTTGCCCCTGGAAGGCGGATTGCAGTTCAAAGCCGAGCATGGGCTCCGCGACGGTTGGCGTCGGTTCGGCGCCAAATAAGTCCGCCTCCAGCGCGCCCAGCGGTCCGCTGCCGCGCGGACGCAGGATCTTCTTGATGTCTTCATGAATCGCCGGGTTGTCGTCGACGATCAAAATGCGGCGCGCGGGCGCATTCTGGGCCGCATCTTCTACTGCCAGTTTCATCGTAGCCGTCTCTAGCTTCTGGTCGGACATCAGCGATCTGGTTGCGTCGGTCAATCGCGGTTTAGCGGCGGCGCGAGTCAGGCTGCGGGGATCGGTTCCGGGACGACCTGCGCGAGCCGGATGCGGAACGTGGCGCCGCGGCACGGGCCGGGGCTGTCGCCGGAAATGGCGCCGCCCGACCCCAGCACCGCGTTGGCGCAGTAGTGGAGCCCCAGTCCGCGGCCGGTCGGTTTGGTGGTGAAGCCGTGCATGAACAACTTCTCGCGGACCTCCTCCGTGAAGCCGTGGCCAGTATCAGTGACTTCGATCTCAATCCCCTGGTCGGCCGTGAGATGCGCGGAGATCGCCAGTTTTCGCTCAGCCATCGGCTGCTCCTGCATCGCCTCGATCGCATTGCGGACCAGGTTGACCAGCACTTGCGTCACCTTGGTCTTGCTCAGCAGCAGGTCCGGCAGCTCCGGCAGGTCCACGCTCACCGCGACGCCGTGGGCCGATAGCGCCTCCCGGTTGAGCATCAAACTCTCATCCACTAGCGCCGCCAGCGACGTTTCCTGGCGGTATTCCGCTTGTCCGGTATAAGCCTGCTGCGCCGCCACGACGTCGCGAATGTGGCAAACGACGGCCAGTAGCCGATCGGCCTCGGCCCGCTGTTCGGCCAGCTCGGCCTGCAACGAATCGTCCAGCGCGATCAGATAGTCGATCAGCTTGGGCCCGCGCGGGTCGGCGGCGAAAAACGCGGCGGCATGCGGCCCCTGCTCGCGGAGCAGCGCCGCGGCGCGGCCCAGGCCCGCCGCCTTCGACGCGGCGAGGCTCTCGCGGAGGGCCTCGGTCGAACAGATGGCCGAGTTGACCGCGTTGCCGACGTTGTGCAGCACCTCCGAGGCGACCTCTTCCATGCCGGAGCGATGGGCAGACTCCTGCAGCTTCTGGCGATACTGGGCCAGGTGCTCCACCATCGAGTCGAACTGGTCGGCCAGCGCCCCGATTTCGTCGTTGCGGCGGAAATTGAGCCGCGTCCGCAGATCGCCGCTTCGGCCGACTTTCACGGCATGCGCGGCCATGCGACCCAACGGCTTCACCACGGCGCGATGCAAGGCCAGCCACGTGGCGGCCAGCGTCAGGCCGCCCCCCAGGAAACTGCAGGCGGTCGCCACTCGCGCGGCCACGGCGCCATGGGCCGTCACTTCGCGTGGCACCGCGACGCGCAGCAGCAGCGCCGGTTTGCCATACACGTCGTACACCGTGCGGTAGGCGTGTAGCGTCTGTGCATCGACCGTCTCGATGTAGGCCTTGTTTGGCGGGCCGCGGCGGTCCACGACGCGCTGGGCCTCGGGCGGCAACGCCTCCTGGCCGATCGTCCACGATTGCAGTCGGACATGCGTGCGACTGGCCAAGTCTCGAATCTCGTCGGCGTGCAAGAACCGGCCCATCAGCAGGGCGCCGCGAATCGGGCCCTGTCGTTTCGTCGTTACGATGGGCCGCGACGCCACCAGCATGTGTCCGCAACTGGTGACGACGACGCCTTCCTGTGAGTCGTCCGCGCTATCGTGGTGCGAAAGGGGGCACGACTGGTCCTGAACGGCGGCGAACAAATCCGGCACGGGTTCGAGATCGCCGGTTTCATCCCGATGCACCTCGCCCCAGACGACGCGGCGATTGCAGTCCAGCAGGCAAATGAGGTTCAGATGGGCGTTGATGAACGTATCGCTTACCAGGTTGACCGCGGCGTATCGCTCGTTGCGGTCGGCGAGGTACTCGTACGTGTCGTCCCAGGCGGCCCAGTCGCAAGCCATGTTCGACAGGCTTTCGAGGTCCTGTTCGAGGGACGTAAACGTCGGCAGGACGACCAGTTTCAGGACCGCATACATGGTCGCCACCAGCACCAGCGACAAGCCGACCAAGAGACTCGCGATCCGAGTTCGCAGTGACATCGGCGTCAAATCCAGGCGGGCGGCTCGAGGATGTCGGCATCGGCTGGTGCGGTCGCGGCGCGGGTAAGCTTTTGCGCCACATAAGTGTCTAGCTCACAAGAGGTAAGGACGCGCTCTCGATGCGGTATTCGGCAATGTTGCCGGGGTCGACAGGAATTGCGGGAAGTTGTTCGGATGGGGCAAGTGGCGTGGGGCCGCCGGCGATGCGATCGCCGGCTTTATGCGGGCATGGCTCAGATCCCCGTGCTGGCGGCGGCGGCGGAAAACAGGTTTTTGCCCCCGCGGTCATTATTTATTGACATATCGGAATGTGACGATATTATTGCTGTGGAGGTTCCGTGATTACCGGCCCGTTGAAACTGACTGATTTGGAGGCCCTCGGCCACGCGGCCGAGTGCCTGCGGACGCTGGCCCATCCGCACCGGTTGCGGATGGTGCAAATGCTGTTGCAGGGCCGGTTTACGGTCGGAGAACTGGCCGAGGCGTGTGCGATACCTAGTCACATGGCATCGGAACACTTGCGGCTCATGCAGCGGAGCGGTTTTCTCGCAGCCGAGCGCGAAGGAAGACGCGTGTTTTATACGATTGCCGAGCCGCACTTGAGGAACATTATGGCTTGCGTCGAAGCCCGGTTTGGAAGCGAGACTTAAATCGATCATTTTCGGGTAATAAATGTCGTGATATCTCGATATTTAAGTATTTAGGAGCAAAATGATGACGAGAACGATCCTCCCCCAGGAACTGGCTCGATTGAAGGCCGCCGGGCAACCGGTACCGCTCATCGACGTCCGCACGCCGGCCGAATTCCGCGAGATGCACGTCGATTTCGCGCAAAACATCCCGCTCGACCGGCTTACGTCCGCGGCAGCTCAGCAAGCCTGTGAGGGGCGAACGCTGTACGTTATTTGCCGCTCAGGCGGTCGCGGCAAGCAGGCCTGCGAGCGACTGGCTGCGACGGCTTTGGATATCGTCAACGTCGAAGGGGGCACGCTGGCGTGGAGCGAGGCCGGCCTGCCGGTGGTTCGCGGCAAAAAGGCCATTTCCCTCGAAAGGCAGGTCCGTATCGCCGCCGGGCTGTTGGTACTGGCCGGATCGCTGTTGGCGCTGACGGTTCATCCGTATTTCGCCGGAATCGCGGCTTTCGTAGGCGCCGGTCTCACTTTCGCCGGCGTCACCGATACCTGCGGCATGGCCATGCTCCTGGCCAAGATGCCCTGGAACCAGGCGGCGCCTTCGTGCTGCAGCGGCGGTTGCGGCCCGACCGCTTAAGCCGTCGCGAAGCGGTTGCGCGACGTTTCGCGATGATGTTCGCCGGTATGCAACGCAGCGGGGCGGGCGGGTCGCTATAATCGCCGACGAAGTTCCGCAACCCATGTCGGACGAGGCGATTCACATGACGGCTCCACTGTCCCGCGTTACTGCGCTATTGGTCATGATTTGGGCGACGGGCCCTGCCGCCGCCGTGGCGCAAGCTCCCATTCAAGTCGTGGTGCACGGCGACCAAGCAGGCGCGAAGATCAGTCCGTTCATTTACGGCCAGTTCATCGAGCACTTGGGCAGGTGCATCTACGGCGGCATCTGGGCGGAGATGCTCGAGGACCGGAAGTTCTTCTTTCCCATCACGGCGGAGTACGAACCTTACAAATCGCTCCAGGACACGGCCTTCCCGGTCGTCGGGGCTTCGCCCTGGCAGATCATCGGCGAGCCTGGCTCGGTCGTCATGGTCGCCGAGGACGCCTTCGTCGGCGACCACTCGCCGCGAATTGCCGCCGGGAGCGGCATTCGCCAGCGCGATCTTGGCGTCGTCGACGGCAAGCAGTACGTCGGCTACGTGTGGATAAAAAGCGCGGATGGGTCGCCGGCGATCGTCGACGTATCGCTCCACTGCGGCGAGGAGAACGCCGAGCCGCAAGTACGCCGCATTGAAAACATTGGCCCCGAATATGCCCGGCATCCGCTGGAGTTCACCGCCGAGGCGAGCACGGATCACGCGATGCTCGAAATCCGCGTGGCCGGGGATGCGGACGTGCTGGTCGGCACGCTATCGCTGATGCCGGCGGACAACATCCGGGGGATGCGGGCCGACACGATCGCGCTGATCAAGCAGCTTGACGCGCCGATGTATCGCTGGCCGGGCGGCAATTTTGTCAGCGGCTACGATTGGCGGGACGGCATCGGCGATCGCGACCGCCGGCCGCCCCGGAAGAATCCGGCCTGGACGGGCGTAGAGCATAACGACGTCGGGCTCGACGAGTTCCTGGCGCTCTGCCGCGAACTGAAGGCCGAGCCGTTGATCACCGTCAACACCGGGTTCGGCGACGACTATTCTGCCGCCCAGGAGGTGGAGTACTGCAACGGCTCGGCCGACACGATCGGCGGCGGCTGGCGTTCTGAAAACGGATTCCCAGAACCGTACAACGTGAAGTACTGGTGCGTCGGCAACGAAATGTTCGGCGACTGGCAGCTTGGCTACATGAAGCTGGAGCACTATACGCAGAAGCACAACCGCGTCGCCCTGGCGATGCGCAAGGCCGATCCGTCGATCAAGCTGATCGGCGTGGGGGACCTGGGCCCCGGTGAGGGCGGATGGAGCGACGGCATGCTGCGGCATTGCCGCCAGAACATGGATTACATTTCGGAGCACTTTTATCGCGGTCGAACCCCGTGGGGCGAGCAGCCGCCGGCGGACGTGGTTCAACATGCGGCGCTGCTCAAGGATGAAATCCGCAAGAAGGCCGAGGGACATCGCCGGCTTCAAGCGGAACTGAAGCTGCCGCCCGACCGGCTGGTTCCGATTGCCATGGACGAATGGAACTACTGGCACCAAGGGTACGTCTACGGCGAACTAGGCTGTTCGTACGACCTGGCCGACGCGCTGGGCGTGGCAGCGGGGCTGCACGAGTATTTCCGCAACGCCGATTTGATCCACATGGCGCATTACGCCCAGACGGTTAACGTCATCGGCTGCATCAAGACCACCAAGACCGAGGCGTTCTTGGACGCCACCGCCCTGCCCCTGATGCTCTATCGCCGCCACTTCGGCCAGACGCCGTTGAAGGTGACGTGCGACGGCGACGCTATGGCGCTCGACGTGGCGGCGGCCCTGGCGGACGAGGACGGGGCGCTGACGCTTGCGGCCGTAAATCCCACGGGCCAGGATGTCCGCCTGAAACTGGCGCTGAAAGGAATCGAGACCGGCGGAGCAGCGCGGCAGTGGCTGGTCGGCGGCGATGATCCGCGGGCGACGAACGATGCCCGGCGGCAGCGAGTCAAGGCCGAGGAGCGGGCGGTCGAATTCGACGGATCATGGACGATTCCCGGTTTCAGCTTCGCGATTCTGCGCATACCGCGGTAAGCGAGCTTTGGATTGAGCGGCTGCGGCGCGCGGTTCGGACAAGGTCCTCACAAACCGTACTAGCCACATAATTGACACCTGTTTGCGCGCCTGCTACTGTAACTTTATGCGCTAAACCGCAGCGTAATTGAGGTTGTCGCGTATTGAGGCGGCCGCCGCGGTTTGCTAGGCGGGCAGGCAGGGGCGATCGGCGGATCGAGCGTCCGCTGACTTTTCTAGGAGGCGAGACGAGTCGCGCGCCGCCGGCGTGCGTTTCGCATCGTCGGTTGTCCATCAGGCGGACGGTCGTCCGCATTACTTGTCGCACAGCAGTATTCGGTTTTCAAGCGAATGAGCGATTTATCGCCGGCTTGGCAAGCGAGCGTCTCGACGTCGAAATAGCCTCGACGAGTTTCTTGGCAGCCAGATTTGGCAACGATTGAACCCCCTTGGAGAATCAGCTAATGATTGACATCCGACGCGCGTTGGCCGGCCTCGTGGCGGCCGCAATTGTGGCGGCTTGCGCCCCGGGCGGCGCTCAAGCGGCCTTTGTGAACGACGACTTTTCGGACTTAGACGACACGGCCAACCCCGCCTGGACGCACCTCAATGGACTAGTGAATTCCACGGGGCAGACGTGGGACGCCTCGACCGGCCAGTACCGGCTAGTTGCACCCAACAACGGTTTTGCGCTGCCGCCGGGCGGCAAGCTCGGTTTCGTCGGCAGCTACACGGGCCCCCTTTCGACCGATGTTCGCGTCAGCGCCGATTTCGTGCAGAACTCCACCGGCGCGGCGTACGGCATCGGCGCCCGGCTGAACGGCGCCAGCGGCGTTGGGGCCATTAACAACTTTAATTCGCTAGTGGGCTACGCCTATGCGTACGAGCCGTTCGCGGCCGGGGGCTTGGGCGAGATGGTGTTGTACAAGATTCAAGGCGCGTCGTTGAACGACATCGGCTCGCAGCAGGTGACGCTCGACGTGGCCAACAAGGACTACAGGTTCGTCCTGGAGGTCGTTGGCAACCAACTCCACGGCCAAGTCTTCGAGATCGGCGGCGGCATGGTGGCGGAGCGGTTTGCTACGGACTCGGCCTATGCCAGCGGGTATTCCGGCGTCTTCGGCTACAGCGCTGAAGCGAGGGTAGTTCCCACGGACTTCACGATCGACAACTTCCGCACGGGGATTCCCGAACCGGCCGCCGGACTGCTGATGGCGGCCTCGACGGGCGCCCTTGCGCTTGCACGTCGCCGCCGGAACTAGCGCGGCCGAAGACGCCGCATGCCGAGCGAAGGCGACATGAGTGCTGCCGGGGCTTGTCCGGCTCTGGTAAGAGGAGCCGGACGGCCCCCTATAGTTCTTCCACCACATTGTTCAGGCGCCAAGAAAGCCCTAGGAACGGCACAATGATGATGCAATGCGTTGCACTGCGCGGTCCGAGCCGGAGACAGTGCGGCTGGCCGCGACTGCTGTCCGTCTCACTCGCCGTGGTCATGCTCTGCGGCACGACGGCTAGCGCCGTGACGGTGTTCGACGACTTCTCCGACGGCAACGACACGGCCAACCCGGCCTGGACGCGATTGGACGGCGCGGTGGCCTCGACCGGCCAGACTTGGGATGCGTCCAGCGGCGCTTACCATATCACGGCGCCGGGCAATTCGCAGGTGCCGGGCCTAGAGAACTACGGATTCGCCGGCGCCTACACGGGGCCGGTGTACACCGATGTTCGCGTGACGGCCGACATCGTGGATTTCCCGAACACGGGGTTCACCGGTTCTTACTTCGCCATTGCCGCCCGGCTAAATGGCGACGACTCGCTGCCAACAGCGGAAAATGGCATCGCGCTGCACGGCTACAGTTACGTCTACGAAGCCAGCGCCGCCGGCGGCGACGGTGAAATGGTCCTGGAGGTGCTCCACCGTGACGGGCTGAAGGACGTTGGTTCCGAGCAAGTCTTTCTCGATAACACGAAGGATTACCGTTTCATCCTGGAAGTCGTCGGCCAGGTAATGCACGGGCAGGTCTGGGAACTTGACGGCGCCGGCAACCAGGTGTTGTTGGTCGGCGAGCGAACGCGCGACCTGATCGCCAATCCGCCGACCTTCGATCACGACGACGACGATTTGACGCCCGAGATCCCCGTGCAGTTGGTTTCGAGCGGCTATTCCGGCGTGTTCGGCGTGGGACACGTCTTCCTCTCCGACGCGGACTTCACAATCGATAACTTCAAAACGGAATCGCTCGCCGGCGACTTCGACGAGGACGGCGACATCGATGCGCTTGACCTCTCCGATTGGGTAGCGTCGTTTGGCGCAGGCGGCGGGGCGGACGGCGACGCCGACGGCGACTCGGACGGCGCCGACTTCCTGGTGTGGCAGCGCGACCTCTCGGCCGGCCCGGCCGCGGCCGCCGTGCCCGAGCCGGCGGCGCTGGGCATGACGGCAATCGCCTGGGCTGTCGTCGCCGGCGGTCGGCTAACGCGAAGAGGAAGAGCGGAGCGCGGAAAGCAGGGCTAAACACGCGCCGGATGGAGTTGCAGGATGAATACGCCACACAGCTTGCGGCGTCGCGGTTTCACGCTGGTGGAACTATTGGTCGTGATCGCCATCATCGGCGTGCTGGTGGCGCTGCTGCTGCCGGCTATTCAGGCGGCGCGGGAGGCGGCGCGGCGGTCGTCGTGCATCAACAACTTGAAGCAATACGGGCTGGCGCTGCAGAACTACCATGGGGCGAAAGGTTCGTTTCCGCCCGGGGCGATGATGAAGCAGAAGCCGACCGACGTTTACGCCAACGCCAATTGCCTGCTGTTGCCCTATTTCGAGCAGGCGTCGCTGGCGAAGTTGTACGACAACTCGCGGCAGTGGGAAGACCAGGCGCCGCACGTCGGCGCCACGCCGATCGCCATCTTTAGCTGTCCGTCCTCGTCGGCGATCAATCCGTTTCGGGATCCGGTGCTCGGCTCGGTGATTGACAATACGGAATACGCCTTGGGCGAATACGCCTTCAGCATGGGCTATACGGATGCGTTTTGCGCCCGCGAGGGGGTCAAGCCCGGCTTCATTCCGCCGTCGGCGCAAGGGATGTTCAACGTCGCATTCGGCGCGTCGATCAAACAGATCACCGACGGCACGAGCAACACGCTGGCCGTCGGCGACGCCAGCAATGACCCGCGCTGGAAGGTCTGCCACCTGGCCAACTGCAAAGAAACCGATCTGACCATCGGGCCCACCGGCGCGATCCCCACTGCGGAGACTGGCTGGATTATCGGCGAACCCAACAGCACCAGCTTTTTCAAGGCGCTGGGCCCGCGGGGGAGCACCTACGCGTGCACGGTCGAGCCGATCAACAAGTCGCCGGTGACCGACACGTTCCTGGATATTATCCAATACGGCGTGGACTTTGGTGCGTTCAAGAATGATTCGTCCCATTACTGCAAGGCCAGCTATGAAGGCGGCAAACACTCGGTCAGCAATTACCGCAGCGACCATCCCGGCGGCGCGAATTTCGCGTTTGCCGATGCTTCGGTTCGCTTTCTGGATGAAAGCGTCGCCATGGCGACTTATCGCGCGCTGTCGACGATTGCCGGCGATGAGGTCGTCCAATAGCGCCGCCGCACAAGATGGACCCTCTCGGCTACGGCGGTCCGTTCTCGCCGTCGCCCGCCTGCCGCTGCTGGCGGCCGCCGTATGCGTTGGATGCCAGCGGCAGTCGCCGGTCGGTTCGACCGACCCGGCCAAGGCCCCGTGGTTCGACCCGAAGGTCCAGATCGAGGGGCTCAGCGACGCCGACATGCGACTGCGCGCCGCCTCGGCGATCAACCTCGGCAACATGGGCGCCAAGGCCAGCGAAGCGCTGCCGATGCTCGAGAAGCTGGCGGCCAGCGACCCGGAACCGAAGGTCCGCGAAAAAGCCCGCGAAGCGGCCGAAAAGGTCCGGGCAGCCATGGGCGGCGCCGCCGCCAGCCGGTAGAATCGATCGCCAGCGGCGCTGCGGCGCCACCTCGTCGGCCCATTTCTAGGAATGCCATCCGCGTCATAACCAGGGAGAACCACCATGCGTCTGGGAGCCTCGGTGCTGCTTTGCGCCGCCGTCAGCTTGGTTTTCGCACGAAGCCTTCCGGCCAAGGAGTCGCCCGTGGCGACGCCGACGGCCCTGCAGGAGTACGTCGCGGCAAAGGACGCTTCGTTCGGCTATAAACTGCTGGCCACCGACCGGCTCGACGGCTGCGCGGTCCACAAGGTCGAGCTCACCTCGCAAACGTGGCAGGACATCACCTGGAAGCACGCCCTTTACGTGTACGTGCCGGAAAACGTCCGTTACGAAGACACGGTGCTGCTGTTCATCACGGGGGGCAAGATCGGCGGGCAACCGGGCGAGGGCGATATCGCCACGGGCGTGAAGCTGGCGCAACGCGCCGAGATGCCGGTCGCCTTTTTGCACCAGGTGCCGAACCAGCCGCTGCTGGGCGACCGCGTCGAGGACGATCTCATCACCGAGACGTTCCTGCGTTACCTGGAGACCCGCGACGCCACGTGGCCGTTATTGTTTCCCATGGTGAAAAGCGCCGTGAAGGCGATGGACGCCATCCAGCAACTGGGGCGCGAGCGATACGGCGTCTCGGTCCGGCAATTCGTGGTCACCGGCGGATCGAAGCGGGGCTGGACGACGTGGCTGACGGCGGTGGCGGACCCGCGCGTCGCGGGGATCGCCCCGATCGTGATCGACACCCTCAACTTCGCCCCGCAGATGAAGCACCAGCTCGAATGCTGGGGGGAGTACAGCGAACAGATCGCCGATTACACCAGCAAGGGACTGGTGGAGGTCATGGAAAAGCAGCCTGAGATCCCGCTGTGGCGCTGGGTCGATCCCTATACCTACCGCGACAAGCTGAAACTGCCGAAGCTGATCATCAACGGGACCAACGATCGCTACTGGACGGTCGATGCGCTAAGTCTCTACTGGGACGGCCTGACCGGCGAGAAGCGGATTCGCTACGTGCCCAACGCCGGTCACGGCCTCGATGGCGGCCGGGAAGGCGCCCTCATTACGCTGGCCGCCTTTGCCCAGCACGTGGCCGAGGGCCGGCCCATGCCGGAGCTGGACTGGAAGTTCGAAGAAACCGGCGAGGAGCTTCGCTTGACGATCGACGGCTCGCCGACGCCCGATTCCGTCCGCCTCTGGGTGGCGCGCAGCGACACGCGGGACTTCCGCGAGGCCCAGTGGACGGCGACCGAATTGAAGCGCCGTGAAGCCGGCGGCGACGGCGGCGAGCATGCCGATGATTACGTCGGCGCCGTGGAAAAGCCAGACCAGGGCTATATCGCCGTCTTCGGCGAAGCGACATTCAGCGACGGGCCGTTCGAGTACAACATGTCGACGCTGCTGCGCCAGCAGTAGCGCTTGGCGCGCGGCCTCTTTGAGTCGCACAGCCAAGGAGCCGTCGCTGGCGTCCAATGCAGCCCGGGCTTTGCCCCGGGGCCGCTTATCATCAGGACGAAGTTTGTCTTGTTGGAGAGCGGCGCACGGCCAAAGGCCGAGGCTGCAGCCGCCCCAGGGCGCAGCAAGCGTCAAATGCGCGCCGCCGGCGCTTCAGCGGCCGCCGGCCGTGGCCGCGGGGACGAGGTTGCCCTCATACTGCACCGTGGCCAGGTCGATGCCCTCGAAAGGACGCGTCTCGGGCAGCACCCGCACGCCGGTGGATTGGATGAACGGAAACGGTCCGCCGGAGTCGTAAGCGGCTTCGACGAACGACGCCGTCCAGCCTTGCTCGGGCGCGGCCACTCGGGCCACCCACGAACCATCGGCTTCCGCCTTCAGCTCGGCGCCGCGGTACGCCTTGCCGATCGTCGCCACGCGGAAATCGCGGGCCTCGGCGTTCGTGGCTTGCCAGAGCGTGACGCGCTGGGGCGCCGTATCGCTCCGCACGCGGATCGCGCCGTCCGGCTCGAACGTCCAGGTAAGCGTCGGCCGCGGCTTGCCGGCAAGCAGCATCTGGTAGAAGGCGACCATGCTGGTGACGGCGCTGACGTCGCTGTCGACGCCGTGGTCGGCGTTGGGGACGTAGCGGAGGTGCTTTTCGCCCGGCAGCTTGTCGTAGTAGAACTGCGACGAGTCGGGCACGAAGAACTGGTCGCCGCTGCCGTTGACGATGTACTTGGGCATCGTCAGCCGATCGACGTAGCTGTAGGGGTCTTCGATGGCGTAAAGCTGGGCCATGCGGGGATGGGTCGGCCGCTGCAGGATGTTGTGCTGGTAGTAGTTGCCGACCGCCTTGGCCCAGTAGCCGTAGACGGCGGCATGGTGCCGCATTGATTCGCCCACGTTGAGCACGTCGATGACGATCGGCACGATGGCCTCGACGCGCGGATCGGCCGCGCCGGTCATCCAGGTCGTCCAGCCGCGTTTCGAGGCGCCCGCCACGACGAACTTCTCGATCTTCGCGCCCTCGTGGGCCGACCACTGCTGCAAGCAGTCCATCGCCCGCACGGCGCTCTTGACCATCGGCAGCCGCGGCAGCCACGTGGCGTCGCCAGTCTCCAAGAACTGGTTCCAGCCGTAGCCGATGAGGTCGTCTTCCTTCCGCGGCACGCCGTCGCCATGGAAGATCAGCGGCTGGTTGGGAATGCCCTTCAGCTCCGCGACGATGCTGCCCGTGGCCTCGGCGATGCGGGAGACGACGACATTGGCGCCGTCGGGCGCCGGCTTGTCGTGGCTCCCCCCGGCGACGACCAGAAAGGCCTTGTCGGTCGTCACCTTCGCCGGCTTAACGACCGTCAGCCAGTGGTCCCACACGGGCCGGTTGACGTCGCGCTCGGTTCGCCACTGCTGGCTGGTGAGCTTGATCACGACGGTTTGCGACTGCGGACCGTCAATCCGCTTAACTTCTTCCCACTTGTACGCGGGGTCGGGCGCGTGGACGTAGGCGTCCAGCGGCGTCGGCTGAGTCGCCCGCGGGGCGTCGGCCGCGACCACAGTACAGGCGCCAAGCATCAACCAGGCGATTGCCGCGAATCGTCGCATCAAACAGACCTCCGTAACCGAAAGGACCAGCCACCCCGCGTTGGGCCGTCGCGAAAAGCTGGCATGAGTATGAGTGACTGCCATGTAACGTCGTTCAGCACCGAGCCGTTGTCAAACGGCTTCGTCGGGATAGGCCACCGCTGCGCCGCCTCCGTCGTACAGCGCGGCGATCTGCCGTGCAAAGGCCAGGTGGATCGCGTCGCGGCGGAGGCTCATCTTCGGCG
>QEVI01000173.1 GCA_003576855.1 Planctomycetota bacterium
CCATCGGCTCGATGGGCAACGACTCGTGCCTGGCGTGCCTCAGCGACAAGCCGCGGATGCTGTACGACTACTTCCGGCAGCTCTTTGCGCAGGTGACCAATCCGGCGATCGACTCGATCCGCGAGGAAGTGATCATGTCGCTGGAGTGCTACATCGGCCCGGAGCAGAACCTGCTGGACACGACGTCGAAGCACGCCCGCCGCTTGCGCGTGCCGCACCCGATTCTCTCGAACGAACAGATGGCGGCCCTGAAGCGGATCAACCGCAAGGGATGGCACACCCGCAAGATCGACGTCACCTGGCCGCGCGAGGAGGGGAAGGCCGGCATGGTGAAGGCTCTCGATCGCATCTGCCAGGAGGCGGAAGCCGCGGTCGATGAAGGCGAGACTTTGATCGTGCTCACCGATCGCAAGACCAGCGCTGACCGCGTGCCGCTCAGCGCCCTGCTGGCGACGGGGGCCGTGCACCATCATCTGGTGCGGCAAAAGAAGCGCACCCGCGTGGGCCTGTTGATCGAAACCGGCGAGGCCCGCGAGGTGCACCACCACTGCCTGCTGATCGGCTACGGGGCCGACGCGATCAACCCGTACTTGGCGTTCGAGGCCCTGTGGCAGGCTCGCCGTGACGGCTTGCTCGACTCCGGCGAGGAAGGCATCCGCGACGAGGAGCTGGGCGAAGGCGAAGACCACCCGGCGATCGAGGCGGTCATCGAAGGCGAGAACTTCGATCCGGTGACCGCCGCCGATCACGAGCTGGTTCGCAAGTACCGCGCCGGAGTCGCCAAGGGCATGCTCAAGGTGATGGCCAAGATCGGCATCTCCACGCTGCAAAGCTACAAGGGCGCCCAAATCTTCGAGGCGGTCGGCCTGCGCGACAGCGTCGTCGATCGCTGCTTCGCCGGCACCGCCAGCCGCATTCAGGGGGTCGACTTCGACGTGCTGGCGGAAGAGGCCTTGCGCCGCCACGAGCTCGGCTATCCGCGGCGGCCGTCGATGAAGATGCCCGTGCTTCCCAATCCGGGCGAGTTCCACTGGCGCGCCGAAGGCGAACGGCACATGTGGGACCCGGCGGCCATCGCCGACATTCAAATTGCCGCTCGCGCGGGCGATGCGGGGGCGTACAAGCGGTTTGCCGAGCACGTCAACAGCGATTCCCGCACCCGCTGCCAGCTTCGTGGCCTGCTGAAGTTCAAGCCGCCGGCCGGCGGTCCGATTCCTGTCGACGAGGTCGAGCCGGCCAGCGAAATCGTCAAGCGGTTCTGCACCGGCGCGATGTCGTTCGGTTCGATTTCGGCCGAAGCCCACGAGTCGCTCGCCATCGCGATGAACAAGATCGGCGGCAAGAGCAACACCGGCGAAGGGGGCGAAGACCCGGCGCGGTTCGCGCCGCTGCCGGACGGCTCGATGAACCCCCGCCGTTCGGCGATCAAGCAGGTGGCCTCGGGCCGCTTCGGCGTGACGATCAACTACCTGACCAACGCCGACGAGCTGCAGATCAAAATCTCGCAAGGCGCGAAGCCGGGCGAGGGGGGCGAGCTACCCGGGCGGAAGGTTGATGAAACGATCGCCCGCATCCGCTACAGTACGCCGGGCGTGGGGCTGATCAGCCCGCCGCCGCACCACGACATTTATTCCATTGAAGACCTGAAGCAGCTTATTCACGACCTGAAGAATTCGAACCCTTCGGCGCGGGTGAGCGTGAAGCTGGTTTCCGAAGTGGGCGTCGGCACGATCGCCGCCGGCGTGGCCAAGGGGTACGCCGACCACATTCTCATTTCCGGCGACGGCGGCGGCACCGGCGCTTCGCCGCTGACGAGCATCAAGCACGCCGGCCTCCCGTGGGAGCTGGGCATCGCCGAAACCCACCAGACGCTGGTGCTGAACGACCTGCGCAGCCGCGTCATCCTGCAGACCGACGGCGGCCTGAAGACGGGCCGCGACGTGGTGATCGCGGCGATGCTCGGCGCCGAGGAGTTCGGCTTCGCCACCGCCCCGCTCATCACGCTGGGCTGCATCATGATGCGCAAGTGCCACCTCAACACCTGCCCGGTGGGCATCGCCACGCAGGACCCGGAGCTGCGCAAGAAGTTCGCCGGCAAGCCGGAACATGTGGTGAACTACCTGTTCATGGTCGCCGAGGACGCCCGGCAAATCATGGCCGAGCTTGGCTTCCGCACGATCAACGAGATTGTCGGTCGCGTCGACTGTCTCGAAACCGACGACGCCATTCGGCACTGGAAGGCCGACGGGCTGGACCTTACGGCCTTGCTCACGCCGGCCAAGAAGCCCTACCCTGAGGCTGGAACCTACTGCACGCAGAAACAGGATCACGGACTCCAATATTCGCTCGACGTGACTAAGCTCCTTGACCTGGCGAGGCCGGCGCTGGAGCGCGGCGAGCGGGTTCGGGCGGAGCTGCCGATCATCAACACCAACCGCACCGTGGGGGCGATTCTCAGCCATGAGATCGCCAAGCGGTACGGTACGGAGTTATTGCCGGACGACACGATCCACTTCAAGCTGATCGGCTCGGCCGGTCAAAGCTTTGGCGCGTTTCTGGCCAAGGGGGTGACGCTCGAACTGGAGGGGGACGCGAACGACTACGTCGGCAAGGGCCTCTCCGGCGGCCGGCTGGCGATCTATCCGCCCCGCGAGGCGACGTTTGTTCCGGAGGAGAACATCATCATCGGCAACGTCTGCCTGTACGGGGCCACCAGCGGCACGGCGTTTTTCCGCGGTCGGGCCGCCGAGCGGTTCGCGGTTCGCAACAGCGGCGCTTGCGCGGTGATCGAAGGCGTCGGCGACCACGGCTGCGAGTACATGACGGGCGGCCGCGTCGTGGTGCTGGGGCCGACGGGGCGCAACTTCGCCGCCGGCATGAGCGGCGGCATTGCCTACGTGTGGGATCCCCACAAGCGCTTCCTGGAAAACTGCAACCTCGGCATGGTCGAGCTGGAACGGGTCGAGGCGGACGAGGAGATCGACGAGCTCCGCTCGCTCATCGAGCAGCACCAGCGAGAAACCAGCAGCACCGTCGCCGCCGACGTGCTGGATCGCTGGGACGAAACGCTCCCGCAGTTCGCGAAAGTGATGCCGATCGACTACAAGCGCGTGTTGGAGGAACGAAAGGCCAGGCAGCAAGCACCGATCCCCGCGGCGGTGTAAAGCGAATGACCAATGACCAAGCACCAATGACCAATGGATGATGAACCGACAACTGGTTCGCGAAGGGACTTCAACCTTGCCGAGCGCACTGCGCAGTTCGGCGAGGCTGCGATTCAATTCGCTCGTGGTTTTCGGCGCGACGATGTAAGCGGCCCATTGATCCGTCAGTTGGTGCGTGCAGCGACGAGCATTGGATCAAATTACACGGAAGCCGATGAAGCAGGATCCTCCAAAGAGTTCCGTTATCGAATCAGCATTTGTTGTCGCGAGGCTCGCGAAACGCAGTATTGGCTGCGGATGCTCGCTGCAGCCTCTCCAGATAAAAAGACAGATGCTCGCACGCTGTGGCAGGAAGCGAACGAATTGACTCGCATTTTCGGAGCAATACACCGGCGATCAAAACCAAGCTCGAAGTGACCGCCGTTTTTGGTCATTGGTGCTTGGTCATTGGTCATTGGTCATTACCTTTAGGTTGATAATGGGCAAACCGACCGGATTTAAAGAATACCCTCGCGAGGCCGTTCCGTATCGCGATCCCGTGGAGCGCGCCGGGGATTTTCTGGAGATTTTCACCCAGGCCCCGGTCGAGCATCTCATGACGCAGGCGGCCCGGTGCATGGATTGCGGCGTGCCGTTCTGCCAGTCGCAGCACGGCTGTCCGATCGACAACCTCATTCCTGAGTGGAACGACATGGTCTACCAGGGCCGTTGGCGCGATGCGCTCGATCGGCTGCATAAGACCAACAATTTTCCTGAATTCACTGGTCGCACGTGCCCGGCGCCGTGCGAGGGAGCCTGCGTCCTAGGCATCACAAATCCGCCGGTGACGATCAAAAACATCGAAAACGCGATCATCGACCGCGGCTGGGAAGAGAAGTGGATCCAGCCCAGCATGCCGGAATTCCGCACCGGCAAGCGGGTGGCGATCGTCGGCAGCGGCCCTTCAGGGCTCGCCGCCGCGGCCCAACTGAACAAGGCCGGCCACAGCGTGACCGTCTACGAACGAGCCGACCGCATTGGCGGCCTGTTGATGTACGGCATCCCCAACATGAAGCTCGACAAACGGGTCGTCGAGCGGCGCATCAACTTGCTGCGCGACGAAGGCGTGACGTTCGTCACCTGCGCGCACGTGGGTCGTGCGGAGGACTTTCCGCCCGGCCACATGACGCAGATCATGCAAGAGCGCGGCTGCCAGGTGAAATTCATCGACCCGCAGCACCTCATCGCGGAGTTCGACGCGGTGCTGCTCTGCACCGGCGCGACGCGGCCATTCGACCCCACCGCCCGCTGCCCGGGCCGCGACCTGGCGGGCATTCACAACGCGATGGATTTTCTCACCCGCAACACGAAGGCGTTGCTCGATGGCGATGGCGGATTGCAGATGTCGGATTGCGGAATGAACGGCGACGCCTCCCGCGCGCCAATCCGAAATCCGCAATCCGAAATCCCGGATTCTTCCCTCCTGCATCCAGCCTCCAGCAGCCAGCATCAGCTTCCGTACATCTCGGCCCGGGGCAAGCACGTCATCGTCATCGGCGGCGGCGACACGGGCGCCGACTGCATCGGCACCAGCCTGCGGCACGGCGCGGCGAGCATCGTCAATTTCGAGCTGCTCGCCCCCGCCCCGGCCGAACGGGCCCCCAACAACCCGTGGCCGGAGTGGCCCCGCATTTTCCGCGTCGACTACTCGCACGCCGAGGTGAAGGCCCGCACCGGCAGCGACCCGCGGGCCTACAACATCCTCACCAAGGAATTCGTCGACGACGGCCACGGGAACGTCAAGGGCGTGAAGACGGTCGAAGTCGATTGGTCGAAGCCGATCCATGGGGGCGCCCCGTTCAGCGAAGTTGAAGGGAGCGAAAAGATCTGGCCCGCGGACCTGGTGCTGCTCGCCACGGGCTTTGTCGGTCCGGAGCTTTCGATCGCGGAGCTGCTGGGCGTGGACTTGATCGAGCCCCGCCGCGGCTGGACTACCTTCGCGGCCGAGCATGGCAAGTTCGCCACCAACGTCGAAGGCGTCTTCGCAGCGGGCGACTGCCGCCGCGGGCAGAGCCTGGTGGTCTGGGCCATCAACGAAGGCCGCGGCGCCGCCCGCGCGGTCGACGAGTACCTGATGGGTTACACGAACCTCCCAGCGCCGGGCATCAACGCGCCCGCGCAGGTGGTCTAACTCCCGTTAGCCGCCGCTCAACGCAAATAGCCGAAGCTCAACGGATATTAGCCGCGGCTCAACGAGCCGCCGGAGCGGGGTAAAAGCAATCACCCCGCGCCGCAGCAGCGCTCGCACGCAATCGCTCCGGCAGCTCGTTGCGCTGCGGCTACCGCGGGTTTGCGGTAGAATGGGGGTCGCCGTCTTGCCTGTTGGGGGCTGGTTTAGACAGCGAGAGAACGCCTGCCCAGGAATGCTTGCCATGGCCACGCGCAACGCCCGCATCGGGCTCGTTCTGTTCTTTGTGTACCTGGCGTTCTACGCCGGGTTCGTCCTGTTGGCGGCCTTTGCGCCCGCGACCATGCAACGCACGCCGTGGGCGGGCGTCAATCTCGCCATTTGGTACGGCTTTGCGCTGATCGCGGCGGCCCTGTTGCTGGCCCTCCTCTACGGGGCCGTTTGCCGCTTAAATGATGACAGCGACGCGGATGTCGCCTGACGCCGCCGCGACTTCGTCGATTCCTCTTTCCGCTTCCCCCGTCTGCCTTCCCCCTTCCGCAATGCTCCACGCTCCCTCCACGCTCGCCATCGTCGTCTTCCTCGCGATGGTCGGCGTCACCCTCGGCATCAGCGTCTACCTGGGCCGCAAGGCGAAGAGCTCGGCCGGCTATTTCGCCGCCCATGGTCAGATTCCCTGGCTGGTCAACGGCGTCGCCTTTGCCGGCGATTACCTTTCGGCCGCGTCGTTTCTGGGCATCTGCGGCATGATCGCCTTCTACGGCTACGACGGCTTTCTGTATTCGATCGGGTATCTCGCCGGCTGGGTCGTCGCGCTGTTTGTCGTCGCCGAGCCGATGAAGCGGCTCGGCAAGTTCACTTTCGCCGACGCGCTGAACGCCCGCTTCAACTCCCGCGGCATCAAGCTCGCCGCCGGCGTGAGTACGCTGGCCGTGAGTGTGTTCTACTTGATCCCGCAGATGGTCGGCGCCGGGGCCCTGGTGCAGCCGCTCTTGGGCCTGCCGCACTGGTTGGGCGTGGTGATCGTCGGCACGGTCGTCATCCTGATCGTCGTAACCGCCGGCATGGTTTCAACCACCTGGGTGCAGTTCATCAAAGGCGCGCTGCTGGTCGTCTTCAGCACGATACTCACCGCCATGATCTTAGAGCGTGGCTTCGAAGTACGGCGCTGGCGCGAAGGGCACGATTTCGTCAGCATCGGGCCCGCTAGGCTGAGCACCCTTGCCACTGACCTCGCCCACGAGTCGCAACTTGGCTATCCGGAAGTACTGCCGGCAGAAGGCCCCTGGAAAGGCCTGCCCTACGTCCGCTTGCGAAATGACGGCGTGGTGAGCGTCTGGCGACTCCGCGAAGTTGAGGATGTCCACAATAACTACGGCGGCGAGTCGATCGTGATGATCGACCAAACGCAAACAGTTACCAAAACCGCTGACGGGGAGATGCTGATCAATGGCAAGTCGGCTGACCGAGGTGCGATTGAGCCCGTCGGTTTTATCAGCGAATTGCCTAATGACCAGAAGAAGACCGGGCCGCTCGGACCGCTGGAGTTCCTCAGCATCCTCCAAGACAGCGAAGTGGTGCTCTGGGCAAATCAGAAGGTCGTCGAAGAAGATGGGTCAGTAACTACCGTCTATTATCCGAAGCCGACGCCAGGCAGCGAGATTCTTCAGCCGGGCGCCAGCGCAACGTTCGCTGGCATTCGCAGCGAGAAATTCAGCGACAAGCTCAACTTCCTCTCGCTGATGCTCGCGCTGTTCTGCGGCACGGCGTCGTTGCCGCACATCCTCATCCGCTACTACACGGTGAAGGACGAAGCGTCGGCCCGCAAGAGCACGATCGTCGGCATCGCCTGCATCGGCTTCTTCTACATCCTGACGCTCTACATGGGCCTGGGCGCCATGACCAGCGGGGCGCTGGATCCCACGGACTCGAACATGGCCGCGCCCCTCTTGGCCCGTAGCATCAGCGAGTGGCTCTTCGCCATCATTTCGGCGATCGCCTTCACGACCGTGCTGGGTACCGTCAGCGGCCTGATTCTCGCCTCGTCCGGCGCGGTGACGCACGACCTGCTGGAAAACCTCACCACGGCCCGCTTCACCGACCATCAACGGGTGCGGATCGCGAAAATGGCCTCGGTGGTCGTGGGGGTCGTCGCCATCGCGCTGGGCATTCTGTTCAAGGAACTGAACGTCAGCTACCTGGTCGGCTGGGCGTTCAGCGTGGCGGCCAGCGCGAACCTGCCGGCGCTGGTGATGCTGCTGTTCTGGCGCGGGACGACTCGCCAGGGAATCATCGCCGCGGTGATCGTCGGCATGGTCAGTTCGCTGGCCTGGATCCTGCTCAGCGGCGACACGTTCGCCAGCGTTTACGGCCTGCCTAAAGAGAGCTCGCCGATGCCGTTTAGCCAGCCGGGCATTGTGACGATTCCCTTGGGATTCGCAACGCTCATCGCCGTGTCGCTGGTTTCGCGCAGGCGCTGGGCGCCCGGCGCTTAGGCCGACGCACGCCGACCCAGGCGGCGATTAGCCAGGCCGAGACGCCCGCCGGTTCGGGCACGGCCGTCGTGTGCGAAAACAGCCATTCGTACATGGCCGGCGTGGCATACACGCGGCCCCAGATGCCGTGGCCGCCGAGGCGATACTCCGTGTGCCGCAGATCGAGCGTCGAGCTGACGAACGCAAAGTCGCTCTGCGGGCGAACGGGGTAACTGGGGAGCGGTTCGCCCGCCGCCGAGAGGATGCGCGTGACGACGTTCCGCGTGCTGGTGTACGATACGACGCCGTCGTCACGGGCATGGAAGGCCCAGATGGGCATATCGATCATGTCCGCGGCATTGAAGGAGGTATTGGGACTTACGGCGCAGATGGGCACGGCCGCGGCGAATCGATCCTCGAAGCGGGCGAGCATGTTCCACGTGCCGCCGCCGCCCATCGAAATGCCGGTGACGTAGACTCGCGACGCGTCGACCGGGTGCTCCGCCAGCGCGCGATCAAGCATGGCATCGACGCGATTCAAGACGGTCATATTCGACCAGCCGGCATTGGTTTGGGGTGCGTAGAGAAAGGCGCCGCGGCGTTTCGCCTCGGCCAGCAGGTTGTCGATATTGCCGTTGACCTGTGCGGCGTTGTTCGTGCCGCTTTCTCCGGCGCCGTGGAGAAACAGGATCATCGGCCGCTGGGTCGTCGGGTCGCTGACAGCGGCCGGCGGGATGTAAAGCCGTCCCGGCAGCAGCGTGCTGGCGCCGGAAGTTAGCGAGAAGGGGGCGAAGTCGGCCAGACTGGCCGCAAAGCTTGCCGGCGCCGCCGCGCCGTGCAGCAACGAGATTGCGCCAAGCCAGAAGCACCGTGCGCGCCGCATACGCCCTCCCCGCTCGATAAGTTTGCGGTTCATGTCCAAGCGAAGGTGTAAGGTATGTGCGCTGCCGCGTCAAGCATTTGCTAGCGCGCAGGCATGAATTACTGTCGAACTGTTTCATTGCCGTCGGCCGTGAGCTGCGCCTTGAAGCTGGCCGGATCGACGTCGTTGGTAAAGAACTGCACATGCCCGTCGGCGAAGGCCGCCAAAAAGCCGTTGCGGTCCGTCCGCTGGACGCCGGCGAGCGGATGCTCAAAGTCCACGTTCCAGTCCTCCGGCTTGGTCCAAATGACGGCCCGCTCCGGCACGACTTCAACGACCAGTATCGTGTTGGAGGTCCCGTCGATGACGTCGCGAATCTTCATTCCGTCGCTTCCGCTGAAGACGGTCCGCTCGCCGCTGGGAACGACGTAGGCGGTACGCCCGCGGTCGCCAATGGCCGACCGTACGCTCGGATCGGGATCGGCGTAAACGTCGGGCATCTGCTCGACGAGTTCACGGTTGTGCTGGCTATCCCACGGTTCATCGAGGCGAAACTGCTGATAGAGCGCCGTGTGCCCCAGGTAGGGGAGAACATGTACGCGCCAGCTCAACAGGGGCCGCCCCTCGGCGTCGTAGGTGGCCGCGGGCGGATAGCACTTCTTGGCCGATTCGTGGTTCAGCATCGCCAAGGCGATCTGCTTGAATCGGTTCATGCGCTGATCGCGATAAAGATCTTCACGAAGCTGTTGCGTCAGCGCTGGCAGCAGGCTGGCCAAGAAGTTTATCTCCTGCTCATCGTCGCCGAACGTGTAGCTGATGCGGTTGCCCTCAACCTTGGCCTCCAGCAGCGGCATCAGCGGCAGAAGCTGGGCGGCTCGTTCGCGATGCGCCGGCGGCCCGCCGATCATTTGCGACATCAGGAAGGCCTTCGCCAGTTCGGCCCCTTTCTCGAAGGCGCCTCGCAGCGTCGCCGCGCCCTCGGGCGCGGTCGTTTCGATTGACGCGCCAATTGTCGGCTGCGGCGGCAGCTTTATGTTGAAGGCCGCCCACTTCACTCCATCGGCCAGCAACTGCCCGTCGATTTCCATGAAGGGCGCCGGCAGTGGCGGGAACATCTCGCGGAGCACGCGCTTCGTATCGGGGCTGTGGAAGTACACCACGCCGGCGTCGGCGTCGAGCGCCGCCAGGGCGGCAAGCGCATCTTCCCGCACCGCGGCGTCGGCCGTGGCGAGCTTGTCCATCCGATTCGCCGGGGCGGCGATCACCATCGAACCTCGTGCGCGGAGTTCTTCGGGCAAGAAGTTCGCGACATCTCCGGAACGACGGACGTCGGCCAGCATCGGCTTCAGGCATTCGATGACCGCCGCGGCCTGCTCGGGCGTCTCCGTCTCGACGAGCCACGTCGGTCCGCCGTGGAACACGTCCTGCGGCCGCAGCAGTACGTAGGCCCGTCGCGCCCCCTTCGCCGGCAGTTGACCGAAAACGCCTTGAACGGCGTGGGCCTGCTGCCGCGCGGCGGCGATCTCGTCCTCGGGAATGAGCTTCAGCCGCTCAATTTCCTCGAGCACCGCCGGCACGTTGATGCTTTCGAGATTCACAAAGGCGACGGCCGCGACGTCGTTGTCGATGAACGGACCGACAGCGGCGTGGTCCTCGGCGCGGCCGATGCCGCACGCCGCGAGGCTGGCCGCGACGGCGACGGCAATGCGATGAACATGGCTAATGGTGAACATGGCGGAGCTCCAATGCTCAAGTTGAGGTAACGATGGTCTGCAGCCCCGACCTGGCTAGGTCGGGGCTAATGCGGCGTGAGTACGAATCGATGTGACCTCACTTCGATAGCTTGATTTCGAACCGCCAGGCGACTCGGGCGCCATCGTCTTGGGGAAGGTCCAGCACCGCCGTCTCGCCGTCGAGCCGATAGTTGAACGGTTGGCCGGTGGCAGGGTTGACCGGTACGGGCACGATGGCGATCTCATCGAGCGACGCGGGCAGTTTGCCG
>QEVI01000174.1 GCA_003576855.1 Planctomycetota bacterium
GGACCGAAGCGCTGGCCGCGCGGCCCGCGTGGCGCCGCTCCAGGCGGCGCCGCCAGGGGTAAGGAGGCGGCTCGTCGCGCGGACCGCCGACCAGCAGCAGGTGCTGGGAGCCCGCGCCATCCAGCGGCTTCAGGACTGCGGGATACTCGAAGTCGGTCGGCAGCTTGTCGACATCCGCCTCGAGCACTCGCCCGTGCGGGGCGGCGACGCCCGCCGAACGCAGTCGCTCGGCGGTTGCGTGTTTATCGGCGGCTAGCTGGATGAATTCGTCGGCCGCGTTCAACGAGCGGCCTCCGGCTCGGGCCGCCCGCTGAACCGCCTGTTGCAGGATCCCGTCGAACTCCGGAGCAATGACCAGCGTGTGATCGGCCTGACCGGCTAAACGCTCGAACTCGTCCGCCCAATGGCTCGATGAATAAACGTCGACGACATCGCAGCCGGGGAACGCGAGATGATCGAGTCGCATGTCGCGCAGCAGGCTGACCCGGGCGCCGTCGACGCCGAGAAAATCGGCCGCCAGCGCGGTGATCATGGCCGACCCTTCCGCCAACAGCGATCTCGGCAACCGGCCGTGCTCGTCTACCAGTCCGCCGCCGGTGACCCATTCGTAGAGGAAGACGTGCATGGGCGACGCGGGAAGGGCGAATGCGGAATGCGGAATGCGGAATGCGGAATGCGGAGAAAAGGCGGGAAGGGGTATTAGCGGCTCTGAATGCTATGCCGCGTTGAACTTAATTCCGCAATCCGCAATCCCCATTCCCTGATCAAAAGATGCCCAATTGATCGCGGGCATCCTCGGTCATTCGGTCGGGGGTCCAGGGCGGGTCCATGACCAACCGCACGTCGACCTCGCCGACGCCTTCGAGGCCGCCGACGAACTGCTTGGATTGCCCCAAGAGCTGCGGCCCGGCCGGGCAGGCCGGGCTGGTCATCGTCATGTCGATGTCCACGTTGCTCTTGCCATTCTCCGCGTCGGTAATGCGGATGTCGTAGATCAGCCCCAGGTCGACGACGTTGACGAACAACTCCGGGTCGATCACCTGCTTGAGGGCTTCGCGGACTTTGTCTTCTTCGATGGGCATGTTACTGGCTCTCGTCATATTCCGGCACAAACTCGACTCCGTCGTATACGTCGGACAATGGCAGGCGTGCTTTGACTTCGTCCAAAGGAATAACGGCGTCGGCCTCGGCATATGACTCTTGCACGAATCCTTGCTCCGCGCGCCGGAAGACCGTGGCCGCCGCGATGCTCTGCTCGAAGAGCAGATAGGCGGACAACGAAGGAATTGCGAGGTACGCATCCTTCTTCTCGCCGAAGTCGAGCCGTCGCGTTTTGTCAGACAGAACTTCCACGACGATTACCGGGTTATCTTGATAGGAATCATGGGGCGAGTTGGAATCGCAAATGACCGAGGCGGCAGGATAGTAGAACCGCACGTGCGTCGGGAGCTTGACGCGGATCTTCGTATCGGAATTGTAGGGCGGCACGTTCCGCCGCGAAGTTGAGCATGCAATGCGGCGAAGACGTTTCCAGCGATCAGGTTGTGAACGTTTTGCGCCCCGGCCATCGCATAGACAAAACCGCCCAGATACTCGTGCTTTACCTGGGAGACGAGCTCTCCGGCAAGATAGTCGTCAACCGAGACATACTGTAAACGGGGTGCGGCGGTCATACGCACTAGCCTAGGCTTACGGCTACGTCGGTTCAATCATCGCCGCCTAATCCGCTCAAGTGTTGAGCCGGACTAGCACCTGGTCCCCTTCAACCTTCACCTCGTGGGCGACCGTCGGCTTGGTGGCGGGCATAGTGAGGGCGGCGCCGGTGCGGACGTCGAACTTCGCGCCGTGGCGGGGGCAGGCGAGCATCGAGCCGGGGTCGGGGAGTTCTGTCGGACGGGCTACCGGGACGAAATCTGACACGCCGCCCACCTCGGACTGGGATTGCGGGATTGCTGACGGCACGTGAAACGCGAATACGCGGCGATGGTCATTGTTCGCCGATCGCCCGCACGCGGCGGCCGATGGCTTCGCCGAGGGCTTCGCTTACGCTTTCAATGGGGATGCGGTCGAACACTTGTTGGAAGAAGCCTTCGACGATCATCCGCACGGCCTCCTGGCGGGTATAGCCGCGGGTCATGGCGTAAAAGACCTGCTGCTGGTCGACGCGGCCGCTGGTGCTGCCGTGCGTGCAGCGGACGTCGTCGGCCTCGATCTCCAGGCCGGGGATGGAATCGGCCCGGGCCGTGGCGGCGAGCATGAGGTTGTCGTTCCGCTGGTAGGCGTCGGTCCGCTGGGCGCCGCGATCGACCTTGATCATGCCCCGCCAGACGGTGCGGGACTGGTCCTGCAGCGCCGCCTTGTAGAGCAGGTCGCTCCGGCAATGGGCGGCCAGGTGGTGCTGGTGCGTGTTGTAGGACAGGTGTTGCCGGCCTTGGGTGAACATGACGCCGTTGACCTGGGCTTCGGCGTCTTCGCCGGTCAGGGCGACGTGCTGGTTGACCTTCGTCAGGCGGCTGCCGAGGGCCCCGATGGTCCACTGAATGCCGCCACGGGAGGCGACGTGGGCCTTCTGATGGGCGAAGTGCCAGACGGCGTCGCCCCAGTTTTGCAGGTTCACGTACCGGAGCCGAGCCGACGGCTCGACGATTAGCTCGATCGAGCCGCAATGCAGGCCGCCGCCGTGCGCGGCGAGGCTGGCGGTTTCGGTGAGGAACGTGGCCTCGGCGCCTTCTTCGAGAATGACGAGCGTCTTGTTGAGATCGACGCCGCCGTCCGAGAGGGCCGACATGGCGTGGAGCGGCTGTTCGACGCGGACGCGGCGCGGCACGTACAGCAGCGCGCCGCCGGCCCAGGCGGCGGCGTTCAGGGCGGAGAATTTATCGCGGTGCGGGTCGACGACGCGGCGCTCGAAGTACGGGCGGAGCAGATCGCCGTGCTCGGCCACCAGTTCCGAGAGATCGCCGAAGAGCACGCCCTGCGAAGCCCACTTCTCGCTGAGCTGCGTGCCGGCCGGGACGCTATCGCGCGTGGCGGTGCTGCCGCCCAGCTCCACGCCCTCGGCGAGCAGCGCGTGCGGCATGTCGCCGTCGAGGATCTCGCCGGCGGGAAAGCCGAAGCGGTCGAGCTTCAGCAGCCGGATATCGGTGCGGGCCCACTCCTCGTCGTTGCGGGCAGGCAGCGCAAGTTCATTGAAGCGGATCCACGCCTGGCGACGGAGGTCGACGAGCCAACGGGGCTCGTCGCGCGCGGCGAGAAACGCGTCGAAGGCCTCCTGCGTGAAGCCGGTGAAAGCTAACGTGCTGGGCATGTAGATGTGCGCTACCAGTGCTGACGGCTACAGATTATTCAAACAACTCATTGACCGGCATCGTCCAGCCGGGAACGGCGGGCTCGGCTTCGGCGACTTCGCCGCGACGGTAGATCGTCGGCGTGTCGGGAGAAGACGCCCGGTAGACGCGGACGACGTCTTGGCTGTCGAGGTCTACATCCCAAACAACCGCGGCGCCGGCGGCAAAATACTCGCCGCGCTTCTTTTCCATTTCTCGTTCGGCGCTCGGACCGTAATCGCCTTCACTCCTTACTTCAACGGCGAAGTCAGGCGCTTGCGGCAAAAACTTCATTCCTGCCCTGGGGCCCGTGTAGTAAGCAGCATCGGGGCAGAATGACTTCCTGTTGGGCAAATCTACGAGGAAGCCGGCGTTGTCTCCATAGGCGCGCCCGCCGTGCGCCCTTGCATAGTCGCGCAGCGACGACGCAATAGCAAAGGCCGCCGTGCTCGGCAGATCGCCCGTTGGACTCATGATTTCAATATGTCCATTGACAATCTCCGCCTTGCCTTCAATCCGATACAGCGCTTCAACCAGCCGTTCGGTTAATAAGTCTGTGGCGGTACTCATTGAACCCTCGACGTCGGCGTACTACCCCACGCTGCCTTCCATCTGCAGCTCGATTAGCCGATTCATCTCCACCGCGTATTCCATCGGCAGTTCCTTGATCAGCGGTTCGATGAACCCGCTGACGATCATCGAGCTCGACTCGGCCTCGGTCAGGCCGCGGCTCATCAGGTAGAAGAGCTGCTCCTCGCCAATCCGCGAGACGCTGGCTTCGTGCTCGATCTGCACGTCCTGCTCTTCGACTTCGATGTACGGATACGTGTCGCTGCGGCTCTTGGGATCGAGGATCAGGGCGTCGCAAACGACGTTGCTCTTGCAGCCGACGGCGCCGTCTTCCGCCTTGCACAGGCCGCGGTAGCTGGCGCGGCCGCCGTTCTTGGAGATGCTCTTGGAGATGATGCGGCTCTTGGTATGGGGGGCGGCGTGCACGACCTTGGCGCCGGCGTCCTGGTGCTGGCCCTTCGAGGCGAAGGCGATCGACAGGATCTCGCCGCGGGCCCCCGGCTCCATCATGTAAACGGCCGGATACTTCATCGTCAGCCGGCTGCCGAGGTTGCCGTCGATCCACTCCATGAGGGCGCCCTCGTAGGCCATCGCCCGCTTGGTCACCAGGTTGTAGATGTTGTTGGCCCAGTTCTGGATCGTGGTGTAGCGGCAGCGAGCGTGCTTCTTGACGATGATCTCCACCACGGCCGAGTGGAGGCTTTCGCTGGAGTACATCGGCGCCGTGCAGCCTTCGACGTAGTGGACCTCGGCGCCTTCGTCGACGACGATCAGCGTCCGCTCGAACTGGCCCATTCGCTCGGCGTTGATGCGGAAGTAGGCCTGCAGCGGGAACTCGATCTTCACCCCCTTGGGGACGTAGATGAACGAGCCGCCCGACCAGACGGCCGAATTGAGCGCGGCGAACTTGTTGTCCTGCGGCGGGATGATTCGGCCGAAGTACTCGCGGACCAGGTCCGGATACTCGCGGACGGCGGTGTCGGTATCGGTGAAGATCACGCCCTTCTTGGCGAGGTCTTCCTGCAGCGAGCCGTAGACGACTTCGCTCTCGAACTGGGCCTTCACGCCGGCGAGGAACTTCTTCTCGGCTTCGGGGATCCCGAGCTTGTCGAAGGTCTCCTTGATTTCCTGGGGGACGTCGTCCCAGGTCTTGCCCTGCTCGGTCGTGGGCTTGAGATAGTAGTAGATGTCCTGGAAGTCGATGGCGATGTTGCCGCCCCAGCGGGGCATCGGCTTCGACTCGAACACCTGGAGCGATTTGAGGCGGAAGTCGCGCATCCAGGCGGGCTCGCGCTTCATCTCGGAGATTTGAGCGACGACCTGCGCGTTGAGGCCTTTTTGGGCGCGGAAAACCTCGTGCGTCGGCGTGATGAAGTCGTACTTGTTGATCTCGCCGAGGGCGACGTCTTCGAGCAAATCGGTGGACATATGCGACCCCTTTCGGGGAATTGGTTGAGCTCTTCTGGTGCGTAGTAAGCGCGTCTTCTAGACCGCGGCGGCGGCGGCCTGCTGCATTTCGTCTTCGACGGCGGCTTCTTCCGGATAGGACGAGCGGATGCGGTCGTAGCCGGAGGTGTACAGCTCGCGGGCGAGCTCGACGCCGCCCGTTTCGACGATGCGGCCGCCCATCATCACGTGGGTGAAGTCGGGCGTGTTGTACTCCAGCAGCTTGTCGTGATGGGTGATAATGAGAATGCCCATTTCCGCGCCGCCCTCCTGCTCCTGGGCGATGGCTGCGATGCTTTGGCTGGCGAGCTTGACGGCATCGACGTCCAGGCCGCTGTCGGTCTCGTCGAGGATGGCGAATTTCGGCCGCAGCATGGCCATCTGCAGGATTTCGGCCCGCTTCATTTCGCCGCCCGAGAAACCGTCGTTGACATAGCGGCGGGCGAACTCGACGTCCATCTTGAGCTGCTCCATCTTTGCGGTCAGTTCCTTGCGGAATTGCCGCATGGGGATCAGCTCCTCGCCTTCTTTGCGCTGCGGGTTGCGGACGTTCGTCGTGGCGTGGCGGAGGAAGTCGGCCATCTTCACGCCGGGAATGGCCATGGGCCGCTGGAAGGCCATGAAGATGCCCGCCCGGGCCCGCTCGGAGGCGTCCATGGCGAGGATGTCCTGGCCGTTGAGCTCGATCGCGCCCTCGGTCACCTCGTAGTTCGGGTGGCCCATGATGGCGTTGCCGAGCGTGCTCTTGCCGGAGCCGTTGGGCCCCATCAGGGCGTGGACCTCGCCGCGGTTGATCGTGAGATGCACGCCGCGGAGGATCGGCTTGCCTTCGACGGCCACGTGGAGGTTGGTGATCTGCAGCGTTTCAGGCATGGCGGAAGCGGGTGGGTCGGTGATCGGTGGAAAGGTAGCCGCGGCTTCACGAGCCGCCGGAGCGGCGCCGCAACGCGCCGCCGCAGCGACTCAACCAGTTATCTTCTGATGCTCAAACAACGGCGTCTGATCGGCGGGGTGCGCCACGTAGCCGCTATGGTGCGGAACCGGCAGTTCGTCTTCGATCTTCATGCCGACTTTGCCGCCGGCGACACGGGCGATGCGATGCCCCTTGATCTTGTCCTGGATCCGCATGAGGCCTTCGAGCAGGGCTTCAGGCCGCGGCGGGCAGCCGGGGACGTACACATCGACGGGGACGACCAGGTCGACCCCCTTCACGACGTGATAGCCGTACTTGAAATAGGGCCCGCCGCCGACGGTGCACGCCCCCATGGCGATGACGAACTTGGGGTCGGGCATCATGTTGTAGAGCCGGCGGACGCGGCTGGCCATTTTGTAGGTCACCGTGCCGGCGACGATCATCAGGTCGGCCTGCCGGGGCGTGGCGCGGAAGGCGCCGGCGCCGAAGCGATCGATGTCGAAGCGGCTGGCGCCGGTGGCCATCATTTCGATCGCGCAGCAGGCCAAACCGAACGTCAAGGGCCAAATACTGGACTGGCGGGCCCAATTAATCGCCTGTTCGACGGTCGTCGTGATGACGTTTTCCTCGAAACGCCCTTCAATCCACGGCTGTGTCATGATCGTGTCCGGTTCCCTCGGTCGTGTTTGACTCGTCTGGCATTCGTCGGCGACGGCCGCCGGCAATAAACGCGCCAGCGTACCATGCGTCGCATCGTCGCGATAGGCTCGCCGGCGCCCCCGTTACGCTCTAAGTGGTTGCTGCATCGCTAGTTTCGAACGTGCAGCAACGCGCGCCGTCGAGCCGGCAGGCGCTCAGCTTGACGTTTTCCCCCAGTACGTCGGAGAAGACCATCTTCTCCATCGCACATACGCCTCGATCTTGTTCGGCCAGCTCCGGGTACGGGCAGCTCAGCGCGGTGATGACGGGCAACGTGTTCGGTTGCTCTAAGTTCGATGGTTCTAAGTCGAACGGCATGTCCTGGCCGGCCAGCAGGCCGACTAGTTCGGCCATGCGCTCGCGGACCGTCTGGCCGTGGATCTCGGAGCGATAGGCCGCGGCCATGCGGGTCGCAATCCGCCGGAGCAAGCCCTGGCGGACGGTCGGATCGGCGACCTGGCGGATTTCTTCCCAAAGCACCCGTGCCAGCAGGTCGTAGTTGTTGCCGCCGGAGCGGGCGCCGGCGGGGGTGAGCGCGTAGCGATGCGTGGGGCGGCCGCGACCGACGACTTCCGAATGCCGCGTGACGAGCCCCTGTTCCATGAGCCGGTTGAGGCGCTGCCGTACGGCCGTTGCGGTGACGCCGGTGAACGCGACTAGGTCGGCAATTGTCGCGGCCGAACGGCGGCGCAAATAGTCCACGATCATCCGATCGGACGTCTCGCCGCCGCCCGCGGCGACATTCATGCTTGGCGCCTCGCTGGTCATTACTGCAATCATACCGGCCGAGGCAATTATGACAACCGGTAGTTTGAAAAATAGCCGCCCAGCGCCGCTCTCCACGACGTAACTTATTGACCGAGAATGCCTTATCAGCTACAAGCGTGTGCTAGCGACGGCTTTTCTCTCATCCAGGGTAAGCGCTATCGTGGCAGATCAATCTTCGCAGGGCTCGGCCGGCAGCGGCGAACAATGGGCGACGCGGCTGGGCGTCATTTTGGCGGTGGCCGGCTCGGCCGTGGGGCTGGGCAACTTCCTCCGCTTTCCGGGCAAAGCGGCGATGAACGGCGGCGGCGCCTTTATGCTGCCGTATTTCATTTCGCTGCTGATCCTTGGCATCCCGCTCTGTTGGGCCGAGTGGACGATGGGCCGCTACGGCGGCAATCGCGGGTTCAACTCGGCCCCGGGCATTTACACGACGATCTGGCGGCACAAGTTCGCGCGGTACTTGGGGGCGTTCGCCCTACTCATCCCGCTGGTGATCTACATGTACTACGTCCTCATCGAGGCATGGTGCCTGGGGTACGCCTGGGACTACCTGGTGGGCAACCTGCAGCTTGGCAGCGATCCCCAGGCGTACAAAGACCACTTCAATGAGTTCGTGGGCGGCAATGCCGACGGCTTCATCTACGAGGGGGGGAACAACGAGCTGCTAGGCGTCTTGGCGCTGGTATTCGGCATGAATTTCTACTTCATCTACCGCGGGCTCAGCAAAGGGATTGAGACCTTCTGCAAGTGGGCGATGCCGCTCATGGCGTTGTGCGCCTTGTGCGTGCTGGCGCGGGTGCTGACGCTCGAGGCGGATAAGGTCGTCGCCGGGCTGGGCTCGATGTGGAATCCGAATCCCGACTACCTGTGGAAGCCGCAGACCTGGCTTGAAGCGTCGGGGCAGATTTTTTTTAGCCTGTCCGTGGGGTTTGGGATCATCATCAACTACGCGAGCTACTTGAAGAAGAGCGACGACGTGGCGCTCAGCGGGCTGACGGCCAGTTCCGTCAATGAGTTCTTCGAGGTCTGCCTGGGCGGCTTGATCACGTTGCCGGCGGCGTTCATTTTTCTGGGCGTCGCGGCGACGCAGCAGGGAACGTTCGGCCTGGGATTCAACGCCCTCCCCAATGTGTTCGCCGAGATGCCCGGCGGCCGGTTTTTCGGCTGTTGCTGGTTCTTCATGCTGTTTCTGGCGGCGATCACCAGCAGCGTCTCGATGCTGCAGCCGGTGATTGCGTTCTTTGAGGAAGGGCTGGGCATGCGGCGGCACGCGTCGGTGACGCTGCTGGCGTTTATCGCGGGGTGCGGCACGCTCTTCTGCCTGCACTATTCGAAAGACATGCTGGCGCTGGACACGATGGATTTTTGGGTGGGTACGATGTTCATCGTGATGCTCGCACTGGTTCAATCCCTGCTCTACGGCTGGGCGATGGGCATCGTTCGCGGCGAGCGCGAGCTGCACGAGGGCGCCAACATCCGCGTGCCCCACTTCATTCAGTACATCCTCAAGTACGTCACGCCGCTGTATCTGCTGGCGATCTTCGTGGGGACGTTCGTCATCCAAGGGCCAGGCTACGTGGAAACCCTGCGGAAAGGGGGCGTGCCGCTATACACGATGCTGTTTATCCTGGCGATCTTCGCCTTGCTGCTGATGCTGGTGCACAGCGCCGGCAAACGGTGGGACCAGGAAGGTCGTTTTGACCGGCTGCCTGAATAGGCGTTCTCGCCGAGTGGAGTTGATCGATGACGATTGCCGGCTGGGCCATCATGATCATGTCCGTGGGGTCGGTGCTTGCGCTGACGGCGTTTTGCTTTTACCGCGTGCTGACGTTGCCGCCGTCGGAGCTGGATGAGTTAAAGGCGCCGCTGGACATCGACACCCGCGATACGCTCAATCCGGATTGAGCGGGGCGTGCGCGGCGTGAACGCCGCCGCTAAATGGGCGCTGCGGGTGAGTGAACGCCGCGGGTAAAGCGGCGCGGCGCTTCAATCGCGGGACCGCGGGAAGTATTTGTCGACGACGTCGAAGAACGCGGCTGGCGATTGGATCGTCGCTACATGCTTGCGGAACTCGCGGGCGCCGGGGCGGCCCTGGGCGTAACAGCAAGCGTACTTGCGCATCAGCACGCTGGCCTTCTCGTCGCCGAAGCGCTCGCGGACCAGGGCGAAGTGGTGGAGCATTAGCTCCCGCTGCTGCTGCAGCGAGAGATCGGGCGGGACCGGCTGGCCGCGCAGGGCGGCGGCGGCCTGGGCGTAGAGCCACGGCTTGCCGAGCGCGCCGCGGGCGATCATCACGCCGTCCACGTCGTACCGCTCGAGCGCGTGCACGACCTTTTCCGCCGAGTCGAGGTCGCCGTTTCCGATCAGCGGAATCCGCTTCAGGCGCGGCTTGATCGACGAGATGCGATCCCAATCGGCCGCGCCGCTGAACATGTCGGCGGCGGTGCGGCCGTGGACGGTCAGCGCGGCGGCGCCCGCCCCTTCGACGACCTGGGCGACGTCGATCGCGTTGATGTGGTCGCGCGAGCAGCCGAGGCGGATCTTCGCAGTGACCGGCGTGGGCGCGCAGGCGGCGACCACTCGCTCGATGATCGCCCCCATGCGTTCGGGGTAGCGCAGCAGGTACGAACCGCTGTGGGCCTTTTGCGTCACCTGCCGCACGGGGCAGCCGAAGTTGATGTCCACGACGCTCACCCGGTACTCGTGTGCGAGCCGGGCGCCCACCTTGGCGAGCGTCTCGGGCTCGTTGTCCCAGATCTGCACGGCCAGCGGCCGCGGCTCGTCGGCGACGCCCCACAGCCGGTCGGGGTGTTCCGCCTCGTGCTCGTCCATCCAGACGAAGCCGCGGGCGTTGACCATTTCGGTGGCCAACAGGCCGGCGCCGCCGAACTCGCGGACAATTTGCCGGAAGGCGTAGTTGGTAAACCCGGCCATCGGGGCCTGGAGGATCGGGGGGTCGATCTTCAGGGCGCCGATGAAGAAAGGCCGCACGCGCGGCGCCGCGCTGGCTGCGATCTCCTCGGCGGATGTGACGACGGACATGGGAAGCGCGACGTGGAAATCGCACGTCTATCAGGGCGGGGCCGACAATTCCAGGGCGCTCGTCCAAGGCGGAACGCCCGGCAACGGGGCGTCCCCCCTTGGGCGGCAATGGACGAACCTCGGGCGCGGCCAGTCGCAGGAGGCCTACCGCGAATTATCGCGGTCGCGTATCCGCTGCGGAAGGCGGCGGATCGCCGAGAGAACCGAACGCTCGCGACCTTCGAGCATCCGGCGAATCGGCTTGCGGGCCTCGGTGCGAGACTCGGCGGTCGCACCCGGCGACGAGCCGTCGTAAGGATGGGTCCTGGCGGCGGCGCCGCCGGCTGGTTGCACTGCCGAGTCGCTTGAAGCTTCCTCGGTGGTCGAAGCGGTTGCCACGTCCGACGGGGTTCGGAAGGCAGTCGCGCCGCCTGTTGACGTACGAATCATCATCGCCACGAGCCGATCTGGCGCAACTTCCGATGGTGCGGCCAGTTCCGTGTAGGCGGCGATCTCCTGGTTGTAGTCGCGGGCCGTGGCGAGGAAGGCCCGGCGCCTAAGCGAAACGAGGTCCTGGGCGTTCAAAAGCTGCTCGTCGTCGCTGGCGCTGGCCCACTGCTGGCGGGCTTGCGCTCGCCAGGCCACGGCCTCGGCGATGCCCTGGGCTTGTCCGCGGAGCTCGGCGTAGCGCAGGGGCATCAGCGCGCTTAGTTCACGGGCCATCGGGTCAGGCCGGGCGGAGAAAATCTCCTCATATTCAGCGTTGTAACGCCCGCAGTGCGGAACGTCGCCCGGCAGCGGCAACGCAGCCGCGGGTCGGCCCAGCAATTGGTGCAGCCGAAGCTGCGCGGCAATGGCCGCTCGGCGGGCGGCTTCGACCCGCGCCCTGGCCGCCTGCTGATGCACGTCCCAGTGCGTGCCGGGCGCCGCGAGTCCTTGCCGCAAGACGGCCAGCTCGGATTCTTCAAGCAATGCCAGATAATACTCGCCGACCGCGGCCGACAGGTCCCAGTAGGCCTTGGCACGCTCGGTTTGATCTTGGCGGCTCCGGGCCTCGCGGACCACTTCGCTGAGCGACGTCGCGGCGCCGGCCAGTTGCCCGGATTGCGGAGGGGTCATCAACGCCCGCATGACATCCGACGGCTTCGGACCCTGGGCCGCCAGCACGGACGACTCGCCGGCGGCTTGCGCGGGCGCCTCGGCGATCGTCGGCTCGTTCTCCACGGCCGGCGGCTGAAATACCAGCGGGCTGGCGGATGCCGGGTCGGCAGGGTTTTCGAGCGAGTCTTCCTGCTGACTGACCGGCTGGCTGCCGGCGGCCGCGGCGCCGGCTTGAGGCAGCGCTGAGTTCGTTACCGAAAGCTCAGCGGCTGGAGCGGCTGGCGTGTCGGCGGTCGCGGCCGTTGGCGGGGCGTCCGGCCCCTCCTGGGTGTAACGACCGTCCTGGGCAATTTGTCCGCCCAGCGCCAAGGCTAGTACCGTGACTATCGCCTGCATGGTGGCTCCTTCTACGGTGTCCGGCCCACCGGCGGTCTGGCCGGTCTGGCGAGGCTTTGAGGGCGCCGCCAGCGGCTACCAAGGTGGCATGGCGGGCGGCGGCCGTCAATGTGCGGCAAGTGACTCCCTCTGTCGGGGGGGGGGGCTAGCCGCGAGGCGGAGGCGGGTTCGTGTGGGTGGGCGA
>QEVI01000175.1 GCA_003576855.1 Planctomycetota bacterium
GACCGTTGCTGAAGTTGCGGAAATCCCTCCAGCTACGCGGATGGACGTCCGGCCGATAGTCGAGCCACGGCGCCGGCCCGACGTACATCTCCCAGTCCAAGTGGGCGGGCGGCGGCTGCACGGGCGGAAAGCCCCCGGGGCCGCCGTAGAAGCTGTGGATCTCGACGTGCCCGATCTTGCCGAGCTTGCCGGCCTGGATGAATCGATCTCGCGCTTCGAGCAGATGCGGCGTGCTCCGCCGCTGAAGGCCCACTTGCACCGTGCGGCCGTACTTGTGGGCCGCGGCCGTCATGGCCTGGCCCTCGATCACGTCCAGGCTGATCGGCTTTTGCACATACACATCGGCCCCCCGGCGGCACGCTTCGATCATCGGCAAGGCATGCCAATGATCGGGCGTGGCAATCAACACGATCTCCGGTTCATGCTCGGCGAGCAGCTTGCGATAGTCGCCGTAGACCGGCGGCCGCTGCTTGGACGGCTGGCGCGTCGCCACCAGATCGGCGGCCTGACCGGCGGCATGGGCATCGACGTCGCACAGGCCGACGACTTCCACGTGGGCGACCTGCATCAAATGAAACAGGTCCGTCTTGCCATACCAGCCGCAGCCGACAAGCGCCGTGCGAAGCGGTTTGTCAGCTCCCGCCGCGAAACCGCGTTGCTGTATCGTCGCCAGCGCCGAAGCGCCTGCTAACCCAGCCAAGAGTTGTCTGCGATTCATGCTCAATCGACCAAGGTAGAGGGCCCGACAAACGACGCAAGTCCTCGCGTGAAACACCGCGGCGGAAACGTGCGCGGCCAGCCGCACGCCAAGTATAAATGCTCACACGGCCAGCAGCAATTAAGAGCACATCCGTGTCCCCTGCCCCCCGCCCCCTGCCCACGCTACTCCCCCAGCGTCCGTTTGCGCCGCAACAAGTGGTGGTAATGCTGCGCAAAGCGGTGCGCCTCGTCGCGCACGTATTGCAGCAGCCGGAGGGCGTAGGCGTGCCGGCTGAGCCGCAGCGGCTCTTCGGCGCCCATCTGGTAAACCAGTTCCTCGCGCTTCGCCAACGACAACAAGAGCGGCGGCCGGACGCCGAGCGACTCGAACGCGCTGGCCGCCTTGCCCAGTTGGCCCTTGCCGCCGTCGATCAACAGAACGTCGGGAAACACCTCCCCCTCGGCGTCCAGGCGACGAAACCGCCGCGCCACGACTTCATGGATGCTGGCGTAGTCGTCGACGCCCTGCACCTCGCGGATCCGGTATCGGCGATACCCCGGCTTGAACGGCAGCCCGTCGATGAACTGCACCAGGCTGGCGACCGTTTCCGTTCCGCCCAGGTGGGCGATGTCCACCCCTTCGATCGTCCGCGGCTGCTGCGGCAGCTTGAGCACCTTTTGCAGACCCGCCAGTCCCTTTTTCGGATCCTGGTAAAACACTTCGGGCTGCTCGTGCTTTTCCAGGTCGCCGCGATGGTCGAGCGACTCCAGCATCCTGATCTCGTCCCGCAGCCTGGCCGCCTGCTCGAACCGCCGGTTGGCCGCCGCCTCCTGCATCTCCGCCCGCATCTCGTCGAGCAATTTCTTGCGGCCGCCGTCGAGAAACTTGCGCAGGCGGTTGATGTCCCGGCGATAATCCTCCTTCGATATCCGCAGATTACAGGGCGCGGTGCACTGTCGTATCGAGTGGAGCAGGCATGGCCGGAACCACCGCCATCGTTCGTCGTTGGCTTCGATGTCGAGCGGGCAGGTGCGAAACTGGAACACGCGTTGCAACACCTGCAGCGCCCCGCGGAGGCCGCTCACGTTGGCGAACGGACCGTACAGCTTTACGCCGCTGCTCCGCGGCGCCCGCGTGATCTCGATGCGGGGAAAGTCCTCGTGCGTCGTGATCTGCAAGTACGGAAACGTCTTGTCGTCGCGAAGGTCGCGGTTGTATTTCGGCTGGATGTCCTTCACCAGCCGTGCTTCCATCAGCAGCGCATCGACCTCGGATTCCGCTTCCAGGTAATCGACGTCGTACGCCTCCTGCACAAGCTGGCTCGTCCGCGAATCCTCGGCCGCCGCCTTGAGAAAATAGCTGCTCGCACGGGCCTTCAGGCTCTTGGCCTTGCCCACGTAGATGACCCGTCCGGCCTTGTCTTGAAACAGGTACACGCCCGGCGCATCGGGAAACGTCGTGCGGACCTTCTCCGCGGCCCGCAGGAAGAACTCCACCTGCGTCTTGGGCAGCGCGGGTTCGGGCTGCGGGGCCGGAAAGTCAGGCGTGGCGGCGTCCATTCACGAATTGTAGCGCCCCCGGCGCCGCCGGTAAGCGCTCCCACGGTTAGCATTCACACGCCGGCGAACGCTCGCATTTCGCTTTCCATCGCGAGCAGCCGTTGGTCGAGCATTTGCTTGGCGTCTTCAAGATTCGCAAGCTGCTCGGGCGGCTCGTAGGCGAACAGGTAGAGCTTGATCTTCGGCTCCGTGCCGCTGGGCCGAATCGCCACGTAGTTCCCTTCCAACGCCAGGTCGAGAATCACCAGGTCGCCCACGGGGCCGGCCAGCGGCCCTTTGCCGCCCTCGGGAAAAGTCGTCACCGACGAATCGAAGTAATCCCGCACGCGCCGCACCGCGGCGCCGACGATCTGCCGGGGCGGATCGGTGCGGAACTTCTGCATCACCTCTTTCATCCGCAGCATCCCTTCGCTGCCGGGCATTTGCACCGAGACCGTCCGCTCCCAGTGGACGCCGTGCTGCCAGAAGAGCGCGTCCAGCTTCTCGTGCAGCGTCTGCCCTTGCGACTTCAGCTTGGCGGCCAGCTCGCACAGCAGCAGCGTCGCCGCCGGCCCGTCCTTGTCTCGTCCGTGAACGCCGCACATGTATCCGTGCGATTCCTCGGTCCCGTAGATGAAGTGCTGCGGACCCTGCTCGTCGATGACGCCGGCGATCCACTTGAATCCCACTAGCAGGTCGCCGAACGTCCGTACGCCGTAACTGTCGGCGATGCGGCGGACGAGCTGCGTCGTGACCAGCGTTTGCACGATATAGCTCTCGCGCGTGAGCTTGCCGGCGGCGCGGCGCGTCTCCAGCACATAGTCGGCCAGCAGGGCGCCGATCTGGTTGCCCGTGAGCGTGCTCCACGGCGCCGAGCCGCCGGCCGCGACCGGCGCGGCACAGCCGATGCGGTCGCAATCCGGGTCGGTGGCAATCGCCACGTCGGCGCCTACATGCACGCAATGCGCGACGATCGAATCGAAGACCTCCGCGTTCTCCGGGTTGGAAACATGCCCCGGCACGTTCGGGAAGTCGCCGTCCGGCTTCGCGTGCAGGCTGAACAGCTCCACCTGCCTGAATCCGGTGCGTTCCAGCACGGGCATTACCGCGGTCGCGCCGACGCCGTGCAGCGGCGAATACACCACCTTCAAATCGCGCGGTCCCGGCGTCGAAAGCGCCACGACCGCGTCGAGATACGCCTTGTCCACCTCCTCCTGGCAGAGCTCGATGCGTCCGTCGGCTACCGCCGTGTCGAAGGGGGTCCGCTCGATTGCGCCGACGGCCATGACCCGCTCGATGACCCCCCTGTCGTGCGGCGGCAAGAGTTGACCGCCCGTCGACCAGTAGGCCTTCACGGCGTTGTCGCTCGGCGGGTTGTGGCTCGCCGTCACCATGATGCCGCAAGAGCACTTCTTGTAGCGAACGCAGAATGACAACTCCGGCGTGCTTCGATGGCCCTGCAAGTAAAACACGCGGAAGCCGTTAGCCACCATGATCTCCGCGCACAGCCGCGCGAAATGCTCCGAGCGGTGTCGCGTATCGTAAGCGATGGCGCAAGACGGCGCCCCGCCGGCGCCGGCTTGCGACTTCACGTAGTCCGCCAGGCCTTGGGCGCTTTCCCCGATCGTGCGGTCGTTGATCGCGTTGGAGCCGACCGGGTACATCCGACCTCGCCGCCCGCCGGTCCCAAACGGTATGACCGTCCAGAAGACGTCATCCAGCATCTGCCACTGCTCTGCTTCGACCAGCCGGGCGACCTCGTCGGCGTACTCGCCGTAACGCGGTTCGGTCAACCAGGCTTTGATGTTCTTCGCGGCCGTGCTGGTGATTTTCCCGGATTCGGCAGCCTGACGAACCTGGGCGAGGATGCTGTCGGCGGGCATGGTCAAGCGGTTCCTGGAAGGGACGCGGCCGAGCGTCAGGCCTATTGCCAGCGCAGGACGTTCCAACGTACACAAAGGGGACGGCCAGTCGCTAGCCCCGCCGCGCCGCGACCATGCCGTACAGCTCCGCCCGCCAATCGCCAGCTCGACCGCCGGTTGCACGCCAACACTCGCCATGCCCAACGACGCGTCTCATCTCCAACGCCACATGACCCATCGAGGACTGGCGTGTTGAATAACGCCCCCCACCACTTTCGCGCAACGGTAACCGCGGCGGCGCTTGCGGCCCTCTGCGGCGTCGGATTGGCCTGCGCCGAGCCGGCCAAACGGGCCAAGCCGCCGACCTGGACCCCTGAAGACCTGGACGCCTTCCTCGACGACGCCCGGCAAGCTCTGGTCGGCCCCCGGCCCGACCGCCGCAGCCCGAGCGACGACAAGCAGGCCCCGCTCGCCGGGCCGCAGTCGTCCGCCGCAGGCCAGCCCCCCGCCGGCGACGTCGCCTGGTCGCAGCTTATCGACGGCGACACGCTGGCCGACGAGGTCAAGCGGCTCGCCGCCTCGCTGCAAGAACCGCTCAGCAGCCCGGCCGCGTTCAAGTCGGGCGGTCACCAGCAGTGCCGCTCCGCGCTGAACCTCCTGGCCGTCCTGTTCGCCGCCATCGCCGAGTACGACGGCGACGTCCGCTGGCAGGCCGACGCCGCCCCCTTGCGCGACCGGCTGGCCCGCGCCGCGGCGAACTGCAAGGTCGCTGCCGACCAGGCGCTGGCCGAAGCCGCCCAACGCATGGCCGAACTGGACGACCTCGTCCGCGGCCAGCCCCTCGGCCTACCGCCGGCGCCAGCCGTAGACGACTGGAGTACGCTGGCCGATCGTTCGCTGCTGATGGAGCGCATGGAGCAGTCCCTCGACGAGCGGCTTGCGCCGGCGCTGGCCACGTCGCGCGAGCTGACCCGCCGCGCCGCCGACGTGGCCCACGAGGCCCAGGTATTGGCGCTGCTGGCGCACGTCATCCAGCGCGAAGCGTTCGACAACTGGGACGACCCGGCGTTCCGCCAGCACGCGCACAACCTCCAGGACGCGGCGACGGAGCTCAAGCGCGCCGCCGAGGAAATCGATCATCCAGCGGCACAAGCCGCGCTGAATCGCATCGAGCAGTCGTGCGCCAACTGCCACGCCGACTTCCGCGGCTGAATTGACGACGCGCCAATCGCAGCCGCGACTTTGCCAAGCGAGCGAGTTTACGCCGCTTGCCGCCAGCCCTATAATTCCCGTCTTACCAGCCCATCGTCCGAATCGCTCCCGTCATGCCTGCAGGACCTACGCAAGTTCCCGAACGCCTGGTGATCATCGGCAGCGGACCCGCCGCTTGGACGGCGGCCATCTACGCTGCCCGCGCCAACCTCAATCCGCTGGTGTTCGAGGGAGCCGTCACCGAAGAGAACCGCGTCAGCGGCACGCTGCCGCTGGGCCAACTCGCGCTGACGACCGAAGTGGAAAACTTCCCCGGCTTTCCGGCCGGCGATCTCAGCCACTACCTGCGAAGCGCCTTGGCCGCCGACCATCACTGGCTGGTCGATATGCACCACAAGCAGGGCGTCTCCGGGCCGGAACTGATGCACCTCATGCGGCAGCAGGCGCTCAACTTCGGTACGCGCATCGAAACCGACGACGTCGTCGCGGTCGACTTCAGCGGCCGCCCCTTCTCGCTGACGGCGATGACCGGCCAACTTGTGCGCGCCCACGCCGTGATCATCGCCACCGGCGCCCGCGCGAACTATCTCGGCCTGCCTTCCGAAGAGCGTTTCAAGAACCGCGGCGTCAGCGCTTGCGCCGTGTGCGACGGCGCCCTGCCCCGCTTCCGCAATCGGCCGGTGGTCGTCGTCGGCGGCGGCGATTCGGCCGTCGAGGAGGCGGACTACCTGTCGAAGTTCGCCAGCACCGTCCACCTCGTCCACCGGCGCAACGAACTGCGGGCCTCGAAGATCATGGCCGACCGAGCGCTGCACAACCCCAAGATCCGTCCTGAGTGGAACAGCGTCGTCGCCGAGGTGCTCGGCGACGAAGAAAAAGGCGTTACCGGCGTTCGCCTGCAATCGACGACCGACCAGTCCGCCCGCCAGCTCGACGCCGCCGGCATGTTCGTCGCCATCGGCCACACGCCGAACACGCGTTTTCTCGAAGGCCAGGTGGAGATGACCGCCAAGAAGTACATCAAGTGGACGGTCCCGTTCCGCACTAATACCAGCGTCGAGGGGGTCTTCGCCGCCGGCGACGTGGCCGACGATTACTATCGGCAGGCCGTCACCGCCGCCGGCAGCGGCTGCCAGGCCGCGCTCGACGCCGAACGGTGGCTCGCCGCCAAAGGCATCTAGCCCGGCCATCCTGTCCGGCGCTGCCACGCTGCCCCAGGCCGCCGCCAGCGTTCAAACGACAAAATCGGACAGTACCGTCCAAAACACTGCTCGACCGCACCAAACGGATTCAATCGCACCGCCGCATTTTTACTCGTACCCCTCCGCGGGAGGAATCGCCCGCCAGGAGAGCGACATGGACAAACTCTCCGTCCTCGCGGCTCGCCAACCCGCGGCGATCGGTCGTCGCGCGACCTTGCAGGGGTGGATCCGCACCCGCCGCGATTCCAAGGGCGGCTTCAGCTTTCTGGAACTCAACGACGGCTCCTGCCTGGCGAACATCCAGGTCATCGCCGACGCGAAGCTCGCCAACTACGAGTCCGAGGTGAAGCATTTGTCGCCCGGCTGCAGCGTCACCGTCCGCGGCGACGTGAAGCCCTCCGGCGGCAAGGAACAGGCGACCGAAGTCCACGCCGCCGAAATCCTCGTCCACGGCTGGGCCGACCCGGAGTCGTACCCGCTGCAGAAGAAACGGCACTCGCTCGAAAAGCTCCGCGAGTGGGCGCACCTCCGCCCGCGGACCAACACCATGGGCGCCGTCATGCGGGTCCGCAACCGCATTTGCCGCTCCATCCACGACTTCTTCCAGGAGGAGGGGTTTCTCTACGTCCACACGCCGATCATCACCGCCAGCGACTGCGAAGGCGCCGGCGCGATGTTCCGCGTCACGACGCTCGATCCCGCGGCGCCCGCCAGGACCCCCGCCGGCGCTGTGGACTTCGCCCAGGACTTTTTCGGCAAGCCCGCCTATCTGACCGTTTCCGGGCAATTGGAAGGCGAGATCTACGCCACCGCCCTCGGCAAAATCTACACCTTCGGGCCGACGTTCCGCGCCGAGAACTCCAACACCTCCCGCCACCTCGCGGAGTTCTGGATGGTCGAGCCCGAAGCAGCGTTCTTCGACCTGGAAGACGACATGGCGCTGGCCGAGCGGTTCCTCAAACGCATCGTCGGCGACGTGCTCCGCGACTGCCCCGAGGACATGCAGTTCTTCCAAGAGCGCATCGACGACACCGTGCTTGACGCCCTGCGATCGGTCGCCGAGCGCGACTTTCAGCGGCTCAGCTACACCGAGGCGATCGACATCCTGGCGGCGTCGGGCGAGAAGTTCGAATTCCCCGTCCAGTGGGGCGCCGATTTGCAGGCCGAGCACGAACGCTATCTCACCGAAAAGAAGTTCAACGCCCCGGTGATCCTCTACGACTACCCCCGCGCCATCAAGGCCTTTTACATGCGGCTCAATGACGACCGCCGGACCGTCCGGGCCATGGACGTGCTCGTGCCGCGCGTCGGCGAGATCATCGGCGGCAGCCAGCGCGAAGAACGGCTGGACATCCTCCTGGAACGGATGCACGAACAGGGTCTCAACCCCGACGACTATTGGTGGTATCTCGATTTGCGCCGCTATGGCACCGTGCCCCATGCGGGCTTCGGGCTCGGGCTGGAGCGCATGGTGCAGTTCGTCACCGGCATGGCCAACATCCGCGACGTCATCCCGTTCCCCCGCACTCCCGGCAGCGCCGAGTTCTAAACGCCTTCCGCTTGCGGCTTAGCATCTCGCTTGCGGCTTAGCGCCGCCACGCGCGCAACAGCGCCCAGGGCCAAGGCCATCAGCAGCACCGCCGCGCCCTCCGGGACGGCCTGCGTTTCAGCAGCAGCGTCCAACTCAAAAGGGCTCCCCGCCGTTCCGAACTGCCGCTGCCATGCCAGCAGGTCCGCGCCGTCGGCATCGCCGTCGCCGTCGGCGTCGGCCGCCGCTCCGACGCCGAATTCGACCTGCCATCGCGAAAGGTCGTCGCCGTCAACGTCGTTGTCCTGGTCGAAATCCCCGGCGAGCCGCACGACCAGTTCGTAATCCGACTGGCCCTTCACGACCGACAAATTGTAGACGCGTCCGTCGACGCTGACGTCGTAATCGCCATAGAAGCCGCGGAATTCCGCCATGCCCGCGCCGTCGATCACAAGCTGTGCATCGACGTCCCACTCGGCCATCAATTGCTCGTACCGCTGGCCCGCCGGCGTCAGGTTCCAATTCGCGTCCACCAGGGCGCCGAGGGTCGCCTGGCTCCACATCGCGTTGGCCCAAAAGCCCCACATGTTGAACGTCTCCGCTCGCGGCGAACCGAACGTCATCCGCATCGTCTCCTCCAAGGCGTCCGCCACGGCGGCGCCGCTGGGCGAGCCGGAGTTCTGCACGCCAAACTCGGTCAGGCCGAACGACTTGCCGGTCAGCGACAGATTCTGGAACACCTGCTGCATCCGCGCCGGACTGTGCGGGCTGTTGGCATTGGCGTTCGCGTCGAGCAGGGCGTAGTACTGCACGCCGTACCCGTCCACCTGGCCGCCGGCGCGTTCGATGGCCTCGCCATGTTCGCGAAACCAGTTCGCGTAATTGTCCGATGAGTAGCCGGCAACCGCCGGGTTATCCGAAAACTGCAGCACGTTGTATTCGTTGACGTACAGCTTCACCTCCGCGCCGCCGCCGTCGGCCGACGCGGCCACGGCGTTGAAGACGTCCGCCAGCCCGGCGTCGCCGAAGATGGCGCGGAACTCGCCCTCGTGCAACCCCTCGTTCAGCACGTCGAGCTCGAAGTAGTCGCGGGCCCGCTCCGGCCCCACGCCGTCGCCGACGTAATACGCGATCCGTTCATGGATCTCCGCCAGCAGTTCCGCCTTCGCCGACGGCGACCCGCCGACCGCTTGCGCGATGAGCGAGTTCACCCACGCGGGGCTGCCGGCGTCGTCCGACCAGAGCAGGTTGTGCTGCCGCATTCGCATGCCGTTGCTCTCGGCGAAGGCGACGATGGCGTCGTTGATCCCCATGTTGACCGCGTCGCGCACGAACTCGTTATTGGACCATTTCCCGGCGTTCTCCGGCACAAGCATGTTGAAGTGGCTTTTGAGGAACTGCTGGTACTTGTCGACCGTTGAACCAGGCGCCGGGTTGACAGCCCAGAAGTAGTTCGTCCCGATCGGGTTGGCTGCCGCCGCGCCAAAGTTGAACGCATGCCGCCGCAGCTCCACGCGGACCGGCGCCCCCGGCTCCGCTCCGACGAGTTTCAGCCTCACGTCTCCCTGGCGCCCATGCTCGATGTACGTGTTCGCGGCGGCCAGGGCCAGGGCGCTGGTGTTCGCGTTGGCCGCCTGCGCGCCGGTCGCCGTAAGGCTGCCGATTGTCAGCGAACGAGCGGACTTCTCGAGATCGTTGTTGAAGTCGGCGCGGACGAAGTGCGTCCCGGCGGGAAGCGAAAACGTATGGGCGTAGTTCTGAAACCCGGCGCCCACGTCGAAACTCGCCGACTGGTCGCCTACGGTGAGATTCATCCGCGGCGCGACGCCGACGGCCGATTGCCCGGACGCCGAGACGGAAAGGGAAACCTCGCCGGGCGCCGCCAGCGTGAGATACGCGCCGACGTAGCCATTGTCATGGAGCGTCCAGGCGCCGCCGCTGCCGACGCCGCTGGAACGCAATGCCAGCGAACTGCCGTTGATCACCGTCTGGGCCGACGCCAGCGATGCCCCAAAACACGCCGCCACGCCGCCGATCCGCAAAAGCAGTCCCGTCTGCATCGTGTTCCTCGACCCCGCCGAACTCGTTGAACGACCGCGCGCCCCGGAAGCGTGCCGGCCCGTCAACGCTCGCTGACGCCGTCACGCGTCCGATCGGCGCCCCAGCACACGGTCCCGCGGAGAACGCCGCCGTCACCCAGTCACTTCGACGTCAGCCCGATGTCGATCGTGTTCTGGCCCGGCTTTACGGTAAACTCCAGCCCCGACGTCGCCGGGTCGGCGTACTTCGGCGGCGTAACCATTTTCGCCGGCGTCATGCTCCGCTCGCCAGGCTTGATCTCCGGCTGGTCGAAGACCGTCACCGACGCCTTGTACACGCCAGGCTTCAGCCCCAGCTCTCGGCTGGTCTTCAGGAAGTAACTGCCATCGAGCTGAATGGCGCCGTCGGCGGGATTCGACTTGCCGTCCGCCGGCGCGAACACCACCGTGCCGGGACCCACGCGCTCGCCGTCGAGCGTAACCGTCCCCTCGACCTGCGATTCGAAGCTGGAACCGGAGCACCCCGCCGCAACGACCAGCAGTGCAAACACCGCCGACTTCGCAACTACCGCTGCCCGATAATGGCCCCCGGCTGCTGGCTGCATCTGGCGCCCCCGCGACTCAAAAAACCGTCGGCACGACTTCATCGGACGACTTCGTCGACAACGCTCGGTAGGTCAGGTGCTCGATGCTATCGGAAAGAAACCGCACGTTGCCGTCCACGAAGGCGAAGTTCACGCCGCCGGCGTGCTTGCTGCGGAAACCCCGCATCAGCGACCAGCACGACCGGGCGCCCGGATTCGGCTTGCCCGTCGAATCGAGACAGAATCCTTTCGACTGCCAGTCCCAGTTCAACTGCACGCCCGCGATCGCCCAGTCGCCGTCGCTCGACCACGCCGGGCTATTGCCGTCCTCGGGCGACGCCTCGCCGATCAGGAGCGTGTTCGACGTGCCGTCGGACACCTCCTTCAGTTTCACCCCGTCCCGCAGATACGTCGTCCGCCAAAAGATGCCGAAGCAATCCGTGCGGTTGTAGCAATTCAGCACCGGATTGTACGTCCAGAACCCATACGGACTGGTCCCGGCCGGCGACTCCGGCGGGCTCGGCTCGAACGCCCCGTCGCCCGAATTGCCCTTGTAGTGCGTCACCGCCACGAGCGCCGGTCCGCCGGGCGTCTCCGTCGTGCTGCTAAACGGGTACTGGTCCTCCCGCGGCCCCCGCAACTCGTTCGACGGACAAAGGAGCACCTCCGGCTGGTTCTGCAGCGCCGTGCGGAGCTGCAAATTATTGGCGTTCAACCCCTGCCGTAATCGCATCCACGGCAAATCCAAGTACGGCTTAAACTGATCGTAGAGGCCCTGCTGCTCGAGCTGCGGGAGCACTTCGACGATCCACCCGGCGCCGCTCAGCTTCCGCGCCGACCGCAGCGGATCGGGCGCCACCGTGTACTGCCGGTTCACGGGATTCGACAGGTTCGCGGTGTCGAACTCGAAGGGTCCCTGCTCGTAGTAGTCCTCGTCCACGGGAAACCGCTTTTGGGTATCGTGAAAATTAAGCACCGCCAGCGCGAGGTTATGCAGGTTGTTGACGCACGCCGCACGCCGCGCCGCCTCGCGGGCGGCCTGCACGGCAGGCAGCAGCAGGGCCACCAGCACGCCGATGATGGCGATCACGACCAAGAGCTCCACAAGCGTGAAACCGCTCCGCTGCGTTGCAGTTTTGCGTTCCATAGTCACCGCCCTCCGCGAGTATGGCTCTGCGGCCCCAACACGGCGCCACTTACCGCGCCTGGCGCCGCCGCAGCGACAGCCCGCCCACGACGCCAAGTGCGACCAGCACCAGCGCGCCGGGCTCCGGCACGGCGCCCACCGCCCCGCCGCCGGCGCCGAAGTTCGCCTTCCAGTCGGCCAGTTCCGCCGAGCTGCCGGCATTGCGCTGCCAGACTAGGAAGTCGTTGCCGTCCACGTCGCCATCGCCGTCGAAGTCGCCCGGCGATCCTGACAGCAGCACCCGCAGGCTCTCGATTTCCAAATCGACCAGGCCGGCCCCGGCGTCGGTTTGCAGGCCGAGATAATACAGGTTGAAGTCGGAAAGCAGCCCGTCGCCAGGGTTAGCGAATTCCTGCCCGATCTGCGCCGTAAACGAGCTGAGCGGAATCGATACGGTCGTCATGCTCGCGGTGTTGAACTGGCTCAAGTCGAGGTTGAAGTGGTATTCGTCCCCGCCGAAGTCGCCGGCCGACCCGGTGTCGTTGCCGTCCTTGTCCTTCACCACGAGGACGATGTGGTCCGCCTGGCCGGCCCCCAGCGGCGCCGTCAGCCGCGCCTTCACCTCCACCGATGCATCGTTGCCGTCGAACACCGTCGTCGCGGCCGACTGCCATAGCGCCAGCCCGCCGATCCCCTCGTCGTCGTCCGTGTTGAGGACGATGTTCGTGAAACCGTTCTGGTCGAACCTCGATACCTGGTCGGTCACCGGCGGGTCATAGTCCACCCCGCCGATGTTGATCAGCGTGTCGGGGTTCCTCTGAAAGGGCGTCCCGAAGCGGAGGCTGAACCCGCTGCGGCCGTCCAGGCGCGCCACCTCGCGGGCGTCCGGCGCGATCTTCACCAGTCGCAACGCCTTGATCTCCCAGTTGTCCACCAGCGCGGCGTTGGCGCCGTACACCGTCTGCAAATGAATCTGCACGACGCCGTTGGGCACCGGCAGCGGCCCGCCTTCGAAGTCATTGAAATCTGGAGAGTCGTCTCCGGATGGAGTGCCCGACTGGTACATGTGCGACACGCCGTCGAAGGTCGACGACGCCGTCGTCAACGCGCCGCCGTTGCTCCGCACCGTGGCGAATCCATCGGCGTCCTTCGTCGCCGTGTTGAAGGCGTCCACTAGCCCGAGAAAGCCCCATTGCCACTGCTCGCCCGAGCGGGCGCCGCTGGCATCGAAACCGTCGGTCGAGTCGACCGTCACGTTCAGTTGCGTCGCCGTATTGCCGGCCAGCGGCTTGTACACCAACTCCGCCACGTATTGCGTCGGATCGAAGTTCACGCCGAACGTCGCCCGATCCAGCAGCGGAAACATCGCGGAAGTCACCGGCGTAATCGGCCCGGAGAAGCTGTCCCGCGGCGAATCGATGGCCGGCGAACCCATCGCGAAATTGACGCCCACGCCGGATCCGCCCGTACCCGGCTCCGACACCGTGAACGCCCCGTAGCGCCCCAGCGTCGCCGACGGGCCGACTGTCATCGAGCCATAGACGAACCGGCCAAAACCGATCCACCCCGGCTGCCCGCCGCCGGTGTTGTTGACGATCATGCCATCCAGCGCCAGCGCGACGTCGCCCGTGGCGTGCGCCGCTTCGCTGCCGACCAGCAATTGCGCTAATCCAAACGTCGCCAGCGCGATCCAGCGACGGGTATTCCAACGATTTGAAGCGTTCAAGGTCATGGTCCCACCCCCCAGGTAGTTGCTGCGAAGCCCGCCACGAGAGCGCCGCTGCGTGGCGGTCCCCTCGCCGTAGCCGTCGTTCGGTCTCGCCTGCCCCCGCATGGGGGCCGTCGCGTCTACGTCTCTAACGGATTTCTAACGGAGTTGTATCGAGGCGGCCCTGCCGCGGCCGGCGCTCGTCGTCTTTCGCTTATCCGGCGGCGCCGTCGACTGCCGCTCAATCAATCGCTCGGCGACGACCACCCGCTCAGGTTCCGCGTCCTTCGACTGGATTTGCCGCACCAGCAAATTGGCCCCCACCCGCCCGATGTGCGTGGTGTTGAACGCCATCGTGCTCAGCGGCGGCGTCATGTACCGGGCATACTGCAGCTCGTTGAACGCGATGACGCTCAGCTCGTCCGGTATCCGCACCTGGTGCTGCCACGCCGCTAGGTACACCGCCATCGCTTCGACATGGCAATAGCACAGCACCGCCGTCGGTCGATCGCCGCCGCAGAACAGCACGTCCGGCAACCGCTCTTCGGGCAAGTGCCAAAACTGGATCTCGTGCGCCAATTCGGCTTCGCGCATCGCCTTCTCGTAACCGGCGTGGCGATCTTCCACGCTGAAATGCTTTCGTATCGAATCGTGCAAATACATCGCGATGCGGCGATGCCCCAAATCGATGAGCCGCCGCGTAGCCGCGTAGGCGCCGCCCAGGTCGTCCGAAACCGCGCACGGCCAGCTCGGAATCGTCTTGTCCATCAGCAGCACCCGCGGCAGCCCCGATTCCTCCACCGCCTCGCGGGCGTCGTCCGGCAGGTAATGCGAAATGGCGATGCCGTCCAGCCGCCCGTCCTTGAGCAGTTCCTGCCACTGCCCCTCAGCGTCGTAGGGCACAATGACGACGTGGTAGCCATGGTCGCGCATCGCCATCGTGAAGCCGCCGGCGATCTCGCCCATCGTCCCTTCGTGAATCCACGCCGTGTGGGTGTGGAACAGCCCGACCGCATGCGTCTTGCACCGCGAAAACGCCTGGGCCCGCCAGTTCGGCCGGTAGCCCATCTCCTGGGCGATCCGCCGAATGCGGGCCGCCCGCTCGGCGCTGCGGCCGGACAACTTGGCGTCGCCCCGCAGCGCGCGAGCCACGGTGGAGCTCGAAACGCCGGCTCGTTCGGCAATCGCATAGATCGTGACGCTCATGGTCGACGCCCCGCCGCGGGGCGGATTCCTCGTAATTGCAACCGCTGCTAAATCCGCTTGGCGACTTAGCGAGACGACTGCCGGGCCTGCTCGGCGCGGAACCTGACGCCGCTTCTGACACTAATGGCACGCCTGATCATCCGGCGAACGCCGGTCGCAACCGCCAAGCACCGCTAAAAAGGAGTTTTCTGCGACGAGACCGCTTTGACACTGGTGTCAAAATAACCCTCGCAATCGGCCCTGTCAAACTTTTTCGTGCAACCCGTAAAAAACGCCCCTTCCGGCCCTTCGTAGCCCGCCGATCAGCAAATGCCGTCCGACGATAGACTGCCCGCCAACCCGTTGACTCGCGACCGCCAGCGCGCCAAATTCGCACCGGCGCCAGTTCCTGCCTCCTGCCCCTTGCCCTGGCTTTGCGAATCAAGTGAACCACGCCGTTCTTTTGGTTGCCGTTTGCGGGGCGCTGGCCGTGCCGCTGGCCACCGCGGCCGCCAGCCCGCCCGCCCCGATCGCCTGCAATACCGTGGGCTACCTACCTGGCCGGCCCAAGCAGGCCACGCTGCTTGGCCAGGTCGAATCATTTCTCATCATCCGCCTCCGCGACGGTGCAACCGTCCTGGCGGCGAAGGCGTCGCGGCCGCTGCTCAACGAAGACACCGGCCAGACCGTGTCGATCGCCGATTTCTCGGCCCTCACCGAACCCGGTCAGTACGCCTTGGCGGCCGACGGAACGACCCGCCAAGTGCAGTTCGCCATCGGCGAGGACGTCTACGTCCAGCCGTTTCAACTCGTGATGCGCGGCATGTACCTGTGGCGATGCGGAACGGCCGTCACATCGCTCCACCAAGGGGACCGTTTTCACCACGAACCCTGCCATCTGGACGACGCGCTGCTGGAGCACGTCGGCGGGGGACGGCAGCGACGCGTCAGCGTCGGCGGCTGGCACGACGCTGGCGATTACAACAAGTACGTCGTAAACGCCGGGGCCACGGTCGGCGTGATGTTTCGCGCTTGGGACGATTTCAAAGATCCCATCCAACAAGTCCAACTCGACCTCCCCGAAAGCGGCGGCAAGCTCCCGGAGTTCCTGGCCGAGCTCAAGTGGGAAATGGACTGGCTGCTGACGATGCAGGTCGACGACGGCTCGGTGTGGCACAAGGTTTCGACGGTCGATTTCGGACCGTTTATTCCGCCGGACAAGGAGCGCGAGCCCCGTTACTTCGCCCTTTGGAGCAGCGCTGCCACGGCCGATTTGGTCGCCATGACGGCGATGGCGGCCCGCTATTTCGCCCCGTATGAACCAGAGTACGCCGATAAATGCCTCCGCGCGGCGAAGCGAAGCCACGCTTTTCTGAGTCGAGAGCCTGCCGACCGGCGTCCCGATTTGCGGGCGTTCAAGACGGGCGGCTACGACTCGCCGGACGGCGACGATCGGCTTTGGGCCGACGCGGAGATGTGGGAGACGACCGGCGAACGGGAATACCTCGTCGCCTTCGAACGCCGGCTCAAATCCCCGGATGCCAACGGCGCTGCGCGCGGCCTCCAAGCGATTGCGACCTTCGACGCCGATTGGGATTGGCCCAATCTCAAGAACCTCGGCCTGTTTACGTACCTGTTTTCCAAGCGAGACGGGCGCGACCCGGCTCTCGTCACACACCTGCAAGACAGCCTGCGGGCGACGGCCGACGGCATCGTGAAAACAGCCAACCGACACGGCTACGGTCGCACGCTTGGCACGCGCTACTATTGGGGCTGCAATGGATCGGTAGCCCGGCAAACGATGGTGCTTCAAGCGGCGTACCGGCTGACCGGCGACGAGGCGTACCGCAACGCGGGCCTCGACGCCATCCATCACTTGCTGGGCCGCAACGTCTTCGGCCGGTCGTACGTAACCGGCCTGGGCGATCGGCCGCCGCTTCATCCGCACGACCGGCGATCCGGCGGCGACGAAGTCGAGGCGCCCTGGCCGGGCTATCTGGTGGGCGGACCGAATCCCCAAGCCAGCGACTGGCACGATCGCCAGGAAGACTATCGCACCAATGAGATCGCCATTAACTGGAACGGCGCGCTGATCTATGCGCTGGCGGGCTACCTCGAGGACTGAGTTCTCCGTCAGCCGCAATCGCCGCCGCCCCCCCGCGTCCAGGCGGCGGTACCCCCCTCGATGCCCGGCTGGCTACTGATAGCGGTGACAGTTTTCCAGCGGACGGCATCGGCGCCCCCAGGACGGTTTCCCGCAATTCTCCTTTTTCTTGACTCCAATCCGCGATTCCGATTAAAGTGACATCGGTTGCAGTTCCTGACCGCTCGTCGGCGGCTTCGCCGCGGTCGCGCCCAGGCGCCGGTGGACTTCCAGACGGCAGTCCCCACGAAATCGGGCGACCAACCACGTCTCTTGCTCTTCGTCTTCACTCGATGGCGGCCACGATCTACGACATCGCGAAGCAGGCGGGCGTGTCGAGTTCGACGGTCGCTCGGGTGTTGCGCGGCGATACCAAGGGCGATCGCCGAGACAGCGCCGAGCGGGTCCGCCGCATCCGCGAAATTGCCACTCGCTTGGGGTATCGCCCCAATCTCCGCGCCCGGGCCTTTTCCGAGCAGCGGACCAAGGCCATCGGCTTGCTCTATACGGACGACGCCTGGGTGTTCGAGGGCGTCAACGACCAGGTGCTGCAAGGTCTTGTCCGCCAGTTGCGGACCTACGATCACCACCTGGTGCTGGTTCCCATCGATCAGCACGGCGAGTGGGAGGAGCTAGTGCTCGGCGGGCATCTCGACGGATGCCTGACGTTCCAGTTCCTGCCGGAGCGCGTGCGGACGCTGTTGCGCGAGTCGGGCGCGCCGTGCGTGCTGCTGGGCGACAATTCCGATCCCGAGCTTCCGCAGATCGTCGTTGACGACGCCGCCGGCGCCTATGCCGCGGCTCGCCACTTGCTGGCCCTCGGCCACCGGCGCATCGGCTTCTACGTGCACGACACGGTGAAACCTCACTGCAGCATTCGGGATCGCCGCGACGGCTTCGAAGCGGCCATGCGCGAACACGCCTTGGAGCCGTACTTCTGGCATTCGAGCGACGGCGAGATGATTTCGATCCTCATCCGCGGCGACGACCGGCCGACTGCGCTCATTTGCTACAGCGATCTGGAGTCCACGCTCATTATGCACGCCATGTGGCAGTACGGCGTGAAGGTGCCCGCGGAGCTGAGTCTCATCGGCTTCAACGACAAGTTCGCCACGAAATACATGACGCCGCCGCTGACGACGGTCTCGTTCGACGCCAACCGCATCGGCGTGTTGGGCGCCCAGATGATCATTCAGTGCATCGGCAAGCACGAAGCAGCGGGGGACGAGAGACAGTTGGACAGCCGCCAGAAGGTGAGCACTCACTTGATTATCCGCGGGTCAACGGCCGCGCCGCGCCCGGAATGAATGACCAGCTACGCGAACATGTGGAGGAATAACGGAGGCGTCGCTGACGCCGACTTCGCACTGGTGCGAGCGTCGATTGGAGCAAGAGGCCGTAATCGGCGTCGCAGACGCCTTCCACAGAGCTCCGCTACCCACAGAAACGCCTCTGACGGAAAAGCTTTCACGAAGTTACCCGCTTTGAAAGATTGATGGACCTTAACCAGTACGGACGACGCGACGCGTCCTCGCCAGCCCCACAGCCTGGGGGGCGCCGGGGCTGGCAGGACGCAACTGGCTCTCGCCAAGGGGCGAGGCGCGGGAGACGCCGCGCGGCAGGCTGGAGCCTCGCCGGCTCGCCAAGGGCACACCTCCTCCACTCACTTCATTCGGCAACAGAAAGGACTACAAAAATGCGACTTACGGGAACTACATCACGATTGTTCGCGGCCCTGGCGTGCGTCCTCGCAGCGGGCTTGCCACGCGCATCGGCCGACACGCTCATTTCCGGCTTTGAAGGCGATCTCAGCACCACGCTCGGCGCTGATTGGGTGCTGGCCGACACCGACACGGCGACGCCCGGCGACCAGATCTGGACCTCCGCCTTCGTCGCCGAGGGGGTCACCGAAGGGACGCAAGCCCTCCAGGTGACGCAGCCGGTAGACGCCTGGCAGCACGGCTTGCTGCTCAATTCGACGGCGCTGATTCCGATCGTCGCCAGCAGCGACACGCTCGAATTCGACTTCACCGTCAGCCCGGACGCCACCTGGCGGGCCGTGTGGGTCATCATGCAGGGCGACGGCCTGTCTTGGGCCCAGGCCGATCAGGTCGATGGCGTACCGGGCAGCACCGTTCACGCGGTCATCGATTTGACGGCGCCGGCGCCGAGCAATCCCGAGATGAACTGGAAGACCGCTGCAGCGGCCAGCGGCGGCACATGGTGGCAGATGTGGTTCGCCATTATGGGGGGCGACAACTTCTCGCCGGAGACGTATACCATCATCGACAACATCAAGTTCGTCGGCGGTCCGACCGGCTCGCCGTCCGATTTCGATGACAACGGCTTCGTCGACGGCGGCGACCTCGAAATGTGGAAGACCGCCTTCGGCGTCGATGCGACGGCCGACGCCGACGGGGATCTCGACAGCGACGGCGCGGACCTGCTCCAGTGGCAGCGGGACTTCGCGCCAGCCGCGCCGGCGGTAGGGGCGGTCCCTGAACCGACGGCCCTGGCGATCCTCGCGTCGGCCGCGGCCGCATGCCTGGCGGTTCGGCGAGCCCGGCGCCGCATTTAAGCTCGGGTGCGACGCGCCGGCGGGCTTAGCGGCGGTCTTGGATGCGGCTAGGGCAGCGGGTGGCCCTGGTTCTTTGAACCAGGGCCGGCGGAGCCGGCAAGAGGTTGTTGGCGAGGAGGCGAACTGCAGCTTCAGCCGAACTCCCGTGGCTGCGCCACCCCGGTTCGAAGAACCGGGGCCACCCGCGGATTCTGGGCAAAGCGCATGCCAGGGCGATCGTCGGCGGCGGCTCGCAACACGCCCGCCGACTGCCAATAATGCACCGTTGACACGACGGCCGGCCGCCGGCGATGCCAGCCGCCTTGGCTCGAGGAATCAACGATGCGCAGCTCTCCGCCCTTCGCCGACGACCCGCAGCGGCCGCACCCGGGCGCGGGATGTCCCGCCGGCGCCACGCACGATCGCGAAGCCCCGGACGTGGACCTGTTGACGCCGCTGAAAATTCGCGGCGAGCGGCTCCGCAATCGCATCGTGATGTCGCCCATGTGCCAGTACTGCGCCAGCGAAGGCCTGGCCGACGATTGGCACCTGGTCCACCTCGGCAGCCGAGCCGTGGGCGGGGCGGCGATGGTCATGCATGGTCGAAGCAACCGCCGTAACGCCGGACGGCCGGATATCACCCGGCGATTTGGGCATTTGGAGCGACGACCATATCGAGCCGCTGGCTCGCATCGCCCGCTTCGTCGGCTCCCAGGGCGCAGTGCCGGCGATTCAACTGGCCCATGCCGGCCGCAAGGCGAGTTGCGACGTCCCCTGGCGGGGCGGGGCGCCGCTGTCGCCGGAACAGGGCGGCTGGCGGCCGGTCGTCGGACCGAGCCCCATTCCGTTCGACCAAGGGAGCCCCACGCCGGAGCCGCTGGAGCCGGCCGGCATCGAGGCCGTGGTCGAGGCCTTCGAGTCGGCGGCGCTAAAGGCCATTGCGGCCGGCTTTCGCGTGCTGGAGATCCACGCCGCCCATGGCTATTTGCTGCACGAGTTCCTCTCGCCGCTGAGCAACGAACGGATGGACCGCTACGGCGGCAGCTTAGAGAACCGCATGCGGCTGGTGCTGCAGGTAGCGGACCGCGTCCGCGCGTCGATGCCCGACTCCATGCCGCTATTGGTTCGCATTTCCGCGACGGACTGGGTGGATGGCGGTTGGGCCCTCCCGCAGTCGGTCGTACTGTGCGGCGAGTTGAAGAACCGCGGCGTCGACCTGATCGACGTCTCCAGCGGCGCCCT
>QEVI01000176.1 GCA_003576855.1 Planctomycetota bacterium
GATCAATTGCGGATCGTCCGGCTGATCGAGGACGGGACGCACCTGTTCGATCCGCGCCAGCGACCCCGCATCGTCCCGCGGATCGGGGACCAGCACCAGCTCGGGCTCGGTCCACCTGGCGAAATCGCGACTGGTGATCACCGCGAAGCAGCGGCGATCGAACCCGCGGACCTGGTGGTTGATCTTCGGAAAAGCGACATATAGGCCACGCTGCCGATCGTAGAAACCAGTCACCACGTCGGCCGACGGACAGATCGGCTGCTCGGAAACCTGTTCCCAGTGCAAGCCGTCGGGCGACGTCAGCAGATGGGCCCCATACGGCGGCTTCTGCTTCCAGCAAATCATTTTGTAGCGGCGCTGCGGATCGGGGTCGGAGCGGTCCAGGATGACGCTGGCCAGGATGTAACCCTCGGCCACCGCGTTGGTCCTGCCGCCGCGTGCCGACGGGACCACGTCGAGCAGGGGCTTCCGCCACGCAATGCCGTCGTCGCTCTCGGCATACAGCGTGGCGTAATGCGGGAAGTCCTCGAGCGACTCGCCGATGTACCACATTTTGAACAGCTTCTCTTCGGCGTCGTACAGCACGCTGCCGTAGATCTCCAGGCGCCATCCTTCCCACGGCTGATCAGCCCTCGCCAGCGGATTGGCCGCGTGTTTCTTGCCTTGATGCAGCGTAAAGGCGACGCCCCGCGCCTCTCGCACGAGGAACTGATCGACGAACAACTGTGCCCGATCGCCCACGTCGTAGGGAGACGACGCCCGCATCGAGCCCGCGGCGTGCGACAGGGGCGTCTGCGGCTCGGCGGCGACGGCCAGCCATGCGGTATATCCTGCGGCCAGCGACGCCACGCATGTCGCTCGGTTCACCCACCCGCGGGCTAGTCCCATGCTGCGATTCCTCGGTTGGTTTGGGCTCATCATAAACGTGAGGCTGTCCGGCCGCGTTGAATTCCGGCGAGGCTACGCGGCCGGCACGGCGATGTCGATGGTCTCGGTCGCGCCGGGCACTTCGACGATTAGCGGCGAATCGGCGTCCTGGTAAATCCTTGGCGCCATGGAGATGGTCTCGTCGACTTCGCCGAATTCGCCCCCGATGATTCGGCCGCGAATCTTGCGGCCGGTCTTCTTCTTCGCATCCAGTTCCACGCGGTACTTGCCCGCGAGCAGTCCCCCCTGGGCCGTCACGCGGTACTGCCCGCCGATGATCTCGCCCTGAACCCGCGGTCCTTTGGCCCCTTCGACGGGAACGAAAAACACGCGGCCCGTGTCGACGGGCTCGCCGCCGACGGTTATCGTCCCGCTGACGGCATAACGCTGGGACGATCCGCAGCCTGGCAGGGCCGACAGCAGCCCAAGCGCCGCCAGGGCGAGGCCACAAGCGGCACGCACCGGCGGGCCTGGCGGGTTCTGCGGCGCCCGTGGCGAGCGATCGTCGGCAATCGCCACGCGCTTTTCACAAGGATACATCAACGACCTCTGCGCCAGCGCGAGTCGTGAGGGCGGTAAGGACCAACTGGTCGACGCCCTCGCTGATGAATGCGACATGCCCGTCGGCGAACGTGAAGTTGGCGCCGCCGGAATGCCAACTGTCGATGCTGCCGTCCTCGAAGGCCGAAGGCTTGCCGGGACCGATGTGCGAGTTGATGCCGAAATAGGTCGTCGCCGTTCCCCACGCGGCCCAGATCTTGCCCAGGTTGCACGCTCCCTGGGGGCAGTACGCGGAGAAGCTGGGGTCCTTCTTCAAGGGGTCGTCTTCCATGACGTCCACCTCGCACAGCAGCAGCGTATTGCTCGTGCCGTCCTCCACGTCCTTCATCTTGGTTTTCGAGCCGTTGAAGATCACGCCCGATCCGAAAAAGTCGATGCCCTGTCCATAGACGGGCCCCTGCTCCGGCACGCGCCGATGCGTGCCGACGGCCAGGTAATTGGTCTCGGCCGCGTCGTCGGGACCGGGAATATTCACTGTGGCCGTCACCACGACGTTCGGAGGCGCCGTGGGACACTGGTAGAACGGCAGCAGCGTCTTGATGGCGTCCCGGTTCGCCATCGAGTTGAATCCATGATCGAAGTTGATCAGCTTCTGGGCGTTCGCCGACTCGGCGTGCGGCAGAACGAGCGCTCCCCAGGCCCATGTGATGATGCTGCTTTCGCCGCCGCCGTCGGGGAACATGCCCATGGCGTCGTGGTACATGTGCACCGCCAGGCCCTGTTGCTTCATATTGTTGAGGCATTGCGATCGCCGAGCGGCCTCGCGAGCCGATTGCACCGCCGGCAGCAAGAGCGCCACCAGCACGCCGATGATGGCGATGACGACCAACAATTCGACTAAGGTGAAACCGGTATGCTTCCGCATGGTGCTACCTCGCTTACAGCAAGCCCTTCGACACGTCCGCGGACGGATCATCGCCTGATCAGCCCCGATGAATAGCGGCGGTCGGCGCGAGCCGCTTCTTCGGCCGACCGCCGCTGGTTGGACCACGCCTTGGCCGCGCCCCCGAGCAGCCAAGTCGAATCCGACGTCACAGCATGAACCCGTCCGGCCCCAGCCGGCAGTCGGCTAGTGCGCTCGCCTCCGTCGCCGGACCAGCGGCAGCGCGGCGGCCGCCGCCGAGAACGACGCCAGGCTCGCCGGCTCGGGGATCGCGCCCACGTACACGCGCACGTTGTCCACAAACGCCGTCACATTCTGCTGCGAAGGTCCGAGCAGAATGCTCGCGCCGGTCGTCTGGTCGTCGTTATTCACAAACGGCAGGTTCGCGGCCGCGACGCCGCCGTTGAGACTGACCGACCAGGTGTCGGTGGCGTAGTTGAGCACCACTTCGACGTCGTCCCAGCCATCGGTCCCGACCAGCCCCGTGTCTACGAAGTTGTTGGGCGCGTTGTTGTAGTGCTTGACGGCGCGGTTTTTATGAAATTCCAGGTCGATCGCCGGATTCAAGAAGTCGTGATTGGTCGTCGGATACACCAGCAGCGCCAGCGCGTCGCGCGACGGGTCCGGTTGATAGTGTTGAAATCGAATCGTGAGCAACTCGCCGCTCGCTATCTGGGCGGATTGCGCCGGCGAAAGATCGATGAACACGCGACCCGCCGAGCCCGCCGACCGTTCGTCCCGCAGCACTTGGGCGCTGCCGTTGTCGGCGTTGACCAGCGGATTGGCGTGGACGAGGTTGGTGTTGGCATTGCCGACCAGCGCCCAAGGGTTGCCGATGACGGGCGACGTCGGCCCGGCGCCGATAGTACCCCCCTCGAAGTCGTCAAAAAACGCCAGCGCGGCCCGTGCGGCGCTCGGCGAGAGCAAGCAGGCGACCGCCACGGCCGACGCCATTACCTTCGTGCGAACTGACATGAGACCCTCCGTCATTAAGAGTGAAAAGCACGCTACGCAAACAACTCGATGGCAGGCCTCCTGCTACTAATCCTTCCTCGGTCTTAGTTCGTGAACGGTGATGAGACCAATGGCTCGCGCTGGCGCCTACTGGCGACGATCCGCAGCGCGGCGGCCGGGGCGTCGCAGCGCGGCGGCGCACGCCGCGGCGGCCACCGCCGCTGGCGCCAGCGCCGCCGGCTCCGGCACGGCGGCCACGGCCGGCCCGCCGAACTTCGTCTTCCAGGCGGCTAGGTCGGCGGCGTCCACCGCCCCGTTGCCGTCGGCGTCGCCCTGTCCAAGCGTGGCGCCGCTGGCGATGCCAAAACCGCGCTGCCAGCGCAGCAGGTCGTCGCCGTCCACGTCGCCGTCGGCGTCGAAGTCGGCGTTGGTCGTCGGCGTCGGAACCGCCCCGATGTAGACCCGGATGTTGTCGGTGTACCCGGTCATCTGGCTGACCGACGGCGAGATCAACAGCGTGGCGGCCGTCATGTAGTCGCCGTCGTTGCGGAACGGCAAGTTGCCCACGGGCGTGCCGCCGTTGAGGCTGACCGACCATCGGTCGGCGGCGTAGTCCACGATAAGTTCGACTTCGTCCCAGCCGTCCGTGCCGAACAGTCCCGTCGTTTCGAAATTGTTGATGGCGTCTTTGTAGTGCTTGACTTCACGGTTCACGTGGAATTCGACGTCCACGGCGTTCTCGCTGAAATCGAAGAAGTCGTTCTGATATATCGCGAAGGCGATCGACGACCTGCTCGGATCGGGCTGGTAGTGCTGAAAGCGAACGGTGAGCAACTCGCCGGCCTGAATCCGTGCCGACTGCTCCAGCGTCAGGTCGATGAACGCCCGCCCCGCAGCGCCCCCCGCGCGGTGGCTCTTGAGAACCAGGGAACTAGGGTTGTCGGCGTCGACCAACGGGTTGGCCGAGATCGTGTGACCGGTAAGCGTGCCGATGTTCACCCACGGATCGCCGACGATCGGCGTGTCGGGATTGGCGTCGATGGTCTCTCCCTCGAAGTCGTCATGAAAGACCAGGTCGGCCGATGCGGTGCTTACAGCGAGCGCGCCGACTAGCGCCGTGATGAGGGCCAGCGGTTTGCGTGAGACGGTCATGATGAGGCTCCTGATAAGGTGAATAAGCCTGTGGATTCTTCAGCGATGGCAGCCGTCACGCTCCGCCAGCGAGCCGACGGATCGTGGCGGCGATGCGAATCGCCCCCAGCGCGCCGGTTTGGAGAACGCGCTGGGCGTTAGCTGATTCGCGCTTCCGCGGCGTCCGCGCGAATCGCGCGGTCGCCGATCATTCCGGGGAGATGCGCCCGCTCCTCGTCGCACACTTCCACTAACAGGTTGCCCGTGGGCTCGATCCGTCGCGGGCGGGAATAGTGATTCACCGTGACGCCGTGGCCCGCCGGCGTCGGCACGTTGATGATGAACTCGGCCCAGCCCTCGGAGTTGAACGCCGAGTAGGCCAGGTCAAAGCAATCGATCAGCCGCTCGCAGCGCTCTAAGCGTTCCGCCGACAGGTCGGGCAACAAAATCGGGCCGGTATCGGTCTGGTAAACGCCTTCGCGCTCGGAATAGTTGATCGTCTTGACTGGCTGCTCGATGACGACTCGATAATCGCCTTCCTCGTACTCGATTCGCGACACCAGCGGCCGATCGCTCTGAATCGAGGCGATGACGGCCTCCAGCGTGGCCAGGGCCTGGCCGCGGCCTAGCCGGGCGTGGACGCTGAGGTCGGCGAATACGTCGCGCCAATGGCCGGACTGGCGCTCGCGGGGGACGCCGATGGCCGCGGGGTCCTTGGCGTCGACAAGCCCGTTGCGGGCCCAGCTCTTGAGGATCAAGAACTCCTCGTCGGACGCCGCCAGGCAGAAGTCCGCGTTCGGCTGCAACCAGCAATCCCGCTCGGCGCCGACTCGTTCGGTCTTGCACGACGCGCCCAAGACGAACGTGTGCGAAAGCTCGCTGCGTCGCTCGATGAGGCTCACGCGGCATTCCAGATTGATCCGCACGTTATTGAGGGTCGTGGGCGGGACGTGCGTCACCGTCACGGGCGGGTGCAGCAGCGAATCGACGCGAAACCGCAAATACGAGCGCGAAAAATCGATCGTCTTCATGGCGGGCAGACCCGGCAGGCGATACGGCGAGGAATCGCAAGCGAGGAGAAATGCCGATTGCAACGAATAGACAGGCTACAACATAAAAACTTTGTTGTCAACATAAATTCATTATTTTTGACAACATTATTGAATTCCCCAGGAGCCAGCAACGCACTTCATGCGGACATTCGCCATTCGCAAACAACGGAAAACGGGGCGAAGCCACCGCTTCGTGGGGCGAATCCGCCACGATACATTCGAGACCAATGGAAGCAAAACGGCACTAATTATGACGACATTTTTTGGTTGACTTTGTCTCCCCACGACTGCTATAGTGAGGGCCATGCGCACCACCAAGCAGGGTCGAGTCGGCGAAAACGGCAAGCGTCTGGCCTCCAGCGAGCGATGCTATCAGCAGCTCCGCTGGATGCTCATGGCAGCCCAACTCCCCGAAGGAACGCGGCTGGGCGAAGTCGAATGGGCCAAACGGCTGGGGACCCATCGCGCCGCCGTCCGCGAAGCCCTGACGATGCTCTCGCACGAAGGCGTGTTGCGGCGCGGCGATCGCGGCGGTTTCTTTACGCCCGTCTTTGAAGCCCAGGACCACGCCGACGTGTTCGAGGCTCGAGCCGTGCTGGAAATCGGCGCCATGCGACTCATCCACGCCCGCGGCTTGACCGAAGCGAACCTGGCCCCCCTCGGCGAAATCTGCGACGCCATGGAGCTGCTGCTCGAGTCCGATATGTGGCTGGGCTTCATCGAAGCCGATCGCCGCTTCCACGAAAAAATCATTGAACTCGCCGGAAACAAGCACCTGGTCATCATGTATAGCCGGGCGAGCCTGCCGCATCGTTTGCCGCGCACCAGCGACGCCGCCGAAATGCGGCGCAATTTCCAGGTCACGCTCAACGACCATCGCCAGATCCATCGCCTGCTCGTCCAGGGCTCCATCTCCGACGCGATCGCCCTTATGGAGCGGCATTTGGAAATGAGCGGCAAGCTGGCGCCGGTGTTCTGACGCGCAATCGCGCTGCGTCGCGACGCCGGGCCGCGGCGGCGGGACGCGATGCGGGTCGGTCGGCGAAGGAAGTTCCACGGCGAACCCAAGGCGGCCAATCACGCCCTATGTACCAACGCCTTCCCGTTGACGCTGCTTCACACGGCCGTGCATTTTCGTCGGGCAGCCGTCGTCCGGAGCGAAACCGTGAAATCAGTGGCAGGCCTCGGCGCTTCGCGATCCTCCGCTCGATGGTTTTCCGCCACGGGCGACGGCGCCGCTCGCTAGTCGGAGTCGTGCTCGTCGCCGCGCTGGCGGCCATCGATTCGTCCGCCATGGCAAGCGCCCCTGGCGAACCGAGCGGACCACGCGAGAAAGAAGAAGACGCTTTGCGTTATTACGATATTCGTTCGCTACGGATGGAAGGACAGGGCTGGACCGACCTGGAGGCCCCGTTCGATCGGCTGCCGCGTCACGCCAAGAGCCGGGTGCGTCCTCGCATTTGGCAGTTGAGCCGCAACCCGGCCGGCCTATGCGCTCGCTTCGTCACCGACGCGACCGCAATACACGCCCGCTGGACGGTCGGCCCGGAGCTTGCCATGGCGCACATGCCCGCCACGGGCGTCAGCGGGCTCGATTTGTACGTCAGAAACATCAACGGCCGCTGGCGGCGTCTGGCGGTCGGCGTGCCCGAGGGGACGACCGCCTCGGCGACGCTGGTCGAAGGCCTGGCTCCGGACGAGCGGGAATACCTGCTCTATTTGCCGCTGTACAACACCGTGTCGTCGGTCGAGATCGGCGTTGCGGCGCAAGCGCGGCTCGCGGCCGCTCCGCCGCGCCCGGCCAGCAAGGCCAAGCCGATCGTCTTCTACGGCACGTCGATCACGCAGGGCGGTTGCGCTTCCCGGCCAGGAATGTGTCACGCAGCGATCTTAGGCCGCCGCTTCGACCGGCCGGTCGTCAACCTCGGCTTCAGCAGCAACGGCACGATGGACCTCGAGTTGGCGGAACTGCTCGCTGAACTCGACGCCGCCGTGTACGTGGTCGATTGCCTGCCGAACATGAACGCCGCGATGGTTTCGCAACGGGCCGAGCCGTTTGTCCGGGCGATTCGCGCCAAGCGGCCGACGACGCCCATATTGCTTGTGGAGGATCGCACGTTCAGCGATGCGTTTCTGATCTCTGGCAGAGCGGACGAGCACGCGGCGAAGCGGCAAGCGCTGCGCCGCGCGTTTGACAAGCTTTCGGCCGAGGGGGACGCCAACCTGGCTTACGTGAGCGGCGACGACTTGCTGGCCGCCGATGGGGAAGATACGGTCGACGGATCTCATCCCACCGACCTGGGCTTTGTCCACCTGGCCGACGCCTTGCAGCCGACGCTGGAAAACTTGCTCGAACAATCGCCTTAGGCGTAAGGTCAGCTCGTGCAGCGACCCGGCAGTGCGTGGAAACGCCCGAGGCCTGCGCGGGACCAGCGCGGAGACTTGTAGGGGCTACCTCGATGCCAACCCTCGCACGCATTGTGACCGCCATCGGCACGCCGCTCGATCGCGACGAGAGCTTGCACCGCGAAGGGCTCGACCGCCATCTGGCCGACCAATGGTCGGCGGGCGTCGACGGCATTCTCGCCGCCGGGTCGATGGGGGCCATGCAAATGCTCCGTGATCAGACGTATCGAGACCTGATCGAGGCCACCGCGGCCGCGTCACGCGGACGGGCTGAGCTGTTGGTCGGCGTCGGCGACGCCGGTTGGGCCCGCACCCGCGACCGCATCGAGCTGGCCAGCCGCTTTCACATCGACGGCGTCGTCGTGCTGACGCCCTACTTGTTCCGCTTCTCGCAGCAGGAGCTGATCGATTACTTCACGTCGCTGGCCGACGTCTCGCCGCTGCCGATGTACCTGTACGACCTGCCGGCGCTCACCGGGGTCGCCCTCGATGTGGACCTCTACGCCGCCTTGGCTCGGCATCCGAACATCCGCGGCGTCAAAGCATCGGGGCGGCTCGACTTTGCGCGGCAGTTGCGAGATCGCTTCGGAGATCGCTTCCGCGTCATCGTCGCCGAGCCGGACCGGGTCGCTGGCCTGCTCCGCGAGGGCTTCATGGAGCACCTCGACGGCATGTTCGCGATTGCCCCGCAGTGGATCATGGCGCTGGTGCGTGCCGCGGCGGCCGGCGACTACCATGCCGCCGACGACTACCAGCGCAAACTTCGCGCCCTGCGAGAGCGGCTGCTCGAAACGGGCCGCGTCATGGGCGCGTTTACGGCGCTGATGAACGGCCGTGGCATCCCGGGGCGTTTTCACGCCGCGCCGTATGCGTCGCTCGACGAAGTCGGCCGGGCCGAGCTTGCGGCCGCGGAAATCGTTTGCCAACTTCCGCCGGCGGGCGCTGCCGCTTGACGAGGCGTATATGTACGGGACGGCCTGCCGACGATCGATTGCACGCTGCCTGTTCGGGCGATAGCAGGGGACTGGCGATGGCCATACTCGATCGATTTCGACTTTCCGGACGCGTGGCGGTGGTCACCGGCGGCGCCGGGCCGCTGCTGGGCAGCAGCATTACCGCGGCCCTTGCCGAGGCGGGGGCGACGGTCGTCACGGCGTCGCGCTCGCTCGAACGCAACCAACAATTCGCCGAGGCGTTACAGGCCCGGGGGCACGACGCTCACGCGATGCAGGTCGATATCGCGAGCGTCCGGTCCATCGACCAACTGCACCGCCAGGTGCTCCAGCGGTTCGGACGGATCGACGTGCTGGTAAACAACGCCGTCGCGCGATCCGGGCATGCCGGCGGCTTTCTGGATCAGACGCCCGACCGCCTGGCGGCGGTCGCCGCCGGCGACTTCCAAGGTCTGTTTCGCATCTGCCAGCGGTTCATCGCCGACATGGCCCAGCAACGCCGCGGATCCATCATCAATATCGCCAGCATCTACGGCGTAGTAGCCAACGATCCGACGATATATTCCGGAACCGGCATGGTCCAGCCGCCAAGCTACAACTTCGTCAAAGCCGGCATGATCAACTTCACCCGTTACTTGGCGACGTATTACGGCCGTCATGGCGTCCGCGCCAACTGCATCAGCCCCGGCGGTTACCGCGAGGACCAGCCGCGTGCGTTTGTCGAACGATATGAGAGCCGCGTACCGCTGGGGCGGATGCTGGGCCACGACGACATCCAGGGGGCCGTGGTGTTCCTGGCGTCGGACGCCTCGTCTTACGTAACCGGACTGAACCTGTTCGTGGACGGCGGCTGGACATGCCTCTAAAGATTCTCATCGTCGGCGGCGGATCGATCGGCGAGCGCCATCTCCGCTGCTTTCAGAACCAGCCCGGCGTCGCCGTCTCGCTGTGCGAGCCGCACGACGACCGCCGCGCCGCGGTCGTCCGCCGCTATGGACTAAGCGAATCGTTCGTGAGCTTCGACAGCGCCGCGGAGCAGTCGTGGGACGCGGCCGTAGTGTGCACGCCGGCGCACCTGCACGTCGAGCAGGCCGTCGCGCTGCTGGAGCGGACCGGCGCCCTGCTCATCGAGAAGCCGCTGACGACGGTCGGCGTGCCGACCGACCGGTTGCTCGCCGCCGCTGGCGGCAAAACGGTCGGCGTGGCCTACACGTATCGGTCGCATCCTGCGGTCCGCGCCGTCCGCCATTGGATCGACGCCGGCCGGCTCGGTCGGGTCCGTCAGCTCGCCGTTCTCACCGGGTCGCATTTCCCTACGTTTCGCCCGGCGTATCGCGACACCTACTACGCCAGCCGCGAGACGGGCGGGGGCGCCATTCAAGACGCCGCCACGCATCTGTTCGACTTGGCGCATCTCATGGCGGGACGGTTCGACTGGGTGTTCTGCGACGCCGGCCGCCAGGCGCTGCGGGACGTTGCCGTCGAAGATACGGTTCACGTGGTGGCGCGGGCTGCCGGCGAGAGCGTCATGGTCTCGCTGACCGTCAATCAGTTCATGGCGCCGTTTGAGGTCACGATGCAGATCAACGGCGACGAGGCCAGCGCCCGGCTCAGCCTCCACGACCA
>QEVI01000177.1 GCA_003576855.1 Planctomycetota bacterium
CGGCCATCCGCTCGGCCAGGCTGCAGATGGCATTGCTGGCGGCCTCGATCGGCGCTCGCGGAGTCGCGGCTGTCGGGCGTGCCGGCGCCTGGCGGGCCGGGCCGGCTGCCGCTAGCCGCCGGACCCAGGTTGCGGCCGCGATCAGGCCTGCGCAAAACGCCCCCACGTGGAGCGTCCACTTCATCGCGGCAAGGCCCACGATCGTCGCGGCGAGGATCGTCACGGCAGGGGTCCCCGAAAACGGGTTTCAGCGGCATTCGACGGCCGGCGCCGATGGCCGTGCAGTGCTCGGCCTTGGTGCGCTCGATCCGTCCGGCAAGCGTAGATTGCCGGGCGAGGCTGTCAACGCCGCTGGCGGCTTATGTGCGTGGGCCCGCATATGGCGAGCGCGTCGATCGTGGCGGTTGTAGCGATCGTGCGGCCGAGGTCGCAGGCGGCTCACTTTGAGAACGTCGTCTCAACCTCGTACGCCGCTACGGCCGGCTCGCCAGGGTATCGCCGCACGGGCTGCGCGTTTCTGCGAGGATTTGCGCGTGCGAGCGCGGCAGCGTCGACCGGCATGCCAGATGCCATAGTGCGAGCCGTCGGTTGTTGAGAGCCGTCAGCTACTGGATTCGTTAACCGCTCGTTCTTGATAGGAAGGTCCCATGCCAGCCGTTGTGGAAACGCCCCGATCGACGGTCACCCCGATTCCTCCGAACGGCCAGCAGCCCGCTTCGCCGGCGCCGGCCGGCCCAGTTAGCGAAGCGGCGGTGCAGGCGTTCGCCGAGCGAATGCTGCGAAGCTTCAATGAAGCGGCGGTCACGCTCATGACGTCGATCGGCCATCGCACGGGGTTGTTCGACGTACTGGCGCAACGGCCAGCGGCCACGAGTCGCGAGATCGCCGAAGCGGCCGGCCTCAACGAGCGCTATGTCCGGGAGTGGCTCGGCGCCATGACGACCGGCGGCATTGTCGAACTCGACCCGGCGACCCATCGCTATTGGCTGCCGCCCGAGCGTGCAGCCTGCCTGACTCGCGCGGCCAGCCCGAACAACCTTGCGTCCGTGGCGCAATGGTTTTCGGTGCTTGGCCGCGTCGAGGATCAGGTGGTCGCGGCCTTCAAGCATGGCCGCGGCGTGCCGTATGCGGCCTATGAGCGGTTTCACGAGGTCATGGCCGAGGAAAGCGGTCAAACTGTCGTCGCGGCGCTGGACCAGCACATCATTCCGCTTGTGCCGGGCTTGGCGCAACGGCTGGAGCAGGGCATCGACGTCGTAGACGTCGGCTGCGGACAAGGCCGCGCACTGGTGCATCTGGCGGAACGGTTTCCCCGCAGCCGATTCACCGGCGTCGACATCAGCGCCGAGGCAATCGCCGCGGGCGCGGCAACGAGCGCCGAACGAGGCTTGGGCAACGTCGCGTTTCGCGTCCTGGACGCGGCGGCATGGGAGGCTCGCGAGGCGTTCGATTTGGTGCTGGCCTTCGACGCGATTCACGACCAATCGGCGCCGGCCGCAGTGCTGCGCAACATCCGGCAGGCTTTGCGGCCGGGGGGCGTCTTTCTGATGCAGGACATCGCCGCGGCGAGCTGCCATCACGGGAACCTCGACCACCCGGTAGGACCGTTCATTTACACGATTTCGTGCATGCACTGCATGAGCGTTTCGCTGGCGGGCGGCGGGCCCGGCTTGGGCGCCGCCTGGGGCAAAGAACTGGCGCTAGAGATGCTCGCCGAGGCGGGATTCGCCCGCGTGAGCGTGGAGCAATTGCCGCACGACGTCCTGAACTACTACTACGTGGCCTGGCCCGAGGATAACCGGCTTCAAGGCGCCGCTTCGGAAGCGAGGACATAGGGCGTGGCAGTCGCCGCGCTGCACGGCGATGATCGGCCGGCAAGCCATGGGAGGCGTCCCTGGCGTCGATGGGGAATTGGACACCGATTGACAACAATCATCCCGCGACTCCCACGATGGGGCGCGACATCGACGCCAGAGACCCCTCCCATGGCAGCGGCGATAGCGACGCCTCGGCGCCGCCGCTAGAATCGAACACTGGTCGCTACAGCCCGCCCTTGGCCGTGCACGCAGTTGGCAACGTTACTATGCGGCGAATTCACTTCGTCTGCACCGACTCGACCAATGCCCGCGCCCGTGAACTTGCCGCGGAACATCCTGGCCAGCGGCTGCTGATCACCGCCGAGGAGCAGACGGCCGGCCGGGGCCGCCAAGGGCGCTTTTGGCACAGCCCTCGCGGCGGCGCCTGGTTGAGCATCGTGTGGCCGACGTCCAAGGCGCCGCAGGCCTACGCCGCGACGTCGCTCGTCGCCGCCGTCGCCGTGCTGCGGGCGATCCGCGACGTCGCCGGCGAGGGCTTCGACCGGGCGCGGATCAAGTGGCCCAACGACCTGCTTATCGACGGCCGGAAGGTCGCCGGCATCTTGTGCGAGCAGTGCGTATCGCCTGGCGGCCGCGGCGGCTTCGTCATCGTGGGCGTCGGGGTCAATGCCAGTTTCGACCTGGCGGCGCTGCGCGGCCCGCTGCGGCACGAGCCCACGACGCTCGTCGCCGCGCTGAATCGACCGGTGGCCGTGCACGAGGTGGTCGACGCCGTGGAGCGGCGCTTCGTCGAGGCGATGGAGGAGTTTGAAACCGCCGGCCTGAGCCGTTCGATCGTGGGCGCGCTGGCGGCCCATTTGGCCTACGTGGGTCAGGTGCGGAGCTGGCAACTGCCGCGCGGCGTCGTGCGGGGGCGGGTGGTCGGGGTCGATGACGCCGGCCGGCTCCTGCTGGAGGTCGACGGTCGGCTGGCCGCCTTCGACGTCGGCGAATTCACGGCGGAGGCCGGCTGCCCGGCGGCCGACGAATAAACCCGCCAAGCGGACTGCGCCTTAACTCCGCAAGACCAGCACGGGGCAATGGGCCAGCCGCACGACGCGCTCGGCCACCGAGCCGATCAGCAGGTGCGCCAGGCCGGTGCGGCCGTGAGAGGGCATGACAATCAGCCCTGCCTTGTGCTGTTGGGCGTACTCGGCGATTTTATGCCCGGGGTCGCCGAAGAGGATTTCGACGTGGATTCCCTGGTACTTGGGATCGCGGTACCGATGCTGAGCGGCTTCGATGAGCCGCTGGCGGCGATCCTCGTCATTGGCAATGTAGACGATTCCCGGTTCGAAAGCCGAAAGCGGGGGGGCCACGTGCACGACCGTCACCCGTTTGGCATGGCCCGCCGTCGCGATGGCGGCGTCGACCGCCCGATCGGATTCTTCGGAGAAGTCGATCGGCACCACGACGTTCTTGTCTGCGAACAGGTTCATGCCGTGCTCCTGGTTTCTGAAGACCGCCGTTGCGAGGCTTCGTCGATGGCGGCGAGCATCGCGCTCATCACGTCGAGCGTGGAAACCACGCCGATCGGCTCTCCGCGGTGGTCGAGAACGATCAGCCGGTGGATGTGTTCCAGGCACATCACGGCGGCGGCCTTGAGGAGCGATTCATGGGCCGGCGCCGTCTGCACGGCGGGCGTCATGAATCGCCGCACCGAGTCTCGCGGCGCGGCCTCGCCGCCGGCGGCCCAGTCGCCGCGATCGTATTGGTCGGGCTGTGCTTTGAGGACTTCAAAGCGCAGGAAGTCGGCGGCGCTCAGCACGCCGATGCAATGTCCGGCGTCGTCGACGACGGGGGCCCCGCTGGCGTCGGCGTCGGCGAGGATGCGGGCCGCCTCTTCCATGCGGGCGCAGCCGGGGACGACAGTCACCGGTCGGCTCATCACGTCGGCCACGGTCAGCGACTGCAGACGCTCCATCGGGTTGGCGGAGACGACCGACATGGCTGCCAAAGAAAGCTGCTTCGGCGCGTTAGAAAAGAGCGGCGGATTTGGCGACAACGGGAGCGGCGCCGTGCAGACATGTTGACGTTGAAGGCTGCGTCGCTCGCTGATGGCCCGGTGACGCAGCGCGGTCGAGTGCCGTTAAACTCGACATGTAGAAGTCAACAGACATGAGTGCTGCACACGCATGGCGTCGCTCCCTGTCGCCGAGTCGCTGACCGCAAGCGGACAGCAACTCTTCTCGCTTGACCCTTTTTAGAAGCAAACGGGGGGCCAAACCGGCCGGAACCCGGAAAGGCTCGAAAACAAGGGTTTTTTCACCCGGCCCCTCCCAGGCAGTGTGCGGAATGGCGCGCTAAGCCGCACACCGCGGCTCAGAACGACGCGCTAAAAGCTATAGTTGGCGCGTCTGATTTGTCGCTTCGCGGCGGCCTGCTACAAATAGAAAAACAGCCTTTGCCGATCCCGATTTACGCCAGGCCGGCATGTACGAAATCGACTTCGCCGATCGCTACCGACGGATGCAGCGCTACGTCGACTGGAGCGCCGACGACGCCGCGCGCGTCGCCAAGCTGTGGCCGCTCGTCCGCCCGCACGCACCGGCCCTGGTCGCGGATTTTTACGCCGAGGTCTTTCGCCATCCCGAAGCGGCCCGCGTCATCACCGGCGGTCAGCCGCAGCTCGAGCGGCTGCATCGCACGCTGTTCGAGTGGCTCGAACAACTGCTCTGCGGACCCTATGACGAAGCCTACATGAGGCGGCGGTGGCAGGTCGGCCATCGCCACGTGGAGATCGGCCTGGCGCAGCGCTTCACCAGTCTTGCCCTGGCGCGGCTGCGAACGGGGCTGAACGGCTGCGTGCGGGCGCATTGGCTGGAATCGGCCGCGGAATTGGCCGCGGCGCTCGATGCCCTCAACAAGTTGCTCGACCTGGACCATGCGCTCATCCAGGACGCCTACGAATACGAGCACGCGCGGCGCGTGCAGCAGCTTGAGCGCGAGCGCGGCGAACGCATGTTTCGCACGCTGGTCGAAGGCGCAAGCTGCCTGATCATGATCTTCGACCGCAATCGCGAGGTCGCTTACTTCAACCCATACGCGCAGCGGCTCACCGGCTACTCGGCCGAGGAAATGAGACGGGATCCGCAGCTTGCGCTGGCGGCGCTGCGCGGGGCGCGTCCGGCGACGGAGGATCGCGTCGGCGCCGTGTTGGGGGGCTCGCCTCCGGTGACCTACGAAGCGATGGTTTCGAGCATTAGCGATCGCGCCGTGCGGTACGTGAATTGGACGCTCAGCCGCATCGACGACTTCGACGGCGGACCGGCGCTATTGGCCGTGGGGCACGACGTCACCGAGCAGAAACTATCGGCGGCGCAGTTGTTGCAGGCGAGCCGATTGGCGACCATTGGCGAAATGTACGCCCGACTGGCTCACGAAAGCCGCAATTCGCTCCAGCGGCTGCGGGGCGTCACGGAGCTGCTGGCCGAGGAAGTGCGCGACCGGCCGGCGGCGGCCACTCTCGTCGAACGCTCCGAGCAGGCGCAGGCCGACTTGCAGCGGCTGTTGGACGAGGTGCGGAACTTCGCTTCGCCGCTGGTGCTGGAGCCGACCGAGTGCCGGCTTCCGGCCCTGTGGCGGGAAGCCTGGACGCTGCTGCAGATCGCCCGCGACGGCCGCGATGCGCGGCTCATCGACGATTCGGACCCGCACGAGGCCGCGCCGGTGATGAACCTCGATCGCTTTCGGATGGTGCAGGCGTTTCGGAACATTTTTGAGAACTCGCTGGCCTCGGCCAACGGCGGCCGGGTGGAAATCCGCGTCCGGCACCAGCGAATTCGCGGAGACGACGGTCGGCCGTGGCGCGAGATTTCGATCCACGACAATGGTCCGGGCTTCACGCCGGAAGCGCTTTTGCTGGCCTTTGAGCCGTTTTTCACCACCCGCAACAGCGGAACGGGGCTGGGGCTGGCGATTGTGCATCGGACGATCGAGGCCCACGGCGGGCGTACCGACATCTCCAATCAGCCGGGCGGCGGGGCTAGAATCGTTATTAGACTGCCGCACGACGCGACGGCCCGCATCCGCGAGACCGGGGACCGTTCTGCCCCGCGAAGGTAAATCACGATGTCGGACGCTACCGAACCGGAAACCATCGATCTGCTGTTGGTGGACGACGACGACGAGCTGCGCGGCGACGTGGCGCGATTCCTCAGCGGGCGGGGCTATCGCGTGCACGAGGCGGCCAGCGGAGAAGAAGCCCTCGCCGAGGCGGAACGCCGCGCCTTCGACGTCGCCATCCTGGACTACGCGATGCCCGGCCTCACAGGGCTGGAGGTGCTGGAACGACTGAAGGCCCGCGCGCCGGAGTGCGAAATCGTGATGCTCACCGGCGAGGGGACGATCGAGGTGGCCGTCGAAGCCATGAAGCTGGGCGCCCGCGAGTTTCTCGCCAAGCCGATCAGCCTGCGCGAGCTGGACCGACTGGTGCGCAAGGCGTACGAAACCGGGCAACTACAGCGGGAGAACCTGCAGCTTAAGGCCGTTATCAAGCACCAGCAGCGGGCGACGACCATGATCGGCGAATCGCCCGCCATGCAGGAGGTCTACCGCCTCATCCAGCGGACCGGGCCGGCCAACAAGCCGATTCTCATCCAGGGCGACAGCGGTACGGGCAAGGAACTGGTGGCCCGGGCGCTGCACCAGGCGAGCCCGCTGGCCGACAAGCCGTTCGTGGTCATCAACTGCGCCGCGTTGCCCGAAACGCTGCTGGAGAGCGAGTTGTTCGGCCACGAAAAAGGCGCCTTCACCGGGGCCGTGAACGCCAAGCCGGGCCTGTTCGAGGTGGCCGACGGCGGCACGCTGTTCATCGACGAGATCGGCGAACTGGCCGGTTCGCTGCAGGCGAAGCTGCTGCGGGTCTTGGAGGACGGTTCGCTGCGCCGCATCGGCTCGGTGAAGGAGCGGCGGGTGCGGGTGCGATTGCTGGCGGCCACGAACCGCGACATGGATAAGGAGGTGCGCGAAGGCCGCTTTCGCGAGGACCTGTTTTACCGCATCAACGTCCTGACGATTTTCTTGCCGCCGCTTCGGGAACGCGAGGGTGACATTCGCCGCCTGGTCGATTACTTCGCCGGGCCCGATTGGAACGTGGAAAACGAAGTCCTCAAGGTGTTCGAGGACTATAGCTGGCCCGGCAACGTGCGGCAGCTACAGAACGCCATCGAGCGGGCGAAGATCCTCGCCGAGGACGAATGGCTGCGCGTCCACAATCTGCCGCCGGAGATCGTCAAAGGCGCCAAGACGCAGCCGGTGCAGATGTTCGGCAACAGCATCGACCTGGACACCGTCAACCGCATGCACGTCGCCGATACGTTCAAGCACTTCAACGGCAACAAGGCCCGCACGGCCAGGGCGCTGGGCATCGGTCGGCGAACGCTGTACCGGCTGCTGGAAAAATACGGGATCGAGCAACAAGTGCAACGTTGAACCGGCGGAACGGCCGGCTCTCCGGGCGCGGGCCAGTCCTGCATGTGGTTTGGCATCCAAGCTCGCGCGGTGGGATTAGCGGCCCGCATGCGCGGCGGCGCTTGCGGCGTCGTCCTCCGCGAGGATGCGATTCAGCCGCCGCCACTGGCGAGTCGCCGCGCTCTGGTCGCCGTACTGGAAGGCCTTCACGCGGGCCTCCTCCCGCTGGTAGTCGAAGGCCGTCACTTCGTAATCGCGGCGCGAAAGGGCGTCGAACAGCCGTCGCACCTGGCGATCCTGGTCCACCAGCACCATCGCCTTGAACGACTGCGCGGCTCGCTCCAGCAGCACGGCGAGCATCGCGCCCTTGTGCTGGCCGGCCACCATGTAGATGCCGTTGCCATAGCTGACCTGGTCGGGAACGTCTTTGAGCCGCCAGGCCGCGAATTCGGCTTGAGTCAGGCCGGACGCTTCGAGCGATTCCCGGCGGTAGGGGACGAAAACCGCCACGCCGGCGGCCGTTGATTCCGGCCCGCGGTCGGCAAGCTCGACCGCATGATCGGCGAAGTCGAATCCATGTCGCTTCAGCTCGTACTGGGTGGCGCCGCGGAATTCGTGACCGCGGGCGGTCAGCACGATCGTGCGGCCTCCCAGGCCCTGAATCCGTCCCACGAGCAGCGGCAGGTCCGGCTGGGTCAAACGGGCTGGCAGCAGGTCGAACAGTCCGCCCTGCACGGCGAGCAGGCCAGCGAAGTCGCGCGCGACCAAGTGCGGCGAATCGGGCTTCGCCGTGAGCAGGTGCACCTGCCACTCGAACCACTGGTCGCTGCCCAGTTCGTCCGCCATGGCGAGCAGCGTGTTGTCGAGATCGCACACCAGCAGCACTTGCTCGGCGCCGTAGCGGTTCGCATAGTCGGCGACCGCGGCGACTACGTCGGCGAAGTCTGACGTTTCGCGAAGTTGCGAGGCGGCGGCCGGCGACGCGCTGGCCAATAGCGCCAGCGCGGCAATGAGGGCGGGCCGGGGGCGCCGCGCCGGGGTCTCGAAGGGGCTGCGAGTCAAATTGCGTTCTCAAATGAAGTGGTCGAAGCGGCTCGCTCTAGAATAGTTGGCCGGGCGGTTTTTGGAACTGCCGCGAGGCCGCTGCTGCCGTAGTTCGCATCGAGCGTCGCCGCTTGGTCGCAGCGACGGCTGGCGGGGTACAATACCGAGTAGCCTTTGCCGTCCCAGGAGCCGCCCTGTGCCCGACGACAGATCGACGAAGTTCGGCGCTCTGGCGTTCTTCGAGGCGACCGGCTTCACGTGGACAGACGACGAGGAACCGCCGCGGGGCGATGTCGTCCTTCAGCCGCCGGCGTCCTATCGAGCGGCCCTCAGCGGCGAGCCGATTCGCGTCGGCGCCGTGGAGTTCCAAATCATGCTGCTGCTGGCGAGCCGGCCCTATCACGCCTTTACGCGCCGAGAGATCGGCCACGCGGTCGGCGCCGAAGACGACCCCCTCAGCGAGGCGGCGGTCGACGATTACGTAGGCTCGCTCCGCGACCAACTCGGCGTCTTTCACGACTACGTGCAGACGGTCCACGGGGTCGGCTACCGTTTCAAGCCGTAAACGTTCGCCGCCTAGCCCAGGAGCGAACCCTTGGTGCTGGGCACGCCGGCCATACGGGGATCGGATTCGACGGCCATGCGCAGCGCGCGGGCGGCCGCTTTGAACACGGCTTCGGCGATGTGGTGGCTATTGCGACCGTAGTGCAACATCACGTGCAGATTGCACAGGCAGTTGGCCGCCAGGGCTTGCCAGAAATCCTCCAGCAGCTCGCTATCGAACGCGCCGATCTTCGGCGCCGGAAGCGGAGCGTTGAACACCAGCGCGTAGCGCCCGCTCAGGTCGACGGCCACCGTCACCAGCGTCTCTTCCATCGGCAGCGTGAAGTGGCCGTAGCGGCGGATGCCCGCTTTGTCGCCCAGGGCCTGGCGCAGCGCTTGGCCGAGGCAGATGCCGGTGTCTTCGACCGTATGATGCTGATCGACGTGGAGGTCGCCCCGCGCGCTTACGCGGAGGTCCATCGCGGCGTGCTTGGCGAGCAGCTCGAGCATGTGGTCGAGGAACCCGACGCCGGTCTTCACCTGGGCCTGGCCCGAGCCGTCGAGGTTGAGCTCCAGCTCGATGTCCGTCTCGGCGGTCTTGCGTTGGATGAGCGCCGTGCGAGCCATGTGACTTCAGGCGGCCCCGAGGCTGCCCGCGATGGGAAAAACGCCGCGGTATGCCCAGGCCGGCGGCCTGCCGGAGCGCCGCGGCGAACGCCCCGCCGTGATCGTACCACGGACAGCGCCGGGCCACGACCGGTTCACAAGCGCCCCGGGCCGCGAGTCGAGCCCGCGCGGGCGCATAATCCGGAAGATCGCGATAAACGGCCGCGGGCGGGGAACTTGCGGGTACAATGGAAGCCGTGCCGCCGCCAGCCGGGGCAATTCGCGATTGAGTCCGTACGCCGCTATGCGCATCCGCACCATTCCGCACGTCTATCGGAACGTCAATCGGTGGCGAGAGATCCTCTCGGTGCTGAGCAAGTACGGGCTAGCCGGCTGGCTCAGTCGCATCGACTTCGCCCTGGCCAAGGGGTTTCTCAAGCACCGCAACGGGCAAGCGATCGCCCACGAGCGCCGCGAAGCGCGGATTCGCCTGGCGCTGGAAGAGCTCGGCCCCACGTTCATCAAGCTGGGGCAGATCATGAGCACGCGGCCCGACATCGTCGGACCGGAGTTGGCGACGGAGCTGGAAAAGCTGCAGACGAACGTGCCCGCCGACCCGCCTTCGGTGGTAACGGAACTGGTGGAGGAAGACCTGGGCCGCCCGCTGCAGGACGTGTTCAGCCAGTTCAACGACGTGCCGGTGGCTTCCGCTTCGATCGGCCAGGTGCACCGCGCCCGGTTGACGACGGGCGAGGACGTGGCCGTGAAGGTGCAGCGGCGGGACATTACGCGGCGGGTCCGCGTCGATCTGGAGATCCTGCAGGGGCTCGCCCAGTTGGCCGAGCGGATTCCAGAGCTAGCCTGCTACCGTCCCTGCGCGAGCGTGGCC
>QEVI01000178.1 GCA_003576855.1 Planctomycetota bacterium
CTCGCAAGTTGGCGTCGCCGGCAGCACGACGACCGGCGATTACGTGGTGATGGCCGGCCAGGTGGGCGTCCGCGATCACGTCCATATCGGCGATCGGGCGGTGCTGTGCTCGAAAGCCGGCGTATCGAACGACGTCCGCGCCGGCGAAGAAATGCTGGGCAGTCCGGCGGCGCCGTTGCGGCAGGCCAAGCTGCAAATGGCCGCCGTGGCCAAGTTGCCCGAAATGCGCCGCCAGTTCCGCATCCTCCAGCGACAACTGGCGGAACTGCGAGCCCAGCTTGGCCATGCCCCCGGCGACGAATTGGACGACCTGGTCGACAAAGCCGCGTGACGCGACGCCCCTCCGCCTTGGCCTCGCATCTTCAAACCGTTGCATCAGCGCCCGCCCCCATGAACGCCGCCGCCGAATGCGACGCTTGCGAACCCATCGGCCTGCTCGCCGGTTGGGGCCGCTACCCGATCGTGATCGCCCAGGCACTCCGCCGGCGGGGGCGCCGCGTAGTGTGCCTGGCGGTCCGCGATCATGCCGATCCGGCGCTGGCGGACCTGTGCGACGAGTTCGCCTGGATTGGGCTGGGCAGCGTGGGCCGCGTGGCGCGCAGCTTTCGCCGCGCCGGAGTTCGCCGTGCAGTGATGGCCGGCAAGATCCACAAAGTGACCTTTTATCGCCCCCGTTGGTGGCTCCACCATCGCCCCGATTGGACTGCCGTGCGCACCTTCTACCGACATTTCCTTACCGGCGGCAAGGACCGCAAAGACGACTCGCTTCTGTCGGCGCTGGTGGAGACCTACGCCGCGGCCGGCATTCATTTCGAACCTGCCACGAACTTCGCCCCCGAACTGCTGGTGCAGGCCGGCCACCTGGCGGGGCGCCCGCTGTCGGGACGACAACGCCGCGACGTGCAATTCGGCTGGGAACTGGCCAAGCAGATGGGCGGCCTCGACGTCGGACAAACGGTCTGCGTGAAGGACCAGGCCGTGCTGGCCGTCGAGGCGATTGAAGGCACCGACGATTGCATCCGCCGCGCCGGCGAGCTGTGCCGGCAGGGCGGCTTTACCGTAGTGAAGGTCGCGAAACCGCAGCAAGACATGCGGTTTGACGTCCCCACGGTCGGGCTCTGCACGCTGGAGTCAATCGCCGCGGCCGGCGGCAGCGCACTGGCGATCGAGGCCGACCGCACCATCCTGCTCGACGCCGGGTTGTTCCACGCGACGGCACGGCGGCTTAAACTCTCGGTAGTGGCCATTCGCCCGGACGCAGCCGCCCAGCGCGCCGCGTAAGACGCGGACCGCACTCTGCTCGGCGCTGCCCCGGCCGCCGTTGCAGCGAGGCTTTCGTGGTCGTCCGTTTCGATCGTGTCGCCGTCGCGCTCGTTACGGCAGCGCTCTGCACGCTCGCGCGGCCGGGGCTCGCCCAGGACGCCCCGCCAAGCTCCACGGCTGACGCGGAAGCGCGGCGTTCGACGGAACCTGGCGAGCTACGTCCGCTGAATACGTACATGGGCCGGCCAATCGCGCCGCCCATGCACTTCAGCGGCGCGGGCTGGCTAACGCGACCGACCCGCGAGCGCGAAGAAGCCCCGGCCAAACTACTTGAAGCGCTCCGCATCAAGCCTGGGCAGGTCGTGTGCGACTTTGGCTGCGGCAACGGGTACCACACGCTGCAGCTAGCAAAACGGGTCGGCCCGGCGGGCCAAGTGGTGGCGGTCGACATCCAGCCGGAAATGCTCGACATGTTGCGCCAGCGGGCCGGGCCGCGCGGCTTGGACAACATCGTGCCCGTGCTGGCAACCAACGCGGACCCCGGGCTTCAGCAGTACCAGTTCGACCTCGTGCTGATGGTCGATGTGTACCACGAACTGGCAGATCCGGTCGCGACATTGGCCGCCGTGCACGAGAGCCTGCGGGCGCACGGGCGACTGGTGCTGGTCGAGTTCCGCGAGGAAGACCCGTCGGTACCCATCCTGCCGCTGCACAAAATGAGCCAAGTGCAAATAATAAAAGAACTTACGGCAAACGACTTCAAGCTGGTGGGGCAATTCGATGATTTGCCCTGGCAGCACGTGGTGGAACTGGCCCGCGCGGACTCGCCGCTGGCGGAAGTCGAACTTCGTCCCTGGCAGAAGCCGGATTAATCATCAGGCGTCGCCGCAAATTCAGCCGGGGGCATGGCGCTTGCACTTATCCCTTTCGGCAAGCCGCGGCAGCGGCCGACGATAGCGCGTAAACAATTACTAGAAAACCACTTACGACAAAATGAAAGGGGGTTTGCCTTGTGGCTTAATCGCCACGACGTGTGGAGTTTCCGAAAAATCGCCAGTCGTCGCCGTCCAAAGATTTGAGAGTACCGCAGCGGTCGTTTAGAATGAGCGCTTGTATACACCGAAAGGGGCGGGCGAGGGGCGTCGCGGCCCTGCGTCCGCTGCATCTGTACACTGGTCATCCGTTGGTAGGTACATAGGGACCGCTAGTGATCTGACACACCTTGCCGACAGTCGCCTGCAAAACCCGGAACTTTTGCAGGGCGCCGCCGGCAGCCAAGACAGGCGGTGCGCCCCGCCGGGCGCATCGTGGAGCAGAACAAGATGGCATCCGTGACTTCGCACTCCTTGAGCTTTGTTGAGACTCTTCCGCCCGATGATCCCGCCAGCCTCATAATTGGCCGCGACGCCGCGGTCACTCGCGTAGCCCATCACGCCGAGCGGGCCTCGCAAGTCGAGTGCACTGTTCTTATCACTGGCGAAACCGGCACCGGCAAAGAGGTTTGGGCCCGCCTGGTCCATCGCATTGGCCCGCGCCGGGAACGGCCGTTTATTCCGGTGAATTGCGCCGCCCTGACGCCCACGCTGGCCGAGAGCCAGCTTTTTGGCCATGAACGGGGCGCTTTCACCGGCGCGGCCGGGGCCAGCCTCGGCGTTTTTCGGGCTGGCGACAAAGGGATCGTGTTTCTCGATGAAGTGGGCGATATGCCGCTCGAACTGCAGCCGAAGCTGTTGCGGGTGCTGCAAGAAGGGGAGGTGACGCCCGTCGGTTCGCCCCACCCGGTCAAAGTGGACGTCCAGGTGATCGCCGCGACCAATCGTCGGCTGGACGCTGAGGTCGCCGCCGGGCGCTTCCGCGAGGACCTGTACTACCGGCTCAATCTGGTCGAGCTGCGCATGCCCCCGCTGCGTGAGCGGGCTTCCGATATCCCGTTGTTCATCGACTACTTCTCGCGAAAATATGCCCAGCGCTACGGGCAACCGGTCTGGCGGCCCAGCGCAGCGGCCTTGCAGGCGTTCTGCGAATACTCGTGGCCCGGCAATATCCGCCAGCTCAGTTACGTACTGGAGCAGAGCTACGTGCTGCAGTGCGAGCCGGCAGTGCCAGGGCGCGCCCTGGCCGATTCCTCCGAGCGCGGTCTACCCTACACCGACCTGGGGCGACTCCGCCGGGCTGCCGTCGAACAGGCGCTGCGAACCGCCGGGGGGCATAAAGGGCGCGCCGCCCGGCTGTTAGGGGTCCACCCTAACACGATGACCCGCCTCATCAGCCAACTCCACGACGGTCAGAACGGCGAGCTCAACTGAGGGCTCGGCTGATTCGCCTGGAATCTATGCGCCGCGGGTGGCGAGCGCGGCTAAGCCGCAAGCGGCGAGGGGTAGATCCGTTGGGCAGCCTCGTGCGCCCGGTTATTTCTCAACGGCGCGCCTCGTTAAGCGCGCGGGCATAGTTTTGACGACTCTTTTGTCCTTTTTGCCGTCAACGCCGTTTCACTATTCGTGTGAAGCATCACCAAGGTTGTGAAACTGCCGTATCGTTCGGCGTTTCTCGGGCCGCATCTTCCATAGCCTCTTCAGCGGCTCACCAAACTTGTGAAAGCCGCGTCGCAGGGCGCCGCCGCGCCGGCGTTCGACAAGTCGCAGCAGCATGAGCACTTAAGTGCGATGCATGCTCGTCGCCGCAACTCCGGCATGCCGCTCGCTAATGGGTGGCCCGGCTGATCGTGTACCCGCAGTTGGGTTACGCGAAATAGCCGCAGCGCTAATTCATCGCCGGGGGCTGTAGCCTCGTCGGCAGGGGAAAAAGGGATAGCAAATGAGTCACATCCAACTCTACGAAGTGGACGACATGGACTACGGCGCCGAGACCTTCCGCCGCAAGGAAGACGTGAAGCTGGCGAAGCGCAACCGTCCGACCCACGGCCGTCGCCGCGGGAAGTCGCCGCAGTCGGTGAACGGCATTCATCGCCGTCGCAATCGCAAGATGAGCTGGTAAACCGTCGCGCTGCCGCCCGATGGTGTCCTTCGCTGCGATCACGTTGCGCAAGGAGACCGCTGGCGAGCGCGTCGCCGTGTGCGCAGCCGATGCGACTGCATCGCACGTGCACGGCTAGTTCATCGCTTGGCGGGCTGGCGAGGAGCCGGTCGCATCCCAGTGCGGCGGGGTTTTTTCGGCCGTCGGCCGGGGCTTGAGAACGCCAGAGTTGACTGAGATTTCGGAGAGGTTGGTGCGCGCCGTCGTGGAGCGGCTGCGGTTGGTGCGGCTTAGGGGGCAATGACTGACTTTTCATCGCCTACGGCTCGCCCTCGGCAAGGGGCGTCGCAGGAGAGTTGGGACGAGAGTGCATCGCGAGAGACGCAACTGCATGCGAGTGGAGCGGCCCGATAGGCCGCCGGCATGCCCCGGAGCGACGCCGTAGCATGGCCACCGTCAACAGGACACAGAGCGCCCTGGTCGCCCCCCATGCCGAGGCGACGGGGGTTGCAGCGAGAGCGGCGCCGCCGCAATTGCTGCGGTGCCTGGTGGTTTCGCTGTCGGCGGAGCGGCGGCGGATGATTCGATCCGCCGCTGAAGTGCAGGCTTGGGAGGCAATCGTTTGCCGCGACGCGGGAGAGTTCCGACGCATGGCGTTCAGACGCTCGGCGCCGCTGGCGATCGTGGACCTGCCGGCTGAGAGTACGGCGGAGTACTGGGAACTGCGTCAGGCGACGCAAAGCGTGCAACAGGGGTCCGCTCGATTGCTGTTCGTCGCCGGCGCGGCGGCGGAACCGGGCGAGGAGATTTGGGCCCGAAGCCTGGGAGCTTGGACGTATGTCAATGAATTAGGCAGTCAGTTTGGGTTCGAGTTCGTGCTTGGGGAAGCACGCGAAGCCATCGCCCGGCAGGCGACGCTACTGGCGCCGGACCAGGAGCGCGGCCCAACGCCGGCCTAGCGGCGGCTCGCCGGGAAGGATCGACGGCGGCCCGCGCCGCCGGTGGCGACGCCAAACGGCGACTCGACGCATGCAACACCGTATCGGAATCGCCATGTCAGCCAGGTCGCTGGACGACGAATCGCCGGAGGCGCCGGAAGGCGTTCCCGCGGTCCGTCCCGCGCTCACGCGACGCGGCTCCAAGAAGAAGCAAACCATCGAGGTTCGAAAAGGCCGCCGCAAAGCCAGCAACGTTACCGGGGGAATTCATCGGCGTGCCAATAAACGCGTGAATTGGTGAGGGCCCTCCGTGCGGGCCGCCCAGAACCAGAAAGTGAACGTTTTTGTTTCGTTTATAGCCTTTTTCCGTTCGTGATTTCCGCTCAGTCGTCGCGTCGGTTGCCGCAATGAACTTGGCAACTGGACCTTGAGCACCCGGCATGACGACGCCACTCGCAAAGGATGACCCACAATGCTTCGACCTGCATGTAAGACTGCCGTTGCGCTGACCGCGCTGGTCGCGCTTGGCTGCCTGGCGGTTTCCCCCGCCGCCGCGGCGCTGATCAACTTGACGCCGGCCACCGGTTCGCCGAACTCCGTTAACTCGGTGACGTTGTCCTCGCTGCTGGGCAGCAGCGACGGGATCGTCGTCGGCGACAAGATCTTCACCGGCTTTTCGTACTCGCGCACCGGCGACATGCCGCTGCCGGACAACGTGAACGTCCTGGGCTTCCGCGATCCGGACGGGAACTGGGGCGTTACGTTCCACGGCTCGTTTATCGACCTGCCCAGCGGCGCCGCGTCGGACGCCTTTATTCGATTCATGGTCGAAGTGGATGCAGCGTCGCAAGCCGCCGGCTGGCGGATCTCCGACGCCCACCTGTTCATGAGCGGCGCCGGCGTCGGCCCGAACTCGTTCTTCGCGGTCGACGAGTCGTTCCTCGGCCGCAACGAGACGCTGAACACGTACATTTCAACGTTGTCCGGCCCGCAGCAGGCTCAGCTCCATGATTCCGTGGTCTTCGATCCACGCACGAACAAGTTGACCGTCACCAAGGACATCTTCGCCTTGGCGTCGAACGGCGGCTTCCTGCCGGCGCGAGCGACCGTCATCGACCAGTCGTTCTCGCAGGAGCGAATCCCGGAACCGGCGGCGATGGCTCTGGCAACGATTTGCGCCATGGGCGTCGTCGCCACGGCGAGGCGGCGCAGTTCACGGTAGCGACCATCGAGGTCGGCCGCCTGTAGTTTTCGGCCTAACCTGGCGAGCGGCATGCGAGAACGCTGGCCAGTTGATTGATATCGCGAGCGGAACGCAGCCGCGGGGCGTCGACGACGTCGCCCCGCGGCTGCCTGTTGCGCTGACGAGTTCTCTGCGGAACGCGCGATTCCGCCACAATCCGCCGCGGCGGCGTCGTGACTCCCTAGCGTCCCAGGAGCCGATCGACGGCCAAGCCGATATCTGCTTCGCGCATGAGCGACTCGCCGACCAGCATGGCGTTCACGCCGGCCGCCGCCAGTCGTTCCACGTCGGCCCGCGTCTTAATGCCGCTCTCGCTCACCAGCACGCGATCGGCGGGCACCCGCTCGCGCAACCGCAGCGTGTGTTCGAGGTCCACGGCGAACGTCCGCAGGTTGCGGTTGTTTACGCCGATGAGCGATGCACCGGCGTCCAGTACGCGGTCGAGGTTCTCCGGGTCATAGAGCTCGACCAGCGGGGTCATTCCTAGCTCGACGGCTTGCTGGTGAAGACTGCGCAGGGTGCAGTCGTCCAAGCACTCGGCGATCAGCAGTACGGCGTCCGCGCCGGCCGCGCGGGCCTCGACAAGCTGGTAGGCGTCAATAATGAAGTCCTTGCGCAAGATCGGGATTCGCGTCTCGCGCCGAACCGCCGCGAGGAATTCGAGGCGGCCTTGAAAATACGGTTCATCGGTCAAGACGCTCACGCAGCTCGCCCCGTGAGCGGCATACGTCTCGGCGATCCGCACCGGGTCGAAGTCCTCGCGAATGACGCCCACCGAGGGGCTGGCCTTCTTCACCTCGGCGATCAGCCGGACTGGCCCGGTCCCAGCCAGCGGCTGGAAGAAGTCCCGCACCGGCGGGGCCTCGGCCAATCGCCGCCGCAACGCCGGCTCGGGGGTTCGCTCGCGGCGGGCGGCCACTTCACGGCGTTTGGCGGCGACGATTTGGTCTAGAATCGTATCGGTCATAAGCCCATTGTATCGGACGGTTTCCAGGGCTTCGAGGCAACCGGCTGGCCGGCGGCATTGGAACGGCCCGCCGCTATCGCTCCCGGCGCCGCCGCGGCGGTGTAGACTGTACATAGCACCTCGCCGACGGGTGCGGCCCACCGTCGGTTGTTTACTCGGCGGCCTTTGGCCGGCCCTCGCGACGCACGACATGGATGGATATCGAAACTCATTGATATTCGCACTGGCGCTGGCGCAGGTCGCGGGCCTCGCGCCGGGGCGGTCGTGGGCTTTGGAACAGGTGACCGCCGTTGATCCGCGTACCGCCGACGTGGTGGAGTTGTCCGGCAAGGCGATTCTCGAAGCCCAAGACGGCGGCCTGGTGCTGGCGACGCCCGACGGCGCGCTGCACAAGCTGCCGGCTTCCCGGATACGCAGTCGCCAGTCGGACCAGCAGCCGTTCCGCCCGCTGAACGCCGAGGAGCTCGCCGCCAAGCTGCTGGGGGAATTGCCGCCGGGGTTTCGCGTTCATCGTTCGAAGAACTACGTCGTGGCGTACAACACGACGCGGACTTACGCGGAGTGGACCAGCTCGCTGTTGGAGCGGCTGCAACGGGCGTTCATCGCCTATTGGCGGAAGCAGGGATGCGACGTCAAGCCGCCCGCCCAGCCGCTAATGGTGCTGGTGTTCGCCGACCAGGCCGCCTACGCGGACTATGCGAAGAAGGACCTGGGCAGCGCCGTCGGCAACGTCATCGGCTATTACAACCTCGACACGAATCGCATCATGATGTACGACCTGACCGGCATGCAGGCCTTTGGCGGCGGCGGCCGGGGATCGTTGCACGACATCACGCAGTTGCTGTCGCGGCCTGAAGCCGAGCCGCTGGTGGCCACCATCGTCCACGAGGCGACCCATCAGATATCGTTCAACTGCGGCCTGCAGAAGCGACTGGTCGCCAATCCCTACTGGCTGAGCGAAGGGTTGGCGACGTATTTCGAGACGCCCGACCTCGCTAGCTCACGGAGTTGGAGCGGGATCGGCGCCGTGAATTACAGCCGGTGGGACTTGTTTCGCCATAATTACGACCAGGGCAAGACCATCCCGCTGCATCGGCTGGTCGCCGACGACAAGCTGTTCCAGACGCCGGAAACCGCCGTGGACGCGTATGCGCAGGCCTGGGCGTGGAATTATTTCCTCATCCGCTGGAAGCCCAACGAGTACGCGGCGTATTTGAAGTCGCTGGCCGCCAAGCCGCTGCTGGTCGAGGACTCGGCGGCGACGCGGGTGGACGACTTCCGTCGGCATTTTGGCGAGCTGGCCGAGCTCGAGGCGGAATTCTACCGTCGCATGGCGCGGGTCGAGTAACCCCCTTGAATCGAGCTGGCCGTTCTGCGATTGTTAATGATTCGCAAGCACTTGCCGGAGTGGCGGAATTGGCAGACGCGCATGGTTCAGGTCCATGTGCCCGCAAGGGCGTGGAGGTTCGAGTCCTCTCTCCGGTACTGGCGTAGTAGACGGTAGGCTGAAGGCAGTAGGCAGTTGTTTTTCACGCCGTCTTTATGGAATTGGCCAGACCTCGGATAAGCCGGCCTGCTTCTGCAGCGAGATCAAGCGACTGCTTCACCGCTTGATCTTCAAGATAGCCCAGCCGCTCAGCAAGCAAGATCTGTGTTTCCAGTTCGCGGACTGAGCCATGGGCGATTGAAAGGAATCGCTTGAAATCCGGCTGCGAGTAGCGGCCTTGACCTTCGGCGATGTTCGAGGGTATCGAGGTGGCACATCGTCGGAGCTGGGATGTCAAGGTAAACCTTTCGTCGACAGGAAACGTATTCGTGAGTTGATAGACCAGTTGCGCAAGATCCATCGCCTTCTGCCACGCCACCAGATCGCGGTAATTGCGTGCACGCTTCGAGTCGCTCACTGCCTACTGCCCTCCGCCTGCTGCCCGCTTTCCTGGCAAAGCAGCGGGAAGAACTGGCCGCCCATCTTTTCGCCGCGGGGAATGACGTCCACTCCTTCCAGCAGCGGCTCGTCGCTATCGGAGAGCGTGCCGTCGCGGAAGACGTTGATCACCACCGCCCGCCGGGGTCGCGAGCTGCGGTTCTCGTAGCTGCCGTGGAGCATCAGCGGATGGTGGAACACCGCCTCGCCGGCCTTTAGCTCGCAGGCTACTGGCTTGAACGCCGCGCGCTGCTCGTCGCTCAGCACGCTCAGGATCGCATCCATTCCCTTGGCCAGGTGCGTCGTCGGCAACAGGTCCCAGCGGTGCGAGCCGGGGATGTAGTGGACGCACCCGTTATCGACGGTCGCGTCATCCAGTCCGACCCAGCAGGTGAGGTGCGCCATCGGCTGGGTCCGCGTCCAGTAGGAATAATCCTGGTGCCAGGCCACCACGCCGCCGTCGTGGGCAGGCTTGCAGAAGAGCTGGTCGTGCCAGAACCGTACGGCGCCGCCTAGTAATTGCGCCGCCGGGACGAGCATCGCGGGATGCCAAAGGACGTCGTGCAGCCCCGGCTTGATCCGCCAGGCGCCCAAGGCGTGAAATAGCACGGCATTGGGGTCGCCCGACTCGTTGCTGTGGTACTCGTACCAGAACTGTGCGCCGTCGTGGCCGGGTTGCACGAGGTCGGCTAGCTCCGCCCGCAGAGAGTCGATCTGCCGCTCGTCCAGCAAGCGGATCTTCGGCAGGAAGCCGTCGCGGCGAAACTGGGCGATTTGGTCGTCCGACAGAGCGTATTTCCGCCAGTCGGTCGGCGACTCAAGACGCGGAAAGAGGTCGGTAATCGGCCGATGGTGCAGGGACAAATCTTCAGCCACGGGATAGCTCGCTTCGGTTGGCCAAGAAAAACGGTGCTGAAAAGACGCTGACAAGTTAATTCAGCCGCGGCTCAACGAGCCGCCGGGGGGCGTGGGAACGCGTTTTGGCTACCGCTCCGGCCGCTCGTTGAGCGGCGGCTGAGGCGGCGGG
>QEVI01000179.1 GCA_003576855.1 Planctomycetota bacterium
CCGGGGACCGGACTGAGCATGCCAATGAGCACTGGCAGGGCAAAGACTTCACGGACCAGGAGGTCGCGAAGCTGCTGGGCGATGGCTTGCTGAAACGGCGCGCACGTCTCAGCCGCTTGTAAGTCGATTGCGGCGTTCGGGTCGGCCCCCGGCTGCGTCAGCCGCTCTCTGAGCAGTTCCATGTTCGGGACCACGATCGCCGCCAGGAACGGCCGATCGTTTCCTACGACCATCGCCTGCTGGATGAGCGGGTCGCGGCAGAGGAGGCTTTCGATGTATGTCGGGACGGCTTTCTTGCCGGTAGAAAGCGCTAGCAGTTCTTTTTTTCGCCCGGTGATGTAGATGTAGCCGTCCTCGTCGATGGCGCCGAGGTCGCCGGTGTACAGCCAGCCGTCGCGAATCGTTTCGCGAGTCAGCTTCGGGTCTTTCCAGTACTCCTTCATCACGTGCGGACCGCGGGTCAGTAGCTCGCCGTCGTCGGCGAATCGCACCTCGATGCCGGGAATCGCCTTGCCGACGGCGCCGCGGCGGAAGGCGTCCAAAGTGGACATGGAAATAACCGGCGAAGACTCGGTCAGCCCGTAGCCCGGCAACAAGGGCACGTCGTGCTGGTGAAAGAAGTCGAACGTGCTGACCGGCAAGGGCGCCCCGCCGCTGATGCACATGCGAATTCGCGGGCCCAGCAGGTCGCGTATTCCCACGGGGGCGCCGTCGCGCTGCGACTGGAGGACCGTCTGCATCACCCGGTCGTAAAAGAACGGCACGGCGTTCAGCATCGTCGGCCGCGTCGCCTGGCAATCGGCGTACACCGTCTCGCGGCCGCGAGCCAGCGCCAGTTGCGAACCTCCGGTGAGCCAGCCATAAAGGTCGCAGGTGCGGGCGTAGATGTGGCTGAACGGCAGGAAGTTCAGCCGGCGCTCGTCGGGCGCTTCCTCGAACACGGATACGATCGCCCGGCAATTCGAAATGAGATTCGCCTGGGTCAGCGCGACTGCCTTGGGCTCGCCGCTGGTGCCGGAGGAGTAAAGGATCGTCGTGATCGCCTCGGGGTCGAACTGCTCGGCGCTCTCCGCGACGATTTCATCGCCTTCGGCCAACGGCAGATTCGCCGTTCGTTCCAAGAGCGGAAGCCACTCGCAGCCGCCCTCGATGACTTCGATTGGACGCTGCAAGGCCAGTCCGCCAGTGTGTCGCTGCAAGCCGGCGACCATGGCCTCGGAGGACACGATCACCATCTTCGGCTCGGCGTGGGCGATTTGCGCAGCGGCGGCCGGCGGGCTCAGCGAACCGTGAAGCGGCACATGGACGGCGCCCAGCAAGAGGATCGCCAAGTCAATGACGATCCACTCGTACCGATTGTCGCTCCACAGGACGACGCGGTCGGCCCGCTCCACCCCGCTGCGGCGCAGGTAAGCGGCCATGCGGAGCACGTCGTGAGTAAGCTGCTCCCACGTCACTTCCCGTACGGCGTCGCCGCCGGGCAACAGCAGCGCGACGCGGCTGGGCGACGTCTCGGCCCAATCCAACAGCGGCGCTGCCAACGGGCGGTCAAGACCGGCGGCAGGTGCAATCGACATGTGACTTCTCCTGCTACGACGCGTAGCGGCGACAGCGTGGCAACGGCGAAAAGACGAAAAGCGAGCCGAGGCGTGCACGCCCGCCGGCGACGCACCTCAGGCCCGGCGCGAAGCGGCTCCGGCGGCGGCCGGCCAGTTGCCCGACCGCCTGATTGTACCACAAGTCGCCAGCGGCGCATCCTGGCAGGCGGTTCCGATACCAAGTACCATGGCGTTCCGCCTGCCGAAGACGAAGGCCGCGGCCGCCCAGTGCGGCGGCCGGGGCGGCTCGCTACGTCGGACGGCGGCCGAGTCTTGTCCTGCTGGCTTATCCGCTCCATGCTCGCATAGGAAGAATGTCGATGAACGCGGCAGTTTGGGTCGCCTTCTCCTTGTTGGCTACGGCCGATGCGGCGCCACAGTACTCGGCGGAGTTGATCTTTCCGCTGCACCATGAGCACAACCACGCCCCGGGAGTCGTGGAAGCGCCCGGCGGCGACCTTTTGGTTTCCTGGTATCGCGGCGCCGGCGAGCGGAGCGCCGACGACGTCGCCGTGTACGGCGCGCGACGCAAATCGGGCGAGGCCGCCTGGAGCGAGCCGTTCGTCATGGCCGATACGCCCGGCTTTCCCGATTGCAACACGTGCATGATGGTCGATCGCCACGGGCGGCTGTCGTTGTTCTGGCCCGTGATTATTGCCAACAGTTGGGAGTCGTGCATCACGCGGCGGCGGGCCAGCAGCGACTTCGCCGGGCCGGGCGCCCCGCGGTGGGGTCAAGACGACTGGATCCTGCTGAAGCCCGACGACTTCAGCGGCCCGGCCAACGCCGAGCTCGACAAGCTGGTCGAGAAGTACAAGCTATTGCTGACCGAGGACCTGCGGGACGAAATCGCCGAAGGCCGGCGCAAGCTGGCCGACAAGCTTTACCAGCGGCTCGGCTGGCAGCCGCGCTGCAAACCGACGGTGCTGCCGACAGGGCGCATCCTGTTGCCGCTGTACAGCGACACGTTCTCGATTTCGCTCATGGCGATCAGCGACGACGAGGGCAAGACGTGGTACGCCAGCAAGCCGCTGTTGGGCTTCGGCGCCATTCAACCCACGGTGCTGCGCCGCGACAACGGCGAATTGGCGGCCTACATGCGCGACAACGGCCTGGAGAACCGCATCAAGACGGCCGTCTCACACGACGACGGCGTCACGTGGGGTCCTGTGACGGCGACCGACCTGCCGAACCCGGGGGCCGGCATCGATGGCGTTCGGCTCGCTAACGGTCATTGGCTGCTCGTCTACAACGACCTGGCCGATGGACGCAACAGCCTTGCGGTTTCCGTCTCCGATGACGAAGGGCGCTCTTGGAAATGGACCCGGCGTTTGGAGCACGAGCCGAGCGGCTCGTTTCACTACCCGGCCGTTATCCAAGGGGCCGACGGCACAATCCACGTCGTCTACAGCTACTTCGTGGAAGGCGGCAAGAGTATGAAACACGCCGCGTTTAACGAGGCGTGGGTCCGGGAGGAGCCTGCGGCCACTGAATCGGCCGCGGCTGAGCAGCCGCTTCCGCCCAGTTCAGCCACGGAGGCAGCACCCGCGGCCGCCGTCGTCCCTTAGCAGGCGCCAGTTTGCCATGCCGATGAAAGACGCTCCTACCCCTGGAACCGCGCTGGTCGTGGGCCTGGGCGAAGCCTTGTTCGATCGAATTGACGGGCACTTCATTTTGGGAGGCGCCCCGGTGAACTTCGCGGTCCACGCCCATCAGATGCTGCAGCCCACGGGGAGCGAAGCCGTCGTGGCCAGCCGCATCGGCGTCGATCCGCTGGGCGAGCGGCTGCTGGACGAGCTTTCCAGCCGCGGCCTCGACAATGCGTGGATTCAGCGGGACGAGACGGCGCCGACCGGCGTCGTCGAGGTCGATGTGGACGCCGCCGGACATCCCTCCTACACGATCAACACAGGCGCCGCGTGGGATCGTTTCGAGTTCACGCCAGACTGGGCCGAGCTGGCGAGCCGCTGCCGGGCGGTCTGCTTCGGCACGCTCGCGCAGCGTTCGACCGCCAGCCGCGAGGCGGTGCGCCGCTTTCTCGCGGAGTCGCCGGGCGCCATGCGGGTGTGCGACATCAACTTGCGGCAGCAGTATTTTGACCGCGTCACGATCCATGCCAGCCTGGAAGCCTCCACGGTCTTGAAGCTCAACGAAGAAGAACTGGCGGTCGTGTGCGAGCTGTTGGAGGCTCCGCCGAGCGCTGCCGCCGGGGATGTCGACGACGCCATCCGGTGGCTCATCGAAGCGTATGAACTTGAGGCCCTGGCCTTCACGCGGGGCGAACGCGGCGTATTGCTGTACTATGGCGGACAGCGATTCGACGAGCCGCCGACGCCGGCGACGCCGCAACCGGGAGCCGACAGCGTCGGCGCCGGCGACGCTTGTTGTGCGGCCCTGGTCGTCGGCATGCTTCGCGGTTTTCCGCCGGAGCGGATCTTGCGGCTGGCCAACCAGGCCGGCGCGCTGGTGGCCTCCCATCGAGGCGCGACGCCGCGATTGCCGGACGAGCTGGCGGCGGCGTTTGGAGCGTAATCGCGCCAAGGCGGGCTCGCCGGCGCGCAAGCCCGTTGCTCACAGCGGGAGCAAATCGTTCCCCTCGCCCTTCCCTTCGAGGGAGGCGGCGCTACCGAGCGTCATGTGGATCTGTTGCTCGACCATCCGCCGGTACTTGCCGCCGCGGGCCATCAGCTCGGCATGGCTGCCGGTCTGGCTGATACGGCCCGCTTCAATCACGACGATCAAGTCGGCCCCAGCGATCGTGCTCAGCCGATGGGCGATGACAAAGCTCGTGCGGCCGCGCATGAGCGTCTTGAGGCTCTGCTGAATCAGCCGTTCGCTTTCGGTGTCCAGGTTGCTCGTGGCCTCATCGAGGATTAGCAGCTTGGGATCGGCGAGGATCGCCCGCGCGATGGCGAGCCGCTGGCGCTGGCCGCCGCTGAGCTTTACGCCCCGTTCTCCGATGACCGTAAACATCCCTTGCGGCATCCGCTCGATGAATTCCAGCGCGTTGGCGGCAGCGGCCGCGGCCCGTACGTCGGCGGCGGCGGCGTCGCGGCGGGCGTAGGCGATGTTGTCGTATACCGTGCCGTCGAACAGGAATACATCCTGCTCAACGATGCCCAGCAGCGAGCGGAACGATTCGACGTCGTAGTCCCGCAGGTCGCGGCCGTCGAGCGTGATCCGGCCGGCCGTCGGATCGTAGAACCGCGCGACCAGGTTGCTGAGGGTCGTTTTGCCGGCGCCGCTGGGCCCGACCAGGGCGACGGCGCGTCCCGCCGGTACGACGAGCGAGACGTCGCGCAAGGCCGCCGTCGTAGCGCCTGGGTACACAAACGAGACGTTCTCGAACTCGATTCGGCCGGCAATGCGGCGCCGGTCGGCGGCGGTGGAATGGGCCGTCGCCGGCATCTCCCGCGGCTCGGCCAACAGGTCGAGCACCCGATCCAACCCGCTGAGGCTGTTTTGGAACTGGGTTGCACTCTGCGCGAGGATCGCCAGCGGCTCCAGGAGCATCACCAGGTAGACCAGGAACATCATCAAGTCGCCCACGGTAAGCTGGCCTTCCAGGACGCGGCGGCCGCCGAAGAACAGCAGCGCCGCGCTGGCCAATGGGATGAGGGCTTCCCACACCATTTCGACGGTTCGCATCCACCACCAGGCGTAGAGCTCCTGGCGGGCCATGAGGTTGTTTTCCGTGGCAAACCGCCCGGCTTCGCGTTTCTGCCGGCTGAAGGCGCGCACGACGCGCATGCCGGCGAACGCCTCGGTGGCGCCGGCGTCGATCATCTCGCGCTGCTTGCGAATGGCGCGAAACTGCGGGCGAATGTTGTCGATCCAGGCCCGGTGCGAGAAGTACACCAGGGGCAGCAGGATCGCCGCGCCGGCCAGGAGCGTCCAGTCTACCCACGCCAAAATGGCCAGGCTGCCGATGAGCTGGATAATGGCCCGCCAGGGGTTGAAGATCATGCCGAACACCAGCTCGCCGACGCTGCCGCCGTCTTCGCGGAGAATCGAAGCCACGCCCCCTGAGCGAAGCTCCTGCACGCGATGCAGCGGCAGCCGCACCGTGTGCTCAAACACCGCGCGGCGCAGATTGAGCTGGATTTGCTTGGTGATCCTCGTCGAGTGCCACCGCCCCCAGAGATGAATGAAAATGCGAACGACCGACACGACCGACACCGCCAGCACCGTAACCAGGAGGATGGTCCGCGGTTCGGCCAGCCGGGGAAAACGCGCGCGCACTTCCGGCGGCAATGGCCTGCCGCTGAGGGCGTAATCGACCACCAGCTTGGTCCCCGCCGGCGGCAGCAGGCCCAGGGCCGTGGCGAGGGTGAGCGACGTGAGCACCGCGGCCATTTCGAGCCTGAATGGCCGTAGCAGCCCCATGAACGCTCGCACCAACTGGGCTGCCGAGCGCGAACGATGCCGGCCCGGCGGCTCATCACGGTCGGGGTGGCGCCCGCCGCGGGGAAGCTCCCGGCGTCTCACCTGCCGGCGGTATGATTCAAACCGCGGCCGGCTAGCCGAGGCTCGGCGACCGTTCGTCGCATGTGGGGCGCCGTTCTGCTCGTGTTGATGTGCGTCGCTGGACATACCGCCATTCTAGGCGCCCAGGCGGGGCGGTCGAGGCGGGCGACTGGCGCACTAAATCCTTTCCTCCCAACGTGTTCATGCCGCTCCGTCCGCGCTCGGCGACGCCCGTGCGCGGGCGGTGGGCGCCGGGCCATGGAACCGGCGGTGCGCTGCAGAGAGTCGCGCGTCGGTGGGGCGCACGGGAGATTCAGGACAATTCAGGTCCGTTAGTAAAGAAATAAAGACGGTGTTTTTTCTTGACATTAGTGCCCGGCGTTCCGAGAATAGCGTCGGCGTGGAAACCCGCACTCGCTATTGACGCCGCTCTTCCAAGTTAGGCCGTTCGGAGGTCTCTGCCATGTCACGCACGCTTACAGGCCTTGTTGCGCTCATTTCGTTGGCATCCACGCAATCGCTCCAGGCGGCGATCTACGGACCGGCCTTCGCTGGGTCCTACACCGATATTTCGCTGGGCGGACCGGTCGGCGTGCCGGGACCGCTTGGCGGGTTGACGTTGCTCGCCGGCGATCCCAACACGCTGCTGATCGGCGGCGACGCCAATAACGCCTTCGGAGCGATTTACTCGGTAGGGCTTGTTCGCGGCGCGGGGGGCCATATTACGGGCTTCGCCGGGCCGGCGAGCTTGTACGCGACCGCTCCGAATATCGACGGCGGCTTAGCTTATGGCCCAGGCGGCGTGTTGCTGTACACGGCGTATCCGACGCACGAAATCGGACAGATCAAACCTGGCAGCGTCGCACCTGACCGCGTTGATGGCGTCACCGGCATCGGGTCCTCGGTCGGCGCCCTGACGTTCGTACCCGCCGGCTTCAGCGGCGCCGGTCAATTGAAAGTTGTGTCCTTCAGCTCGGGCGAATTTGGAACCGCGACCTTCGCGCCGGATGGCAGCGGCACGTTCGACATCGATCCAGTAATACCAGTGACCACGATCGTCGGCGGGCCGGAAGGCATCGCCTACGTCGCGGCGGGCAATCCGGGATTCGCCGTCGATAGCATGCTCGTCGCCGAGTGGAGCATCGGCCGTGTAGCCGCCTATGAAATCGACGGCAACGGCGATCCCATCGCCGCCACGCGCCGCGACTTCATTACCAATCTCAGCGGTGCCGAAGGGGCGTTTATTGACCCCATCACGGGCGATTTTCTGTTTTCGACTTTCGGCGGCGGAGACCAGGTCATCGTCGTCCAAGGCTTCCGCGCGCCTCCCGGCGCCGTACCCGAAGCCGCGAGCCTACTGGTGTGGGCCGGCCTGGGCGTCTGCGGAGCGGCCATCGGCTTGTCGAGAAAGCTTCCAATGGGAACTCCGGCTCGATGACGCCCAGCGGCAGCCGAGCCCTGCGGCTTTCTCCGGGGCTTCGTGCGCATGTCCGTTATAGCGCAGCTTTGATGCGGTAGCTGTCGGGCATGCTATCGTGCGCTTCTCGGAGAAACGCCAGCGGGACGGACCGCCGCTCCGCCGTGCCTCTTGATCAATCAAAGAGTCGTCCCTGTGACGACCCGCCGCGCCGCGGGTCGTCCTGCGATTTGGCACGCGTGGAACTAACGTCGTCGCCGGGCTGGGAACGCCGCGGGTCGAGCCGTTGGGCTTTCGGGGCAGCCGCGCGGCAGCGCCAGATTTCGGCCGGAGTGGGCCGCAGGAGGCGCTCCAACAGCGACCGCTCGACGACTTCCGGATTCAGCCAGCGGGCGTAATCGTCCTCTTGTGCGAGGACGACCGGCATTCTGGGGTGGCCGACGGCCGCGACCGCCTCGTTCGCTTCGGTCGTCAGCAGCGTGCACGTGTCGACGTCCCGGCCGTCGGCGTCACGCCAGCGATCCCATATCGCGGCGAAGGCGAACGCCCGATCGTCGAGCAGATGGAAGTAATGCCCACGCTCGAAGAAGGCCTCGCCCGGCATGAGACAGCGGCGCCGCCGAAATGACTCGCGGTACGTCGGTTTCGCATGGACGTCTTCGGCCCGCGCATTGATGCAGCGGCGCTGAAACGATTCGCGCTTCGGGATGCGGTCGGAGGGCTTCCACCACGCGGGGAGCAGGCCCCATTGGGCGCCGGCTAGTTCACGCTCGCCGCCCTCGGTGAGACGAATCACCGGCACTTCCGCCAATGGATAGAAACCGGCCTCGGGCAGCGTGAGTTGGTGCAGGTTGCTGCGGACGCTGAACTCATCCTGCAGATGTTGGGGCCGCTCGCGAACGCCGATGTAGTGGTGGCACATACGGTCGAACTTAGCGACTGCCGCACGCCGGCGGTAGTGGCGGCATGCGGTTTGCTTTTTGCAAGCAGCTTTCACATCGCGGAGCGTTCGTTTTAAGAGCACCGTGACCGCAGCCATGATCGACGCGCAAGCTGGCGACGCGACGCCTCCTGGCTGGAGCTACAACCCCAGCGATTGGTCGCAACGACTGCCCATTATTGCGCTGGCGGCGCTGGGAGCGGCCATCGCGGGCTACCTGAGTCTGTTTCAATTGCAGTGGCTCGCCGACGTCTGGGAGCCGTTCTTCGGCGACGGCAGCCGGCGGATTCTCACCTCGTGGGTGTCACAGCTAACGCACCCTGTGCCCGACGCCGCGCTGGGGGCCTTCACCTACCTGCTCGACGCCGTGACGGGCGCCATCGGCGGCAGGCGGCGCTGGAAAACCATGCCCTGGATGGTGATCCTGTTCGGCCTGGCCGTCGGGCCGTTGGGCGTCGTGAGCGTCGTGCTCGTGATTCTGCAGCCGGTGCTGTTCGATGCCTGGTGTACGCTGTGCCTGGCTTCGGGAGTAATTTCTGTGCTGATGATCGGACCGGCCATGGACGAAGTGCTGGCCGGCCTACAGCATGTCCGTCGCGAGGTGCGCACGGGCCGATCGCTGTGGCGGACGTTCTGGGGGCTTAATAACGATGCTACCGCAAGCGATTAACGTGGCGCTGGGGCTGTGGCTGACCGCGGCGCCGGCGGTGCTGGGATTCGGGCCGCCCGCCGCCCATAGCCACCATATCGCTGGTCCGCTAGCGGCCTCCTGGGCCTGCATTGCATTGTGGGAAGCTACGCGGAGCGTCCGCCATGTCAATGTTCCGCTTGGGTTATGGCTGGTTGCAGCGCCTGGGCTGCTCGATCACTCGCTGGCCGGTGCGATCAACAGCGTCGTATGCGGCATAGCGATTGCTGGATGTTCACTACTTGGCGGAACAGTGCGACAGCGTTTTGGCGGCGGCTGGGCCGCGCTGTGGCACGGCAATGCCGCGTAGTGAACTGCTTCGATCTTGTAAGAGGCGACGCTCGCGCGGCGTACACGCCTGCAAGTCGATTCGCAATGCGGAAAGGAGCACACCATGAACGACTCAGTCGCGGCCGCAAAGGCGACTAAACCCGTAGTCGCCATCACCGGAAGTTCGGGGCTGATCGGCTCGCGCCTGATCGAGCGGCTAGCAGGCCGCTATGACCTGGTAGGGCTTGATATCAAGCCGCCGCCGGACGGCGAAAGCGCCGCGGCGTTTATCGAATGCGACCTGACGGACGATCAAGCTGCCAAGGCGGCGCTGCGGCAAATGGCCGCCGAGCATGGTTCCCGTATCGCGAGCGTCGTTCATCTGGCCGCGTATTACGATTTCAGCGGCGAGCCCAGCCCGCTGTACGACGAATTGACCGTCGACGGGACTCGACGGCTATTGGAAGGCCTACGGGATTTCAGCGTGGAGCAGTTCGTTTTTTCCAGCAGCCTGCTGGTGATGGAACCGGCCGACGAGGGCGAGGTCGTCAGTGAGACGTCCCCCGTCGAGGCCGCGTGGGACTATCCCCAGTCGAAGCTTGAAGCCGAAGCGGTGATTCGCCAACTCCACGGCGATACGCCGGCCGTCGTGCTCCGCCTGGCGGGCGTGTACGACGAGGATTGCCACTCCGTGCCGATCGGGCAGCAGATTAGCCGCATTCACCAACGGCAACTGGAAAGCTACTTTTTCCCGGGCGACGCCGACCACGGCCAGGCTTTTGTTCACCTGGACGACCTGGTCGACGCCTTTGCGAAGACCATCGATCGGCGCAGCTCGCTCGGCGGTTACGAAGTGCTGCTCATC
>QEVI01000180.1 GCA_003576855.1 Planctomycetota bacterium
TCGACGGCGAAGTCGATCCAGCGGCCGTGTTCGTCGGCGCCGAACTCAACGATGCGGGTGTCCTCGCACAACTTGGCGCCTCCGCTGGTCCAATCGTTTTGCGCGACCAGCCGGCCGGCGTCGCCGGACTTCAATTCGAGGAACTTCCGATGCACGATCTGGTTGTTCCGCTCCGGCGGCGCGTCGGCTCGCGGCTCCATCCAGAAGTCCTTGCCGCTGACCGACCCGTGGTTGAACCACAGCGAACGATGATGCGCGTGGTCGTCCGCCTCGCCCGGCAGTGCGTCGCCCATGGGGTATTGCCGCGTCATCGCCTGGCCGTCGGGGCCGATGATGGGCCACACGATCGGCTGGTGTCCGCTCAGGGTGCGATAGGTGGCGAATCGCTGACCGTCGATCGAAATCGTGGCGCCTAGCTTGCTTTCCTCGACGTTCACCTCGGCCGAAGCCATCGCTGGCATCGCACTTACGAGGATGACCGCCAGCAGTCGAGCCGCCGGATACCCAATACGTTGCATGGATTGCCTTTCTCTCGCCTGGCAGGGTGCTGCCGAATATGCGTTTTCGCGACGCCGACCCCCTGCGAACGCGGCGCCGAGCGTAGAATACTCACGTTGGCCCTGCCGGACTTTGGGCGACGGGGCCGACGCGGGTTAAATGCTACTGTAGCAAAATCCAGCCTGCCCGCGCCCGGCGGCTGGGCGCCGCGGCAAGCCCGCGACGTTCGCGGTCCGGAGGGCTGCCGCGCCCGGTAAGATACACCGCCAATTGTACCTCAGTCCTCGACCTTTGGAGCCATCATGGGCCGCCCGGTGCGCGTAAGCATTCCTCATCAGCTCGGCCGCGATGAAGCCCGACGTCGCATTAGCGAGGGGTTCGGCCAGGTGCAGCGGCAGATGGCGGGCGGCATGCCGTTGCCGATCTCGTTCCAGCAGCGCTGGGAGAACGATCGGCTCCTGTTCGACGGCGGCGCCCTGGGGCAGCAGGTGTCCGGCCGGGTCGACGTGCTCCCCGACGCCGTGGTGGTGGAGCTTGACCTGCCGGAAATCCTGGCCGCCCTGGCCGAACGGATTACCGGCAAGCTGTCCGGCGAGACGCGGAAGCTGCTGGAAAAGAAGTAATTACGCCCGCCTCCCGGCGACAAACCGCGACGGCGAAGTGGCCCGGCCGGATCGCCTGCCGCTCGATGCCAGCGGCATGGCCCGACGTCGCAGCGGCGCCGTCAGCCCCAGCGGCGATCGCGGCGGCGCAACGACTTACGCATTGCGGGCGACGACGAAGCGGGCCAATTGCGCGAGCACGCGGCAGGCGTCGCCGTCTTTCGTGCCGGCTAACTCCTCGACCGCCTGGCGTGCGTAGTCCTCGGCCGTCCGGCGGGCGCGGGCCAGGGCCCCGGATTCATCGAGCCACTGGAGCAGCACGGCGCGATGGCCGGCGTCGGCTTCTTCGCATAGCGCTTGGAGCCGCGCGGCCTCGTCCGGGCCAAGTTGATCGCGAAGCAGGATCAGCGGCAGCGTCATTTTCTGGTGCGCCAGGTCGGCGCCGAGCGACTTGCCGGTCGTTTGCTCCTCGCCTTCCAGGTCGAGCAGGTCGTCGATGATCTGAAACGCCATGCCGAGCTTGCGGCCGAAGCTGGTTAGCCGTTCGACCGTGGCGTGGTCGCCGCCGGCGTAGTGGGCGCCGAGGCGGCAGCAGCAAGCGCACAGTTCGGCGGTCTTCGCTTCGATGATGCCAAGGTACTCGTCGAGGCCCAGCCAGAAGTTGCCGCAACTGGCCGTTTGCCGCAGCTCGCCCTCGCAAACCGTATTGGTGGCCTCGCCGATGGCCCGGCAACCGTACGTGCTTTCCAGGGTGCTGGCCAGATAAAACGCATGCGTGAACAGGTAATCGCCCAACAGGACGCTCGTCTGATTATCCCAGCGGGCGTTGACCGTATCGACGTGGCGGCGGACTTCGGCTTCGTCGAGCACGTCGTCGTGAACGAGCGTGGCCGTATGCACCATTTCGACGACCGCGCCCAAGGTGTGGTGTTCGGCGGTAATCTCGCCCACGGCCCGCGCCGAGAGCAGCAGCAGGGCAGGGCGGAGTCGCTTGCCGCCGATGCGAAAGGAATGCTGGGCAAGCTGGTCAATGAACGGATCGCTGCTCCGCAATTCCTGCTGCAATCGGCGATCCACCAAAGCCAGGTCTTCGGCGATGGGCGCCAAGAGTCGGCTCAAGGCGAGTCGGGCGTCGGCGTCGGTACTGCGGACCTGGCTCATGGAGGGAATCCTGGGGACGGTGCTTCCGCCTGAACCGCAAACGGGGGGCGGGATTAACGTGCCGGGCGGCTGTGAGGCGGGCGAGGGTTCAGGCGCCGGCGTTAGGGGCGGGCGTAGTCGCCGCGGGCGCCGCCGGTCTTCGATTCGAGCTGAATCCGCTCGATCGACATGCCGCGGTCCATCGCCTTGCACATATCGTACACGGTTAAGGCCGCCACGCTAACCGCTGTCAGGGCTTCCATTTCCACCCCTGTTTTACCGCTAGTTTCGACGGTACAGGCGACGGCCAGGGCGTCGTCCCCCTGCGGCGCCAGCTCCACGGAAATCGCCTCCAGCGGCAGCGGATGACAGAGCGGAATCAGGTCGGCAGTCCGTTTGGCGGCCATAATGCCGGCCAGCCGGGCCACCTCGCAAACATCGCCCTTGGAGATCCGCCGATCTTGAATGGCGGCGAGGGTCGCCGCTTGCATCCGCACCAGGCCGCTGGCCCGCGCCGTGCGGCGCGTGACCGGCTTGTCGCCCACGTCGACCATGCGGCTAGCCCCCTGTTCGTCGAAGTGGGAAAGCTGGGGCATCGGGGCAGGGCGCTCTGCGAGAAATGGCCAACGGGCGAGCGCCCCATTCTAAAGCCCCCGCCGTGCCCGTCGAGCCTCTCGCCTCCAAAGCACCCCCAGCCCCTTCAGCCGGGGGCCAACGGCCTGCCGGGGCGGTGTGAAACGGTCAGCCCGTGCGCCCGCTCCGGCGGGCCGTTGGCCCGCGGCTAACGCTGGCGACGGCTTGGGCGTGCCCAAACAAAAAAACCCCGCCGACGGGGTTCGTCGGCGGGGCAGGGTGGTCGAGGGGTAGCCGGGCCGTGGAGTCGGGAGTACTCTGGGCGGCCTCGGCCTAACCGTTGAATCTTTCAACAGCCCCTATCTTTATGTTGAACCGCGATCAGTGGACGCCGTCGCGGGTTCTTCCTGTCACCAAGCCGGACAGTGGGGACTGCCGGCCGAGGGCATGCAGCGTGGTTCACGCACCAGTCAAGCGGACGGTTTGCTTTAGACCAACTCTTTCTTGGCGCCGACGAGCGTCCGGAGGCGTTCGGCCAGCAGGGCGGCGTCGAACGGCTTCTTGAACGTTTCGTTGATGGCGGACCGATCGAAGCTGATCGTCGAGCCGTCGTCCGGCAGCAGGGCGATCAGGATCGTCTCGGCGAAGTCGGGGCTGCGGCGGAGATTCTGGCAAATCTGCAGGGCTTCGAGCTGGCCGATCGAGAAATCCACCACGATGCAATCGGGGTGGAAGCTCTCGGCCTGGATGCCGGCTTCGAACCCGCTGGCGGCCGTGGAGGTGCGGAAGGACCGCTCCAACGGCAGCTCGCGTTTGAGGTTTTCGATCAGGACCTGGTCCTGGGCGACGATCAGCACTTTGGCCATCGCTTCGTCTTCAAGGTCGCCCAGCGGCATGCCGTGCTCTTTGAGGAAGCGAATGAGATATTCGCGGGGGATCCGCCGGTCCTGGGAGCCGGGGATGCGATAGCCCTTCAGTCGGCCTGAGTCAAACCACTTGCTGACCGTGCGCGGGGCCACCTTACAGATCTTAGCGACCTGACCAGTAGTAAAGACCTTCATCACGGGTACTCCAAAAATGACTTGCGTGAACGCTCTCGGTGGGGGCACGTTTCCACTAGAACGTGCGTCCCGGGGGGCGGCCCTCGTCGCGGTGCTGCGCGGTCGCCTCGGGTGGCGGATCAATCCCTTTCCGCCACCGGTTGGGTCGTCGGCTGTAGCGCAGTCGCCTGGGTCGGGGGGCACGGATTAAACTGCATGCTCGCTCGGGTTCAGGTCCTTCTGATCCTCCGCATTCATGTAAGCTTCAATCGGCAGTGCAAGCACCCGGAGATTGGCGAAACTCGTTAAGTTGGAGGACTTTGCCGAGTCTCTCCACTTGTTACATTCCGCCTAACTCGCAAGTACAGCGCGCGGCCGTGGAACCGATGACGTTGTCAACCGCGCCAGCGGCGCGAAGGGAGAGCGTGCAGATGCCCGACGCCGCCCTCCAATCATGGGCGCATCGGGCGCACCTTGCGGTGTGCAGGTAGGCAGGCTCCCCCCTTGGCCGGAAGCTTGCCGTTCGCTCGGCGGCGCCCCATGGTCGCAGGGCATGCGCTGGAGCGAGAACTCCCGTCCGCTACTAATTTCGAATTCGCGGGGCCAGCGACTTTAGAAACTTTCAACCGCTATAACGCGCCCAGCGGTTAATCCGTGCGCGCCGGCGGCGCCAACGACGACCGTTGGCACGGCTTGTACGGCCAATGTCAAGGGCCGCGCCGTCGAAGAGCCTGGAATGCGTTGCCGACTAGCGATGCCCTCCGGCGAGCGCGCAGAAGCATCCCGCCTGCCTGGTTGAGCAATCCCGGCCCCCGTTAAGCGGCTTTCAGGGCCGCGGGGCTGATACGCCCGTCGTCGCTGACGTCTTCGAACCGTACCGACACGCGCTTCGACACGCCGGACTCTTGCATTGTTACGCCGTATAAGACGTTGGAACAGGTCATGGTTCGCTTGGAATGCGTGATGACGATGAACTGCGTCGCATCCATGAACTGCTTGAGCACTTGAACGAAGCGATCGATGTTGGCTTCGTCCAGCGCGGCATCGACCTCGTCGAGGACGCAGAACGGACTGGGGCGGCTACGGAAGATTGCTAGCAGCAGCGCCACGCAGGTGAGCGTTCGTTCGCCGCCGGACAGCAGCGAGATGCTTCGCGGCTGTTTGCCTGGCGGGCGGGCGACGATCGACACGCCGCACTCGAGCACGTCGCCGCCGGGGTCTTCTTCGATGACAATGTCCGCTTCGCCGCCGGCGAACAGGACGCGGAAGATCTCCTGGAAATGGAGCCGCACGTTGTCGACGGCCTGCAGAAACAGCTCGCGGCTCTCCGCGTTGATCTGCTTGATGATTTGCTCCAGTCCGTCGCGGGCGGTTTGCAGGTCCTGGTACTGGCTCGCCAGGCCGCCGTAGCGCGATTCCAGCGACTCCAGCTCGGCCAAAGCGTCGAGGTTCACCGGTCCGACGGCCTGCAGCCGGCTGCGCAATTCCTGGATCTCGCTTTCGATGGCCTCACGATTCGAGAGGTCGATGTCTTCGGCCGCCGCGTCCGGTGGGACGGCTTCGGCCGCCAGTTCGACGCCATAGTCTTCGCGGATGCGGTCGGCTAGCACAGCGCGCTGCTGCTCGGCTTGCTGAAGCTGCAGTTGGCTCGCCTGGAGGCGCCGCTGGCTGGCGAGCAAACGCTCTCGCAGGCCGTCGGCGGCGGCGACGGCGGCGGTGCGGCGCTGCTGGTGGAGCGCCCGCTGCTCGTCAAGCGCTGCGACCTGGGCGGCAAGCCCCTCCTTGCGCGCAAACAGTTCGGCGCTTTCGGTGGCCAGCTCGAGGACGGCTTGCTGCAGGCGGGCCTTTTGGGCCTGGCACTCGACGGCCCGGCCGCGGGTTTCCTCGAGCAGTGAATCTCGCTCGGCCCGGTCGCGCTGCAGTTGCTCCATTTGCCGCGCCAGTCCGTCAACCCGCTGTTCGCTCCCGGCGACTTGCACCCGGTGCTCGGTGACGGCCTGCCGAAGTTCGGCCAAGCGCGACTCCTGAGCCGCTTGCCGCCCCGCGGCCGCGTCGATCGCCGCCCGGCAGGCCTCGATTCGCGCGCGGAGCGCCTCGGCCGAGGCCCGTGATTGTTCGTAAGCGCGCTGCAATTGGCCGGCCTGGTCGTTCGCCTCGGATCGCTGGGCGACCACCTCCGTCAACCGGGCGTCGGCCTGCTCCAGCTTTTGAGCGAGCTTCGCCGCGTGCAGGCGGGCGTCGGAGTGTCGCTCGGCCGCGGCCGTCTGCTGCAGCGTTAGCCGCTGCACGGCCGACTCCGCGGCGAACGTCCGCTCCTCCAGCCGCTGGCACTCGCGGCGCCCCTGGTCGACGGTCGCTTGCATTTGATCAATTTGTTCGCGCAGCGCCCGTAGCTCGCTGCGGCGCGACAGCAGTCCGGCGATGCTTTGCCGCGGTCCGACCGTGAGCGTGCCGTCGGCCAGCACGGCCTCGCCGGCGATGGTGACGAAGTTCAGCCCGCGGCCGACGCCGTTGGACATCCGCAAGGCGGTGGCCAGCGTATCGACGAGCCAATGCCGACCGAGCAAGCGGCGCACCATGGGCGCCAGCTCGTCGGTGGATTCGACGAACGAATCGGCCCGGCCGATCACGCCCGGTTCGCCGGCCAGGTCGATCCGATCGACGGCGCTGGCCGGCGTAGGGACGTCGAGGCGCAAAAAGCTCGTGCGTCCTGGCCAAACGCTGGGGTCGGCGGCCAGGGCGGAGGAAAGCGACTTGGTTTCGGTGACGACCAGGTAATTCGCCCGTTCGCCGAGGGCGATTTCAATCAAGGGGGCCGAGTCGGCGTCCACGTGAAGCAGGTCGGCCACCACGCCGCGGACATGGCGAAACGGTCCGTCCGGGTCGTCGCGGGCCTGGCGGAGAATTTCCTTGGCCCCCGACGTGAGGCCGTCGAGCCGCCGTTCAAGTTCCTCCAAGACGACTTGCCGCTCGCGGGCGCCGGTGAGCCTCCCCTCGGTTTCGGCGACGTGTTTTTGCAGGGCGGCCAGCGTAGCCCGGTCCGCGGCCAGTTCCCTTTGGGCGGCCGTCAACTGGCCGGTGACTTGCTCCAGTTCGGCGGCCGCCTGGGCGAGCGTCGCCGCCGCGCGTTGCGAATCGCCGAGAATGCGGTCGCGCGACTGGAGGAGCGGCGTGCGGTCCTCGTCCAATCGGGCCAGCAGCTCCTCGGTCGCCTGGAGTTTGGCGAGGATGACCTGCAGATCGTGCAGCGTTTGTTTCGACTGCTGTTCGGCCTGCTCCAGTTCGCCGAGCGCGGTTTGGGCAGCTTGACTGGCTTCGTGGAGGGCCGTTTCGCCGGCCGCCAGTTCGGCCTGCCGTGCGGCCAGAAGCTGCACGGCGCGGCTGTGCTGTTGCTGGGAGGCGGCCAGCTCGCTGGCCGTCTCGGCGACCAGTTGCTGGGAATCTCCGGCCCGGGTGGTGAGCAGCAGCAGTTGATGGGCCAACCGCTGGACTTCCTGGTCGAGCTCGTCGATGCGGGCCAGGTTGCCGCTGCGCATCGACTCGCACTGGGCGATGCGCTCGCGGACGGCAGTTTCGGCGCTCGTTGCCTCGCGGTGGGATTTCTGCAGCTCGTCAGTCGTCTTGTCGATCGCCGCCGTCTGGGCGTCGTAAGCGGATAGCTCATGCTCGAATTGCGCTGTTTCCTCGGCGCTGGCGTCCGCCGCGGCGCGGAGGGCGTCGATTTCCTGGGTGAGCTTGCGCCAATCTTCCAGTCCCACGCGAGTTCGCAGCAGCTCCAGCCGTTTGGAAACCTCGGCGTACTTTTGCGCTTTGCCGGCCTGCGAACGTACGCTTCGCAGCCGCGACTCGAGTTCCTCGACGATATCCGCCAGGCGGAGGAGGTTCTGCTGTACCTTTTCAAGTCGCCGGGCGGCCTCTTCGCGCTTGACTCGAAACCGGCTGATGCCGGCCGCTTCTTCGAAGATCAGCCGCCGTTCCTTGGGCGTGGCTTGCAGGACGGCGTCGACCTTGCCCTGTTCGATGATGTTGTAGGCCCCGCCGGCCATGCCGACGTCGGCGAGCAGGTCGCGGATGTCGCGCAGCCTGCAGGGCTGGCGGTTGATGAGATACTCGCCCTCGCCGCTGCGATAGACGCGGCGGGTGATTTGAATCTCCGAGGCGTCGTGGTCGAAGATGCCGGCGCGGTTATCGAAGACGAGCGAGGCCTCGGCGGCATTGGCCTGGCGGCGAGTTCGCGAGCCGCCGAAGATGACGTCGGTCATCTCCTTGCCCCGAAGGCTCTTGACGCTCTGCGCCCCCAGGACCCACTTGATGGCGTCCACGACGTTCGATTTGCCGGACCCGTTCGGTCCTACTACGACCGTGATGCCGCCGCCGAATTCGAATCGCGTCCGTTCCGCGAAGCTCTTGAAGCCGTTAAGTTCCAGGGCGGAAAGCATGCAGGTGGAGTTGCAGACTGCGGATTAGCCGTTGCAAATCGAAATTCGACGCACTCGCCGGTCATTAGCAACGGCCATTGGCCTCTGGTCACTTTGCAGTGCCGGCCGCTTGCGACTCTTCGGGCTTCGCCTCTTCCTCGCGATCAGCCGTGCGGCCATCCTCGGGGAGCGCGTTGACGCGGAAGCGGCTTGGCAGCGCGCCGAGCGTTTTGGCCTGCTGCAGCATTTGCACGACGTCGGGATAGTCGCCGCCGAGCTCGACCACGGCGCGGATGACCTGGTCGACGTCGGTCGAGACGATCCTTTGCTGCGTCGGTTCCTTCGGGGCGAAGCGGCTTAGCGTGATCTTGTCGCCCTCCTTGCCGTTGATGAGGATCCAGGGGCCGGCGTCGAGCATGAGCGGCGTCTTGAACCGGTGTTCCTTGCCGAACAACACGATTTCCGGCCGGTGGCTGTTGGTGGCGTGGATCATCGGCGGCCCGGCGACCTCCAGCACGTGATAGCTGAATTTGCCGGCGGGCGACAGGCTGACGGCGGCGATACGCGGATCGTCGGGAGCCATCGTCGTCAGCGCGCGGAAGGCGCCGTAGCGCGTTTCCGCGCTTTTGGCCGAAAGCATCTCGAAGAGCGCCTCGGAGGCGGCGCCGTCTTTCATCGCGCCCAGGGCCGAAAAGGCGTTGATGCGATAAGCCGGCTCTTCGCGGGCGGCCGCGGTGAGGGGCGCCACGGCTTCGGTCACGTCGAGAAACGCCAGCGCTTCGGCCGAGTAGAAGCGCACTTCCTTGTCCGCCGATTGGACCCCTTCCTTGAGGATTTCGATGGCCTGGTCGCCGCCGATGGCTTCCAGGCGAAGGGCCGCCGTTTCGGCCGTCACCGGATCGAGCAGTTGATCGCGAAGCAGCTTCAGCCGCTCGAGCTGCTGGGCAGCGGATTCGTTGATCGCAATGCTGCGCACGACGCGCATGTAACGGGGGATATTGTCCTTGTATCGGGGATGCACCGACAGCTCGATGTACTCGTCGGTCTTGGGCGTGGCGACCCCCAGCTTCCGGCCGTTGACGTACGTGCAGAACCGATCGCTGACGGCCTTGGCGGTCATCTGGCTCAGGCGAATCGATTGATGCTGGTGGTCGAGGATGAGGCCAAGCTGCCGCGACTTGGTGCAAATGGCGCCTCCCAGGACGCGACCCTGGGTGGCCAGGGCCGGGTTATCGTCGGCCGTGGCGGTCGGATCGACGAGAATCGGCCCCTGGGCAATCGCCGTCTCGTGTCCCGTGCGGATCTGGCCGCCAAGCACGGCGGTCTCGCTCAGCCGGGTCTCCAGCAGCCAACCGCCGCGAAGGCTGGTCGTATCGCTCTTCGATGGCGTGCGGACTTCGATGTCGAAGCGATCGCCTTCCTGCATGCCTGGTCGCAGGTAGCCGCGCACCAGCACGAGCGCCGTATTGGGCGACGCCAGGACTTCATTGGGGTTCTCGATGCCGCGCCGATTCATCTCGGCCAGCAGGGCGGCCCGCTGAGGCGAGGGCGCCGGGTCCTCGCCGGTTCCCGACAGGCCGGTGACGAGCGCTACGTTTTCGATTTTGACGAAATTCATGCCATAGGGATGGGCGACCGAGCCGACCAGCCGCGCCGAGCCGGTCGTTTCCTCCTCCTCCAGAGGCGGCAGTGCGGCGTCGGGACTCTGTTGGCGGAAAACGGGTCCCATGCAGCCTGAAAGCTGAGCCACGAGCGCAATGGTCGCGGCGGTCTTCCAGGAACGGCTGCCGTGCCGAGTAGGGGTACACATAGCGAACGCTCCAAGCGGGTGGCCTCCGCGCCCATCCATGGGCGCAGCGGTCGCCAACGAGTCCGAGAGGCGGCGGAGGATAAGGATGCTGGCGAGGAGGGTCAAGGGGAGCGAGCGGCGGATGCCTGGCCNNNGCCTGGCCCTTGCTAGCGCTGCGGGCACGAGGGGGATGCTGTGGGGGAGTTTAGGGGGGGTCGTAACCGCTGCGGCCCCAGGGATGGCAGCGGAGGATTCGCCGCACCCCTCGCCAGACGCCGCGGACGACGCCGTACTTCGTCACCGCCTCGACCATGTATTGACTGCACGACGGTTGGTAACGGCAGCAGGGTCCCAGCCACGGGCTGATGGCGTATTGATAGCAGCGCACCGCGCCGATCACGATCGCTTTCAACATGCTGGAAACAAGGTACATCGTTCGCCTTGCCGCTGCCGCGGGCCGGCGGCCTGGCCGGCCGCCCGCGCGAGTGGGGCCAGCCGCCAGCAGCGGTCACCGCGGGCCCCGTTGCAATCGCCGGGCGAGCCGCACCAGGGACTCCTGCACCCTGGGCATCGTAGGCGAACTACCGGCCCGGGGGAGCGCTACGAAGTCCATTCCCTGCGGCAGTTCATGTTGCGCTAGTCGAAACGCCTCCCGGAGGCAGCGTTTCCAGCGAGATCGCTCGACGGCGCCGCCAATTCTCTTCGATACGACCAGTCCGAGCCGCGAATAGCCCAGCTCGTTGGCCGAGCCGTACAGCACCAGCAGTCCGTCGGATTGCGAGCGCCGCCGCTGGAACACGCGCTCGAATTCCGCCGACTTCAGCAGCCGGCGGTTCTTTGGGAATCGAGCGTTCACGACGACTTGGTCTCGCCCAGGTCGGGTTGGGTTTCCGCAGCGCGGGCGTCCGGGTCGTCGGCTCGCCCGGCCCGTCGTGCGGCAGATGCGTCGGACTCGGCGGCCGGCCGGCGCGCGAGGGGCGTCCTATCGGGCGGCACCGACGGCCCCCGCCGAAAACTGCCTTGCCGCCGCGCCCAATGCCCGCCGAGCAAGATGACGGCCACGATGAGCATGCCCAGCAGGGCAATGCCCAGCAGCGCCATGAGCACGGCCGCTCGCGTGGGCGGCGGGAGCTTTTCGCCCGCCGCGAGCACCACTGAGGCCGGCGCCATGCTCAACGGATTGCCGACGGCTATTACCACGCCAGTTCCGCCCGTGGGTTCTCCGGAAACCGCGCGGCAATTGCGGAAAGCTCGCGGCGAGCTTCCTCCGTGAGGTTCTTGGGCAGCACAATTTGCAGGACGGCATACAGGTCGCCGGGCGTGTCGCCCGACTTGACGCCCTGTCCCTTCACGCGGAGCCGCCGACCGCTCGACGAGCCGGGGGGCACGGTGACCGAGATGGCGCCATGCGGCGAAGGGAGGTCGATTTTGGCGCCATTGAGCGCTTCGGCGAGCGTAATGGGCACGGTAAGCTCCAGCCGCTTGCCATCGAGGCGAAACACCGGATGCGGAGTCACATGGATGCGGATCAGGATGTCGCCGGCGGGGCCGCCGTTTTCACCGGGATTGCCCTGGCCGCGAAGGCGGATCTTCTTGCCGTCTTCGATGCCGGCGGGAATCTTCACGCGAAGCGTTTCCCGGCGGCCGTCGGCTCGCGCCACGGCGATCTGCGCCTCGCCGCCCAGCACCGCGGTGGCGAAGGGAATGGTCAGCTCGTGCTCGATGTCGGCGCCCGGGGCTTGGGCAGGTCGCCGTCGTCCGGCGGTTCCCCGCTGGCTGAAGTGTTTGAAAAGGTCCGCGAAGCTTCCCGCGCCGCCGGCGCCCGTCGACCAGGCGCGGGCGCTGCCCTGCGGACCGCCGCCTACCGATTCGTAGGCATGTCCGTAGCGGTCGTAGAGCTCGCGTTTCTTCGGATCGCTCAATACGTCGAAGGCGCCTTGGACCTGTTGAAAACGTTCCTTGGCCTTCGGGTCGTTGGGGTTGAGGTCCGGGTGGTACTTCCGCGCGAGCTTGCGATACGCCTTCTTGATCTCCTCGGCCGATGCACCGCGCGGAACGCCCAAAGTAGCGTAGAAGTCTTCAGCCATGAATGTCGTGCGGTGTTGCGCGAAACGGGCGCGTGCGTGGCAGAACTTCGCTGCACAGCTCCCATTTTATCCGCTCTGATAGCCGTGGGTAGCGGGCCGCCGCAGCACGCTTCGTCGAGAACCCGCGGTCGGCACGTTGTTTCCCCGGAGTAGCCAACGGGCGATCATGAGTGAATCGCCTGGGGGCGTGCTATGCTTGTACCATGGTCGTCGCGGCCCCAATAGCGCCCTGCCGGTTGCGCATCGCGCGGATTGCCGCGGCGGTGGCGGGGGCGATGTTAACATCGGCCGCGGTTGCGGCCACGCCCGACGGACGGCTGACCATCGCCGCTCTGGACCATCAGTCGGGCGATCCGCTGGCCGTCCGACTGGAGCTGCGCGACGCCCGCGGCAATCCCGTCCGGTTGCGGCCCGCCGGCGCAGTCGTCGCCGGCGACAGCATCTACTTCGACGGCGAAGTCGTGCTGGAGCTTCGCCGCGGGGCCTACACGTTTCTCCTCGAAGCGGGTCCTGAGTACCTGACGCGAACGGGCCAGTTCACCATCGATCGACATGCGGAGGACTCCGTCGAGGCGCGGCTGACCCGCCGCGTGGACATGCGTGCCGAGGGGTGGCGGGCCGTCGACCTCGATGTGCAGCTTCCGCCGGACGGGCTGCCGCTGGCGATGCAGGCCCGGGGCGTCGACTTCGTACCGCTGGCCGCGGCGGTGAACGACCACGGACGCTGCCTGAAACTGAAACACCAGCCGACCGACGGGGGCGCGCCGACCGCGGCCGACCGATTGCACGGCGCGTGGGCCGAGCTCGACCTCCGCCGCGGCGGGGGGCTGCTGGTCATCGGCGCCGAGTCGCCCGTGGACGTTTGCCGTTGGAAGGCGGACGATCCGTCGCTCGCATCGGCCATGCTGGGCCGCGAGAAAGGCGGATTGGTCGCGGCGCTTACCCCCTTCGCCTGGGACTTGCCGATCTGGGCGGCCGCGGGCAAGCTCGACGCGGTCTGCATCATCAATCGCCACTCGCAGCAAAACAGCGTCGTCGACCGGGAGACGGACGGGCGGCCGCGCGACCGGGCGCTGTTTCCTGGGCAGCTCGGCAATGGCCGCTATGGCGAGACGATCTATCACCACCTGCTCAACTGCGGATTGCGTCTGCCGCCGGCGGCTGGCAGCGGCGCCGGGGCGTCCTACGGCCCTGCCGTCTCTTCGGGCGGAAAGAAAACCGCCGGTCGCGCGATTACCAGCCCGCTTGGGCTCAATCGCACGTACGTCCACTGCGGCGAGGAGTTTTCGCGGGAATCATGGCTACGGGGATTGCGCCACGGCCAGGTCATCGTCACCAACGGCCCGCTGCTGCGGGCGAAGGTCGCCGGCGAGTTGCCTGGGCACGTGTTCCAGCTCGCTGCGGGCGAGCGCCGCGAATTCGAAATTGCCTTGGAACTGGCCTTCTATGAAGCGACCAGGGTCGACTACCTGGAAATCGTGCAGAACGGCCGATCGCTGCATACCGTGCGGCTCGACGAACTGGCGAACCGGGCCGGCCGGCTGCCGAAGGTGGAATTCGACGCCAGCGGGTGGTTTCTCGTGCGCGCGGTAACGGACAACCCGCACGTGTACCAGTTCGCCACGACGGGTCCGTACTACGTGGAGGCGAACTACCAGCCCCGCGTTAGCCGGGCAAGCGTAGAGTTCTTTCTGCAGTGGCTTGAAGAGGCCGCAAAGGAATTCGCCGACAATAAGGCCGTGCTGGCGGAGATCGACGGTGCACGGCCGTTCTGGGAAGACTTGCTGAAGCGGGCCAATGCCGACTGAATTGCGGCGGCTGCGCTAAGCGGCAAGCCGGTCGCTGAATTTATCGACGACGCGTGCTTAGCGGGCCTTGGCGTGCTTGCCTTTGGCCTCGCCGTCGGCGGCGGGTTGTCCGTTCACTGCGGCGGCGAACGTCGGCCGCGCGGCCAGTCCGCCGGCCGCGGCGAGCAGATCGCGCTGGGCCCGCCGCGGGGGTTCGTCGTGCCAGGCGGCGGCCCGGACGTAGGCGCCGTCGGGCATCAGCACCCGTGCACGGCAGTTGTCGTGGAGGTAAGCGGGGATGATCTCCTCGCCAATCCGGCGGCGCAGTTCCGGGGCCTCGATGGGGAACATCACCTCGACGCGCCGCTCGAAGTTCCGGGGCATCCAGTCGGCGCTGCTCAAGTACACTTCGCACTTGGCGCCCTCGCCGAACACGATGATCCGGCTGTGTTCCAAAAAGCGATCCACGATGCTGCGCACGCGGATGTTCTCCGAAATCCGCGGCAACCCGGGCCGCAAGCAGCAGATGCCGCGGATGACCAGGTCGATCGGCACGCCGGCCTGGCTCGCGTCGTACAGGGCCTCGATGGTTTCGCCGTCAACCAGCGAATTGAGCTTGGCGAAGATCCGAGCGCTCTTTCCGTCCCGCGCTCGCGCGGCCTGTTGGTTGATGAGTTCGATGGTCCTCTGTTGCAGGTCCTGGGGCGCCACGACCAGCTTTTTCCACTCGTGCCCCTGCGAATAGCCGGTGAGAAAGTTGAACAGCGCCGTGCAATCGTCGGCGATGAGCTTGTTGGACGTAAACAGGCCCAGGTCGGTGTACAGCCGCGCCGTCGTCGGGTTGTAGTTGCCCGTGCCGAGGTGGACGTAGCGCCGCACCTTCGTCCCTTCCTGGCGAACGACCATGGCGAGCTTGCAATGAGTCTTGAGGTCCATGAAGCCGTAGACGACATGGACGCCGGCGCGCTCCATTTGTCGCGACCAACTGATATTGTTCGCCTCGTCGAACCGAGCCTTGAGCTCGACCAGCGCGGTGACGTGTTTGCCGTTCTCGGCGGCCTGCATCAGGGCCTTGACGATCGGGCTGTCGCCGCTGGTGCGGTAGAGCGTCTGTTTGATCGCTAGCACGTGCGGGTCTTCGGCCGCGCTTTGAATGAAGTCCACGACCGGGTCGAACGAATCGAACGGGTGGTGCAGCAGCACGTCGCGGTCGGCGATCACGGAAAACAACTGGTCGCCGCGGCGCAAGCCCAGCGACGGCCGCGGAACGAACGCCGGATCCCGCAGCGCGTCTTTGCCCGGAATCCGCGCCAGTTCGCCCAGAGCCGTCAAGTCCAGCATGCCGTCGACGCGGTAGACCTCTGAATACTTCTCGCCGTCGACGAAGAAGCTTTCTTGCAACTGCTCTTCGCTCACCAGCATGTCGAGCAGCTGGCGGTTCATGTTGTGCTGCACCTCCAGCCGCACCGCCTCGGAATGCTGCCGGGCGCGAAGCCGCGACTCGATGGCCCGCAGCATGTCGTCCCCTTCCTGCTCCAGCAGGTCGACGTCCATATCCCGCGTGAGCCGGAACGCGGCATGGTGCGAACTGGCGTAGCCGCCGAAGAGGTCGGGCAGCTTGCAGGCGATGATATCTTCCAGCAGCACGAACGTGTTCTCGTTGGGGGCGCCCACGTCGATGAACCGCGGCAGCACCTGCGGCAATTGCACGACGGCGAATAGCTCGGTCGGTCCCCAGCCGCTCACGCGCTTCAGCGAGGCGGCCAGGTACAGGCCCCGGTTGTGAAAGCGCGGGCTGGGATGACTGGGGTCGATCGCCATCGGCGTGAGAATGGGGAAGGCCCGCTGGCGGAAGAAGTCGTCGACGATTCGCCGCTGCGACTTGTCGAAGTCGCACTCCCGCACGAGGTGGACGCCCTGTTCGGCCAAGGCCGGCACGATCTGTTTGTTCCAGCAGCGGCACTGCTGGTCGACCAGTTCGCGGACCCGTTGGGAGATGCGTTGCAACTGGGTGAGGGCGTCCAGGCCGTCGGCCGCCACGTCCTGCGGCGCGACGCCGCCGAAGGCCTGTTCGCGGAGGCCCGCCACGCGGACCATAAAGAACTCGTCGAGATTCGAGCTGAAGATGGCCAGGAATTTTACCCGCTCCAGCAGCGGATTGGACGGATCCTGCGCTTCTTCCAGGACGCGCGCATTGAACTCTAGCCAGCTCAATTCGCGGTTAATGAAGTGCTCCGGTTTGTATTCGACGCCGCCTGGCATGGCGCAGCCCCAAGCCCCGGGGGGCCGGCAAGTGTAGTTCAGCTACCGGCAATTATAGCGTGCGGCGCCGCCCGGCTGGCGTGGCGCAAGCGATCTACTCAGCCGCGGCTCAACGAGCCGCCGGAGCGTCCTGGAAAAGTGCGTCAATGTTAAACGTTCGGCGCGGCAGCCGAAGGAGCAGGCGCACTGAACGATGTTGCTTCGCCGTAGTCCCCCCGCGAGCGGCTACACGATTGCATCAAAAACCCGCACGCTGGACCAGTTGGAGGCCTGTTCGGCGATGAACTGCTTATGCGCCGCCGACTCCTGGTAACGGTCGTGCGCCGCTTCGCTGTCGAAGACGATCACCAGCGCTACGTCGAACTGCCGATCGTTGACCGGCCGTTGATACGCTTCGCCCCGCACGCCGACGCTGAAGTGGACGACGCCCTCGTGCTGCGGCAGGTGTTTGCGGCAGGCGGCGATGAGGGCCTCGCGGGCGTCTGCCGACGGGTCCTTGAGCGCGAAGAACACCAGATGAGCCAAGCCGGTCGAGCCTGCGGGCATATCGTCCCTGCCAGTCGCGAATGAACTGAAAAGCCGTGGTTGCGTGCCGGCAAGCAGGCATGGCCGCCGGCGTCTGTAGAGACGGACCTGGTTATTTGGCGCCGTCAGCCGGTCCGGGAATCCGTTTTCCTTGGCTGTAGAACTCCTCGCTCGAGCCGCCGTCGGGCCGGTAGCGGGTGAGTTTGCCGTCGAGCAAATTGTTGACGTAGACGGCCTCGGCCAGTTTCCGACCCGATTCGTCCCATTCGGTAACCGTGCCGTTGCGCTGGTCGTCCTTGAACTCCGTGGTCATGCGGGGCTTGCCGGACGGAAAATAGACGGTCACGACGCCGTTCAGCTTGCCGTCGGCGAAGGTCTGTTCGAGCTGCTGAGTTTTGCCGTCGGGATAGTAGGTGACCCAGGTTCCGTCCCGCTTGCCCTCCTTATACGACCGCTTGGCGTGCAGCGTGCCGTCGGCGCGGAACGATTCCCAGGCGCCGTCTGGTTGCCCGTTCTTGAAGACGACCTTCTTGCCAAGCTGGCCGTTTTCGTGCCAGTAGCTCCACTCGCCCTCCATCACGCCGTTGTTGTAGGCGCCTTCGGCGAACTTCTGGCCGTTACGGTAGTATTCCGTGAACTGCCCGTGATTAACGATCGAGTCGTCCGACATCTTGCGAATGCGGCGCTCGACGCGCACCTTGCCGTCCTCATAGTTCTCGCGTACCGGGCCTTCGGCCGTCACGGCGGGCTGCGGGGGCGCGGGCGGCTCGTCGAGCAAGACCTGATCGGCGGCAGCCGGCGGGGCGGTCGATGGCGCATCCTGAGCGACGGCCGCGGCAATCGGCGCCGACAGCGACGCCAGCGCCGTCAGCAGCGCAATTCTCGAACTGGGCATGAAAGTCTCCAGGAAGATGTCAACGGCGACGGTCGCCGCCGCTGGGTGGGCGGCGCGGCAGCGGCCTGCTTGCAGTATGGCAGAAAACGCCAAGCTGGCCAACGCACGGCGATGCGGCTTCGGCCCGACCAGCCACGGTCGGCAAAACCGGCTGTGCGGATTACCGCGATTGCCCGGCCGGCTGGCCGCTTTCGACGTACCAATCGGTCGGCAGCACGGCGTCTTTCTCGACGACCAGAATGCCGTCGCGAATGGCGCAGTATTGGCCCGCCATGCCGTCTTCGACATGGGCGTCGTTAATGATACGCACTCGTTGGCCGATGCGGCAATTCTTATCGACGATGGCGCCTTCAATCACGCTGCCGGCCCCGATGCCGATCGGCGGCTGATCGGCCGATCGGACGGACGCCGGGCCGGGGATTTCCTCGTAAAAGTCGGCGCCCATGAGGATCGAGTTGCGGATCGTCACGTCGCGTCCGATTCGGCAGCGCAG
>QEVI01000181.1 GCA_003576855.1 Planctomycetota bacterium
GCGTGCTGGCCGGACGGAATCATTCGCCCTGCCCGTGAGCGAAGTGGAGGCGGTCATTTCGCGATTGATGTCGCAACAGCTCCAGGTGGGAGCGCAAGCGCCGGCGGCGCCCGCGGCGCCGGCGTCTGTGCAGCCGAGCGGCCCGGCCAGCCCTGCGGACAATTAGTACGGCTTGGCCATCGCCGGCGGCCTGCCGACGCCCCGTTCGTGTCTATTCGGCGCATCGGCGCCCGGGCGCCGATCGGTTCGCTCCAACGGGCGGACCGGTCTTACTCGCTCGCGTCGTGCTTCCGCGAATTTCGGGCGGCGCCACATATTTATTCCTGCCGGTTCCGGATTCGGCCGCGCTGGGGACGCTAGCTTCCGCCCTGCCGGTGTGCTTACCATGGGCGCGTTCGTTAGGTACATCCATTTTTTGCATCCGTGAGGGCGCACGGCGATGAGACGACCTGCAACGCGGCTGACGAGCATGGCGCTGGCGGCGCTGGGCTTCATCTTGGGACGGCAAGCGGCGGCTGCCGAAGCGAATTACCAGCTTTACGACGAAATCAAGTCGAGTCATGCGATCGTCGGGCCCCTGGTGGGGCATGTTACCGATACGACGGCGAGCATCTGGGCTTACGCCGGTCCGCGCTCGACGCCAGTCGTCTTGGAGATCGCCGAATTGGGCTCCCGCGGGGCGGACGACGACGGCGCCCCGTATCGCGCGCGCATCGAGCAGCAACCGGACCCGGCAAAACACCATGAAGTGGAATTCACGGTCGAAGGCCTCCGCCCGCAGACGACGTACGCCTTCGCCGTGCGACTGGCCGACGACCCAAGCGCGGTCGCGCCCGGTACGTTCACGACCGCGCCGCCGTGCGGCCAACGCGCGAAGTTCCGCGTCGCGGTGTCGTCGTGCTTTGGCAACGCATATCGACGCCAGGACGGTCGCACGAGCGCCCAGCGCGAGTACGTCAACCAGTCATGGAAGCTGTTGATGGATCGGGGGCCAGATCTGCAACTACTCGTCGGCGACAACGTCTATGCGGACTCGACCGACTACAACCATCTCTGGGACAGCCACGTCCTGGAGCGGGTGCATAATCAGCCGTTCGCGCTGGCGGCGCGCTCCATGCCGACGTATGCCGTCTGGGACGATCACGACTACGGACCGAACAACAGCGACGGCACGGCGAAGGGAAAGGATGAATCGCTACGGGCTTTTTATGAAGTCTTCGCCAACCCGCCGCGACAGGGGGGCGGAACGGGGATCTACACCAGCTTCAGTTGGGGCGGCGTCGACTTCTTCCTGCTCGACGGGCGGTATCACCGGTCGCCCGACGATGCGCCCAACAACGACCAGAAGCGGTATCTCGGCGACGAACAGTTCGATTGGCTCGTCGAGCAGCTCAAGGCCAGCAAGGCCCCGTTCAAGGTGCTCGTCAACGGAAGCACGTGGAACGCCAGCCGCGACGACGGTTGGCGGATCTACCGCTTCGAGCGCCGGCGGCTATGGCAGGCGATCGTGGAAAACAAGATCGAGGGAGTCGTTTTCGTTTCCGGCGATATCCATCGCTGCGACCTGCCGTCGCATCCGCCGGAACCCGACGGCGGCTACCTGATGCCGGAGATCATTTCCTCGGGCCTCGGCAGCCACGGCAAGTACGACAAGCTGGGCTTCGTGATCGTCGACTTCGACGTCACGCTCGACGATCCCGTCATGACGGCCCGCGTGATCGACGGCGACGACTGCGAGTCGCTCACCCGCCGCGTGAAGGCGAGCGAGCTCCGCGTGCGCACCGACTGAGCCGCGGATGTGGTCGCCCGGGCAGTCCTCTCGGCCTATCGGCGTCCATAGCCCCGACCTAGCCAGGTCGGGGCTGCGCGCCGATCCGGGTGCGCCCCGGCGCATCACTTCAGCGGCGCGTCGGTGGGCGACATTCCGTGCTGCTGGATTTCGCGCTGCAGCTCGTGCCCCAGTCGGCTGTGATGCATGCCGTAGAAGAAGTAGATGGCCAGGCCCAAGCCGAGCCAAACGATCAGCCGGGCCCAGGTGTCCAGCGGCAGAAACGCCATCATCGCGAAGCTGACCAGCGCCCCCAGCGGCGCTACCGCCCAGATGGCTGGCGCCCGGAACGGCCGCCGCACGTCCGGCCGCGTCACCCGCAGGATCAGCACGGCCAGGCAGACCATCACGAACGCCAGCAGCGTGCCGATCGAGACCATCTCTTCGAGCATGCGGATCGGCAACAGCCCCGCGGCCACGATGATGCACGCTCCGGTGATCATCGTCGAACGGTGCGGCGTGCGGTAGCGCTCGTGAACGACGCCGAAAATGCTGTTGGGCAGCAGGCCGTCGCGGGCCATGGCCAGGAAGATGCGAGATTGGCTCAAGAACGTCACCAACAGCACGCTCGTCATGCCGGCCAGCGCGCCGACCGAAATGATCCAGGCCGAGCCGTTCAGCAGCGGATTGCCGTGCGCCTCGGCCTGTTTGCGGAACGCGGCGGCGATCGGCGCCTTGGTTTCGATGTCGTAGTACGGCTCCATGCCGGTGATGACCGCCGACACCAGCATGTACAGCAGCGTACACAGCAGCAGCGAGCCGATGATGCCGATCGGCACGTCGCGCTGCGGATTCACAGCCTCCTCGGCATGGGTCGAAATCGAATCGAAGCCGATGTACGAGAAGAAGACCAGGGCCGCGCCGACCATGATTCCTGAGAAGCCGTAAGGCGCAAACGGCGAGCGCACCGCTTCGTCCAGCGGGTGCAGCCAGTCCTTCACGCCGAACAAGCCGAGCAGGCCCCACTTTTTCACTTCGTTGGGGAGTTGCTTGATGTGGGCTTTTTCTTCCGGCGAGAGCTTGGCGGCGAACGCCGGGTGCGCTTTGATCAGATCCTCCCCCTCGGTCGTAGCATGGACGGCGTCGGGCGGCAGCGCCGAGGCGAGGTCCGGGTGGCGCTGGATGAAGTCCGCCAGGTCGGTCACGTGGCGCTTCTCGACGGGTAGGCCGGTCCAGTGCTCGCGGTTCACGTAATTGAAGCCCAGCACGATCACCAGCAGCACCACGGCGAGCTTCACGACCACCAGGATGGCATTGGTAAGGGCGCTTTCGCGGATGCCCACCACGAGAATCCAGGTAATGACCAGCATGACGAGCATGGCCGGCAGGTTAACGTAGGTCTGGCCGGCGTAGCCCTCGGCGGCGGTGAACGGGTCGCTCGTCCACTGCGGCGGGATTCGCCAGCCGAACGACAGGTACAGGAACTCGTTGAAGTAGCCGGTCCAGTGGGCCGCGACGACCGAACAGGACATCGCGTATTCGAGAATCAGGTCCCAGCCGATGATCCAGGCGAAGAACTCGCCGAGCGTCGCATAGGTGTACGTGTAGGCGCTGCCGGCCACGGGGGCCATGGCGGCGAACTCCGAGTAGCACAGCGCCGCGAACAAGCAGGCCACGCTGGCGACGACGAACGAGATCATGATCGCCGGACCAGACTCCAGCGCCGCCACGCGGCCGGTGATGGCGAAGATGCCTGCGCCGATAATGGCCCCCACGCCCAGGCACGTTAGCGCTACAGGGCCGAGCACGCGATGAAGCCGGTGTTCGCCCGCCATTTCCGCCAGCAGGACTTCCAAGGACTTACGACGGAACAACTGCTTGAAGCGCATCGGGACGGCACTCAGCGTGGCGAGGGGGCGAGCGTGGAAGTGGTCGGCGTGTAGAGGGGTCGGGATTCGTTTTTCGGCTGGAGAATCACCGCCAGAAGAGATCGCCCAGTCGCAAAAGAATCTCGACCCCCGCGAGCGATTTTCCGAGCCGGTCAGCCTGGCAGCGAACGCTCTAGCGTAGCGGCTCGCTACTGAACACGCCACTCGTGCACGCCGGCGCTCCAGCCTTCTTGCAGTCGAACCTCAAGCCGCAGGGCGTCGGTCGTCACGGCCTCGAATTCGCAGCGGTTGTAGCAATCCGGCTGACAGCCGTAGGCCGAAGCCTGGGCGACCGGGCGCCACTGGCCGTCGCGGCGGTAGAGCAGCTTCCACTCGGCGGGCGTCCGGCACTCGCCCGCCCCGGTGTCGTCGAACCAGTAGACCTCGACGACCCGCACCGTGTGGGGTCGGGCGAACTCGTACTGCAGCCACTCGGCGGTTCCCTTGTTCGGCCACCAGTGGACGATGCCGCCCGACTTGTCGCGCGAGTCCTTCGGTTGGCGGTCGTCGCTCAGCGCCGACAGCGGGTCTTTGGCTCCGGCCGAGGCAGTCGCCTTGCTCGAGTTGGCGATCGTCGGCGCCGGCAGGGGCGTGGCGGCTTCGGCCGTGCGGGCGATCCACACGGCCATCTCGCCGGGCCCGCGGTGCGCCCAAGCGTAATACGGGATCGCCGTGAAACGGACCGGCGTCGACCAGATCTCGCGCCATTCGCCGCGTCCTTCTGCGCGGGTGCTGAGGGCGTCTCCCTCGATGACTTGAACGCCGCCAAGAAGCTTCTCATCGAACCGCGTCGATAGTTCCGCCTGGTCGTCGAGCACCAGGTTCAGCACTCGCCCTTCAGGCACGTCGGGATGCTCGATGCAGTAGACCAGCGGGCCGCGCTCCAGCGCCACCCGGCCGCGATTGGCCTCGACCTTGTCGTTGGCCAGCACGCGGCGAATCGGCATCGGGAGTTCGAACTCCACCGTGTCGCCCGCCTTCCACCGTCGCTCGATCGAGACGTAGCCCAGCTCGGCCTTCGACTCGACCTTCTCGCGGGCCTCGCCGCTATGCACGATAAACGACGGCGCCGCAGCAGCCGGCCCTTCATCGTACCGATACAGGTCGCTCGTCACCGGCTTGCCGACCGCCCAGCCCGGAACGCGAATCTTGAGCGTGAACTGCTGCTCCGCCGCCGGCTCGACCGTCAGCCGCACCTTGCCGTCCCAGGGATATCGCGTCTGCTGTTGGATCGCCGCCTTCTGGCCGTCGATTTCCAGTTCCGCCCGCCCCTCGGCGAACAGGTTTACGAACACGTCGCGCTCGCGGACCGCATACGCAAAGCCCGGCACTGATGGAATGAACCGGCACACGTTCACCGGGCAGCACGAGCAGTCGAACCACTCGCTACGTGCATGCTCGCCGCGCGACTCCAGCGGGTTGGGGTAAAAGAATCGCTTGCCGTCCAGCGTCACGCCGGACAGGCAGCAGTTGTAAAGGCTTCGCTCGAGCACGTCGATGTACTTTGCATCGCCGTGCAGCAGAAACATCCGGTGGTTCCACAGGCAGTTGCCGATGGCCGCGCAGGTTTCGCAATACGCCGAGTGATTGGGCAGTTCATAGGGATGCCCGAAGGCCTCGCCCTCGCGGCGGGCGCCGACGCCGCCGGTGAGGTACAGCTTCGTGCCGGCGACGTCGTCCCACAGGCGGTCGAGCGCCTCGATGTACCGATCATCGCCGGTGAGCGCCGCCACGTCGGCCATCGCGGCGTACAGGTACATCGCCCGCACGGCGTGGCCGACCGCCTCGGTCTGCTCGGTCGCCAGCACATGGTCCTGGTGGTACGGGCCCCATAGCTCCGGCTTCGCGGGACTGGTCCGGCCGCGCATGTCGAGGAAGAACTTCGCCAGGTCCAGGTACTGCTGCTTGCCAGTCGCCCGGTAGAGCTTCGGCAGGCCGATCTCAATCTCCTCGTGGCCGCTGGTCGAGGCGAACTTGTCTTCTCCGAAGTGGCGGACGAGCAAGTCGGCGCTCTTGGTCGCCACGTCCAGCAGGTTCGTCTTGCCGGTCGCCTGCCAATGGGCGAAGGCCGCTTCGTACAAGTGGCCCAAGTTGTACAGTTCGTGCGACTGCGAGAGATTGTCCCACCGCTGGTTCTTCGGGGCGCAGCCGACTCGATCCAGCGGCGGCGCCTTTTCTCGAGCCGTTAGCAGCGTGTACAAATACCCGTCTTCTTCCTGGGCGGCCGCGTAGTACGAGATGATTTCGTCGAGATACGCCTCGAGCTTTGCATCGGGGTGCGTCATCAGCGAGTACGCCGCCCCCTCGATCACCTTCGACACGTCGCTGTCGTTGAAGCCGGCCCCGCCGACCCAGCGGCGTTCGCTCAACCCGCCGGCCACCTTGAAGTTCTCGATGCGGCCGGTCTCCTCGCACTTCTGGAAGCAGTAGGGAATCGTCGCCGTGCGGTTCGTCTCCAGCCGCGGGCGCCAGAACGCGTCGCTCAGCCGCACCGCCGTCGCCGCGACCGGCGCGATGGGGTAGTCGCTGGCGACGCTTGCCGCCTCTTCGGCCGGCGCCGCGGCGACGCCAAGGATCGCCGGAAATGCCAAGCCCAACGCTAAACGCACCGCCCAAGTGGCCATGAATCGTTCGCCAGAATGGCGCCCTCGCAAGAGCACTCCGTATGAACCAAGATGCACCCGCCGGCGCTTTGTCGCAGACGAACGAACCTGGCTGCGACGCGACGCGTGCCGCTTCTTCGCGCAATTAGAACTCGCCGACGTAACCGGCGAAAGTCGTTTCTGCTTCGTGAGGACGTGTCACAAGCCCATGCCGGCGGTGAAAGCAAGGGCGCTCAAGAACAATCGCCCTTGCGGCGTTTCGCAGCGAAGCCTCTCGCTATCGAGTCAGTTGAAGCGCCCACCGCTCGGCTGCGAGCCGCCGCTCGCGCCATAGCTCCGCCTCTTGCTGCCGCAACTGCTCTAGCCGCTGTTGCGCCGCCAATAGTTCAATCTGCCAGGCATGGTCGGCCGTGTACGTCGCGCCGTACCGGCCGAAGCTTCGCGCGGGTTCGTAGGTTTCCAGCCGCCGCGAGATCAGCGCGACTTCCGCCTCAGCCAAGCGGACGGCTTGCTCGACGGCCAATAGTCGACGCGGAAACTCCACGTAGAAATACTCGTGAACCGCCGCGCCCCCAGCCGCGATGCAACGCACCGCGGGAGCGCCGAAAAGACCTCCTTCAGCCGCCAGCACGCCGGGCGCATTCAGTGCAGCAACGATAAGTCCAGTGCAAAACGAAACACGTGATACACGAGCCATGGCAGCAATCCAGCCGTGGAAAAGGAGCGCCGCAGAACCAAACTTCACACTAATTGCCGCCGCTCAGATTGCCACAGCGCGGTCGAACGTAGAGCGCCGAAAAAAGCCCCCATAGCCCCGACCTAGCCAGGTGGGGGCCGCCCCGTCGGAGGAGCATGCGCCTCCAAACTCGTTACCCCTTCACCCCAGCACCACCAGGTTGTCGCGGTGCACCACTTCCTGGTACGGGCAGTGTCCCAGGATCTCGGCGATGCGGTCGGTCGGGCGCCCGATGATCTTCGCCAGGTCGCTCGACGAATAGTTCGACAGCCCCCGGGCGAATTCCCGGCCGCCGTCGTCGCAAAGGCAGATCACGTCGCCCTTGGAGAAGTTCCCTTCGACGCTGCGGACGCCCACGGCCAGCAGGCTTCGGCCGTTGAGCTGCACGGCCTTGGCCGCGCCGGCGTCGAGCATCAGCCGCCCGCGCGGGTTGACGGTCCAGCCGATCCAGCGCTTGCGGGAATCGACGGCGCGACCCTCGGCCAGGATGAGCGTGCCCACATCCTCGCCGGCCAGGATGTCAACGATGACGTTGGGCCGCCGGCCGCGGGCGATGACGACGCTTTCGCCCGCCGCCGCGACGACGCGGGCCGCCCGCAGCTTGCTCGCCATTCCGCCGCGGCTCAGTTGGATCGCCTGCCCGGCCCAACTGTCTTGGACGAACTGCTGCTGCGCCGCGGCGATGTCGGTAATCACTGAAATCCGCGTCGCCGCCGGATCCGTCTTGGGATTGCGATCGTAAACCCCCTCGACGTCCGAAAGCAGAATCATCAGCGGCGCACGCAGCAGGTTGGTCACCATCGCCGCCAGCCGGTCGTTATCGCCAAAGCTCAGTTGCAGCTCGTCGACGGCGACCGTGTCGTTCTCGTTGATGATCGGAATCGCCCCGCAGCGGAACAGCGCATTGAGCGTATTGCGAACGTTGAGGTACCGCGCCCGATGCTGCAGGTCGTCCACCGTCAGCAAGATCTGGGCGGCGTTGAGCCGATGGGGCGCCAGCGCCCGGTTGTACGACTCGATCAGCCGGCTTTGCCCGACGGCGGCAGCGGCCTGGAGCTCGGCCACGTCGGTGGGCCTTCGCTTCCAACCGAGCCGGCCGAGGCCCGCCGCCACCGCGCCGCTGCTGACCAGCACGACCTTTCGGCCGCCCAGCCGCAGCTCGGCGAGCTGGTTGGCCACGGCGGCGACATGCTCGTCGTCCAGGGCGCCGTCGTCGCCCGTCAGCACGCGGCTGCCGACCTTTACGACGACCGTGTCGGCGGCCGTCATCACGTCTTGGCGAACGAGACTCGTCACAATAGGGCAACTCGAAACTTTGGCCTGGCAGCCGTGGCCCGCAGCCGCTGCGCGACGGTCCAGTGAATGTATAACGTCGACTACACTATATCGACGCTGGTGAAACTCTCCTATGCGGCCGGGGCGGGGGTGGAAAACGCGCTCGCGGGCGGCGCCGTCAAGCCGCGGGGACGGGCCTGTTCGGACCGTCGATCAGGCGGTCCACGGCGGCCACACGCCCTTCGGCAAGCCGCGGGCCAGCGCCGTGGCCGCCGATTGCGACCGCCCGGCACGCCGCTTATGCTCAACACAGCCAGGGCGAGCGAATCCTGCGACCAAGCGGCGCTCTACCCCCGTGCAATGGTCCGCTTTGAAAGGAGCAGCATGAGTCACGTCGGCTTTCGCCTGCTGGCGGCGATGGCAATCGTCATGGTCTTTTCGCTCGTCGGCGGACCGTCGGCGCAATGCGACGGCGCGCTGGGGCTGGTCGACCGCAAGCCGGCCAGCGGCCCCGCCGTCGAAGTCGGCGGCCGCTACATGGTTCCCTATACCGAAATGATCCCCGGCACGCAGATCGCCTTCGAGATGATTCCCGTGCCCGCCGGCGAGTTCCTGCTGGGCAGCCCCGAGGACGAGCCTGGCCGCAGCGGCGACGAAGGCCCGCAGGTCGCCGTCACGGTCGCTCCGTTTTGGATCGGCAAGACGGAAGTCACCTGGGCCGAGTATCAGCACTACATGAAGATGTACAACGCTTTCAAACAGCTTCAAGGGCTCGCGTCGAACCCGAAGCCGGCCGAGGGGGACGCGACGGACCAGTGGGCGCTGGTCGAGAAGCATGGCTGGAACGGCCAATTGGCCGACGAGATCGACGTCGATGCCGTCACCGCGCCGACTCCGCTCTACGCCCCGGACAGCACGTACATGGCGGGCGACCAACCCAACCAGCCGGCCGTGACGATGACGCAGTACGCCGCCCGGCAGTACACCAAGTGGCTCAGCGGCTTGACGGGTCGCGAGTACCGACTTCCCGGCGAGGCGGAATGGGAGTACGCCGCCCGGGCCGGGACGGACTCGGCGTATTCGTGGGGCGACGATCCGGATGCGTATGACCAGTACGCCTGGCTTACCGGCAATTCCGACTACGCCACGCATCCCGTGGCGACCAAGGCGCCCAACCCATGGGGCCTTTACGACATGCACGGCAACGTCGCCGAATGGACGCTCGACCAGTATTCGCCGGATCGTTACCGCGCGCTGGGCCCGGGCCGGATCGGCGCCTGGGAATCGATCAATTGGCCAGCGGAGCTGAATCCGCGGGTCATCCGCGGCGGGTCTTGGCTCGACGAGCCGGCGATGGCCCGCAGCGCCGCCCGCCACAAATCGGAGGAAGATGATTGGAAACTTTCCGACCCGAATCTTCCGCTCAGCCCGTGGTGGTATACTGAGGAGCCTTCGATGGGCGTCGGCATGCGACTCGTCCGCTCGCTGGAGCCGCTTTCCGAGGCGGACAAACGCCGCGTCTGGGACGCCGACGTCGAAGAACTTCAATCCGCCGTGGCCGGCCGGCTCCAGGAAGGCCGCGGCGCCATGGGCCGCACTGGCCCCACGCTCAGCGATGCCGTCAAAGCCGCAGAAACCCTCTCCGACTAACCCCGACCCCCGACACCTGACACCCGACACCTGACACCTGACACCTAACACCTGTCCCCAGCCCTCCTCCCCTCTTTCCCGGAGACGCGTCATGTCCGATCCATCTCTCGAATCCTCCGCCGCCAGCCCCTCGCGACGCGACTTCATGAAAGGCGCCTCGGCCCTCGTCGCCGGCGGTGCACTGTTGGGGGTTAATGCACAGGTCGTCCGCTCCGCCCACATCGCCGGCGACGATGAAATCAATACGGCGCCGCCGCCCAGGCGCTGGAGACCAAAGGCCGCGTCAAGCTGTGGGCCGTCTGCGACGCCTTCGCCGACAACATGCAGCATTGTCTCGAAGGCCTCAAGAACGAGGTCGCCAAGCATAGCCGAAACAAGGACTCGCTCTACTACGAGAGCAGCGTCGACGTTCCCAGCGAGCGGCAGTTCGTGGGCTTCGACGGCTACCAGGGCGTCATCGACAGCGGCGTCGACGTCGTGCTGCTATGCACGACGCCCCACTTCCGTCCCATCCACTTCGAGGCCGCGGTGAAGTCCGGCAAGCACATCTTCGCCGAGAAGCCC